>JAAXHD010000298.1 GCA_012271015.1 Candidatus Poribacteria bacterium | reverse complement strand
ACCTTTTAGACGTAGTGTTGACGCCTGCGAATACCGATGACCGCAAACCACTTTGGGGAATGAACCCCGATGGGCAGTTTCACGGCAGCCTCTCCGCAGATAAAGAGTATATCTCTAAAGACTTACGAGAGAAACTCCGTAAGCAAGATGTAAACCTCGTTTACAAAGTCCGAAGGAACATGGATCCTCTGGACGTATCCGTCTGCGATGAGGCACTGCTGAAAAAGCGGACGCTGGTTGAATCGGTGATCAAGGAACTCAAGACCCAGACGGTGTTAGAACACTCACGCCATAGAAGTTTTGAAAACTTTCAAGTCAATGTCGCTTCTGCTTTGATCGCTTATCAGCTCTCAGCGAACAAACCCTCGTTGAACTTCGATGAACTTCAGCAAAGCAGCGATTTACCTCTGCTTTTCTAAACACTAAACTTTTTTCAAACTCACGTTAACTATATGGAAGTGTGTTGATTTTATGCCAATCAAATTCGTCAAGATAGCTCGGATCCGCGATATCCCAAAGTCCGTTTACATCTCTCAAAATAACGTCAATCATTATTTTTAATGCCTTAAATATAATCTCACCCTGCAAATTGTCGATTCATATTTGCCTCCCCAACGTCACTCTTAAAGTGTGATGCCCCTTTATAATTAGGGACACAACTTTAGGGTGAAAAGGGTGCATCATGCAGAATATAAACATCTACCGGACGTTCCCTGAGTATTATAGTAAAGCCTATAATTACTTGGAAATCGGCAGTAGGCGATGTTAGGAAACCATGCCAGTGGGGAATAGTTCGTAAGCGTAGGGGTTGAAAATCCCTTGCACAGGGAAACCAACCCCTTAATCCGCCGCAAGCAGTTTACTGTTACCCATAAATTTTTGTGTGGTGTGTCAATGTTGGATCTTACGAAAGTCTAATTAGCACAAGGCGTTAACATCCGTCTATTTCATTTGTAGCAAAACACTCTTTTCGGGAAACTCTGTAAAAATTTTGAATTTAATTTGCAATCGCGAATGGAATAGTGTATAATTACATTAATATTCCCCCATAGCTCAGTTGGTAGAGCAGATGGCTGTTAACCATCGTGTCGGCGGTTCGAGTCCGTCTGGGGGAGTTCTCAATTTTGCTGGCGGGCTTTGTCACTCTTTATGGTTGTCAAGGTTCGTCAGCAAAAATTTTTAACCTGTTTCTGTTCAAACTTGCACCCCTTCTCCAATGGAGGTTGACATGCCTAAGAAATTTACCGATGCACAGCTGGATGAACTTTTAGTGAAAGGCTACTTAATTGTACCCGACTACTATTCAGGTGAACAACTTGCGGAGATGCAAGCCGCCCAACGCCGCGTTCTTCCGACATGGGAAGAGGTTAGGGATGACCCACCCCCCGGTAGAGCGACTTTAACAGAATTCCCACCCGCTGAAATGGCTTTGTTACGTGCGATCGTGGACCACGATGCATGGGAATTCGCTCGTAAATTTCTGAAAACGGAGCATATTCACTACCGTGCTGGGTGTATGATCGCACGCTATCCGGGATTTAAAGGTCCCGGTGTCGATAGCGATCCAAGCAATTTGCACATTGATAACGGTAACAACTCACTGTTACCACAGTCCGAGACGGCTCGTGAATTCGGACAAATCGGTTTTTGGGTACACCTTGAGGATGTTGACGCAGACCAAGCACCGCTGAGACTCCTTGCGAAGGAACACGGACGGGATACCTCTCAATACGAACCCCTTGTTTGCAAAGGTGGAACCGTCTGTATTTTCAACAACTATACGTTGCATTCGGCAAGCGATTATTTGCGGGAAGATGGACAACGTTTCACGTGGGGATTCGGTTTGGGACGGGCAGACCACTATTGGGAAGGCTTTCGGCACTACACCGACAAAGGTCGGAATCCGATGTTCTCGAAATTCATCGGTACGCTGACAGCCGCAGAGCGTGAGGTCTTTCGGTTCCCACCTGCTGGACATCCATACTACACACCGCAAACGCTTGAGGCATTGGAAGAACAGTATCCCGGTTGGAACGCCCGCGGGGAGTATTGAATAAGAAGGATTAAAAAGCGGATTTTCGGAGCGGTTCGGACATCAACCATCCGATCACGTCGACGATATCGTCCTGCCGTTCCTGTAGCATCACTTCGATCAGCGCAGGTTTTTCAGCGGCGAGCGCGTCCCGTAAAGTGTCCTTGAAATCTCCCAGATCCTCAACCCGCTCGGCATACGCACCGAAGGACTTTGCGAATTCGACAAAATTCGGATTTAGCAGGTCTGTGTCAATCGTCCGTCCTTCACACCCCTTCTGTTGAGACCCCTTAATCGCTGACAAAGCCCCATCGTTCACCACCACCGCAACGACATTGATACCGTATTTCATGGCGGTCGCCATTTCCACGGCTCCCATTAGGAATCCGCCGTCACCACTAAAACAGATGACAGGGCGATCTGGATATGCGACTTTCGCGCCGATAGCCGCAGGATACGCGTGGCCCAATGCTACACCGATATTCGGATAGAGAAAAGTCCTTGGATCGTAGATAGGAAACTCGGCGAACGAAGCGTAGCCGAGCGCATGGACATCAATGGCGTAGATGGTGTCTCGGGGTAGCACGTCCTGGAATTCGTGAATGACTGGTAACGGTGGCTGTGCATCGAATCCCACTCGAAGTTCCGCCAGGACCTCATCCCACCCGTTTTCACCGGAACCAACGTCCTCGATGAGTGCCTGCAACGTCAGTTTCAGATCACCGACGACGCCTATATCGCACGGGTATTCAAGTCCAATCTCGTCCGCGTCTTCGTCGATTTGAATAAACGGTTGTGGTAGTTCCAGACTCCAATTTCGGGTATCAATGGATGTAAAGCGTGGTCCGATGCCGATTAAACAATCGGTACGTTGAAGTGCCTCGCGTCCGAGATAGCCATAGCAGATTTGCAGAGCCAACGGATGGTCTTCCGACAAAACCCCTTTTCCATTGCGGGTAACAATCACAGGTGCGTTTAATTTCTCTGCGAGGAGACGTAACTCGTTTCGGGCGTTTGAATGAAAGACGGCGGAACCAGCGAAAATCAAGGGCATCTTGGCGTTGCGAATTGTTTCAACTGCAGTGCTGAGCGATGCATCGTCAGGTGGAGGTAATTCGGTACGTTCGACACGTGGTGGGATTCGGACATCACCTTCTCCAGTGACGACATCCATCGGAAATTCTAAGAAAGTGGGTCCCGGTCGTCCGCTGCGCATCGCTTTAAAGGCGTTTTCGATGACGACAGGAATCTCAGCAACGGTATGCGCGATGGCGCAGTACTTCGTGATTGACTCAAAAAACCGCATCTGGTCCAATCCGTGGAACATTTTGCTCGGATGTTTGCTATAGAAACTGGAATCGCTCTGTCCGGTAATCAGTAGGACGGGCGCGCAATCCGTGAATGCCTCTAAAATCCCTGTCGATGCGTTGCTCGCACCCGGTCCCGGCACAGTGATCGCGACGCCAACTTCACCCGTTGCACGAGCGAAACCGTCTGCCATTTGCGTCGCGGCGTATTCATGCCGGACGAGGTAGTGGTCAATTGTGCCTTCGCCTCTTCGCAGTAGGGCATCGTAGATTTGGATGTTTTGGGTGCCAGGCATTCCAAAAACCGCTGAAACGCCCTGTGCTTTCAAACATTCAATGATGATATCTCCGCCTTTCACTTATGAGTCTCCTTTGTGTTCTCTGAGGAAATTTTCTAACCACGCATCGGGATCATAGCCCAGTCGGCGTAAGAGTTGGCATCCGACACGTTTTAGAAAATTCGGAATAAGATTAAAGAGTTTAAGTCGCCAGTTCATTCTACCTCACCGAACCGCAAGGAATAATTAAAAAATAGCCTCGCCACTGTTTTTATTGAAAAAGTGCATCCGTTCTGGGACAAACGTGACGTAGAGATACTGTCCGATTTCCGCCTCAAAGTTGGGTGCTGTGCATGCTTTGAGAATTGTGTGCGCGCCTGATGTATCGGTTCCGAGCGTCAGTTCAACAATTGTTTCCGCACCGAGGGGTTCACTGCTATAGACTTCAGCCTGAAAAGCATTGGGTATTGACTGGTGGCTGATGATAACATCTTCAGCGTGTGTGCCGAAGATAAAATCTCGGTCTGGATCCTTGTCGTTGACGGTTTTAGCGATCTTGGGGTTCTGAATTGCGACTGTATTATCTCTTCCAAGATGGCTTGCTAACGTCAAGTGAAGTTCGCCGTTAGTGTTGGAGATGTCGCACGGAATGCAATTCATACTCGGATTCCCGATGAAACCTGCGACAAACAGATTGGTCGGGTGATTATAGATTTCAGCGGGTGTGCCCAATTGCTGGATTCTGCCGGCTTCAAGGACAGCGATCCTGTCTGCCATTGACATTGCTTCAATCTGATCGTGCGTCACATAGAAGGTGGTTGTGCCGAGTTCACGTTGCCGCCATCGGATTTCCGCTCGCATCTCGGTCCGAAGTTTCGCATCGAGATTGGAGATCGGTTCGTCCATAAGGAAGACTTGGGGACGACGCACCATGGCGCGTCCGAGTCCCACCCGTTGCGTTTCCCCGCCGCTCAACTGGTGCGGTGTCCGCAGGAGTAGATGCTCGATATGAAGCATCTGTGCAATATCTCTGACACGCCGGTCAATCTCTTCTTCGGAGAGTTTCCTCGGATGTAGCGGAAACGCCATGTTCTCATAAACGCTCAGGTGTGGATAGAGGATATGCGACTGGAAGACGAAGGCGACATCGCGTTCGGCAGGCGTTTTGTCGTTAACACTCACGTCGTCGAGATAGATAGTGCCGTCTTCGGGTTTGTCCAGCCCTGCGATACAGCGAAGTGTGGTCGTTTTTCCGGCACCCGTCTGACCGAGAAGTACAAAGAATTCCTCATCTCGGATATCAAGGTTGATGTCGTCGAGCGCAGTGAGATCGCCGAACCGTTTTGTAATATTTTCAAGTCTGACTGTTGCCATGAATAATTCTAACGTGAGTTTTATAAAAGTGGGATGTCGGGTTTCGCTACGGCTATTTCGTCAAAAAGTGGCTTAAAAACCGGAATATCTGTGCAGTATGACGCGTTTTTGGGCGTATTTACCGCTCTACCCGACCTACAAATTTATTTTCAAACTGGCGTTAATTCTACGATTCTGTGTTGTGGATATTGCTACAGTATAGCACAAATTGCGTCCGGAGGTCAACAAAAATTGGTTATCGGTTGTCAGAGGTCAGGAACCCCCTATCAGGGCAACTTGAGGAGTCGCGACCAGAGATCACTCCTACGGAAGAATAACGAACAAGTATCGGGATTCCGAGATCCCTCCTACGGAAAAAATATATGCAATTCGGTGGCGTATAGGGTATAATTAAGAAATAGTTTCTATATTTTCGCTGTTACATGCACAGAAAATGCTGGAGAAAAAGATGCTGGATCGCCCAGAGGCAGAACAGAGCGCACATAGAAATCTGTCCTTAATGGATAAAATTAAACGACAATATGATTTCACCCCATCAATCACGCTGATTTTTGGGCTGACGATCCTCTTCTTTATTGTTTTCCTCATATATCCACTCCTCTATGTTTTCAAAGAAGCCTTCTGGATTGAAAACAACTTCAATCTCACATATTTCAAATTGATCGTAACCGATCCGAATATCCGAGAATTGGTTATCAATAGTTTCAAAATTGGTGTAATGGTGACGCTGGTGACGAGCATCATCAGCCTTCCACTGGCGTATTTTTTGACCCGATACCGGTATCCGGGGCGCGACATGCTACGTGCTGTCATCCTAATCCCGATGATTATGCCACCGTTTGTGGGCGCGATCGGAATGCAACAATTCTTCGGACTATACGGGAGCGTCAATATGCTCCTCGAGAAACTCAATCTGATGGATTTGGCGGAACCTATCGACTGGTTCGGCGGCGGGTTCTGGGGTGTGGTGATGTTATCAACGTTGCACCTGTATCCGATCATGTATCTTAACATCGTCGCGGCACTCGCAAATGTCGATCCGAGTTTAGAGGAAGCCGCGGAGAATATGGGAGCATCGCGCTTTCAGGTCTTTCGTCAGATCACGCTGCCATTGATGATGCCGGGTTATTTCGCCGGGGCAATCCTCGTTTTTATCTGGGCGTTTACCGATCTCGGCACACCTCTCATCTTTAATTACAATGAAGTCGTCGCTGTGCGAATTTTCCGACAAGTGACTGAGGCAAATCAGAATCCAATGGGGTACGCCCTTGTTGTGCTAATTATTGTCCTGACAGCACTCGCCTTTTATATTTCTAAGCGGTGGACAGGGAGTAAACACTATGAGATGCTCGGCAGAGGACACGTGACTTCGCGGGAAACGGAGACAAACTGGGGCATGCGTGGTATCATCTATCTGTTTATCGGTGGATTGACGTTTAGCGCATTGTTACCACATATTAGTGTCATTCTTGTTTCCTTGACCCCGGATGCGAGCCAGTGGCGATTGAGCGTGCTACCACAATCATGGTCCTTCGCACATTATATTGAGACCTTCACGCATTCCGATACGTTGCCGAGTATCCTCAACAGTTTGAAATACAGCGTTTTCAGTACACTGTTAGCACTTTTGGTAGGGGTTGTAGTGTCATATCTATTGACACGCAAACGTCTCCCGTTCCAGAATCTATTGGATGCAATCGCGATGTTACCCTTGGCATTACCGGGCGTTGCAATAGCCTTTGGATATATGGGCAGCTTCGCGGATACGACGCTTCTGTTAAGGCATCTTCCTGAGACGTTCATTAATGTGATCGATCCGAGAAAGAATCCGACCTTCCTTCTGATTATCAGTTACGCAGTCCGACGGTTGCCCTATATGTTGCGTTCCATCTACGCAGGACTCCAGCAGACAAGTGTCACCTACGAAGAAGCGTCACAAAACATGGGCGCAACACCTGTTCGGACGTTGTATAAAATCACCTTGCCTTTGGTCATCGCGAATATTCTCGCCGGTGCGATTCTCGTGTTTTCATTCTCTATGCTTGAAGTCAGTGATAGTTTAATCTTGGCAATGCAGGATAAGTATTATCCGATTACGAAAGCGATTTGGTCACTCTCCCAGCGACCAGACCACGGTCCATATACGGCGAGTGCGTTGGGTGTCGTCGGTATGTTAATCCTAATCGCGTGTCTACTTGGTGCCGGACGTGTGCTTGGTGGGAAATTGGGAGAAATTTTCCGAATTTAGGAGTAAATTTACAATTTTCATAAAGATGATGTTAAATTACCAACACTTGGCAATTGAATCTAAAAAGGTAGTTGCTATGAAAATAACCTTGAACTTATTAGTATTTTTAACTATTTTTTCACTAAACGCTTTTGCTCAAGATTTTCCTCATATTAGCCTTGAAGGTCATACAAATAGGGTCACCAGAATTGTCTTCAGTTCTGATGGCTCGATGCTTGCAAGTGCTAGCGAGGACGGAACAATTCGTTTATGGAATGTTGTTACACGTACACATAAACACACACTCACCGGACATACTTCTTATATCCATTCTGTAGCTTTTAGTCCGGATGGCAGAACACTCGCAAGTGGAAGCGAAAATGGAAAAATTCGTCTTTGGAATGCTACTACAGGGCAATACAGAGTAACACTTGAAGGACATAGAAATGAGGTTAGTAGTGTAGCGTTCAGTCCTGATGGGAAAACTCTCGCAAGTGGGAGTTCTGATCGCACAATTCGTCTTTGGAATGCTACTACAGGGCAGTACAAAGTAACACTTGAAGGACACTCTGAAAATATAAATAGTGTAGTATTCAGTCCTGATGGGAAAACTCTCGCAAGTGGGAGTTCTGATCGCACAATTCGTCTTTGGGATGCCATCACAGGTTTCCACAAGCAAACGCTTGAGGAACATACAGACAGTATTTATGATGTTTCATTCATAGAGAAGGGCAAGACACTTGCGAGCAAGAATAACAATAATACAGTCTACCTATGGGATGCTACCACTGGTCAACACAAGGATGTCCTTACAGTTGATAATTTCAGAAATGTTGCGATTAGTTTAGATACAAAGATGCTTGCTGGTGTAGATCGGAATCACAGAATTTCTCTGTGGGATATTGCTACGGAAGGTGAAATTGCGTCTCTCACGGGTCATACGGCTGATATTTATAGTGTAGCGTTCAGTCCAAATAGTAAGATTTTAGCCAGTGGGGGTAGTGATAGAACAGTTCGATTATGGGATATCTCCACGCGTGTGAGTATCGCGCCCTCGACTGTTGAATCTCCAGCTGTTGGAAGGCAATTTAAGCTTAACATTAACATTGTCGGGGGACAAGATGTTAGAGGATATGAAATTGCAGTAGAATATGATAACAATTCACTGAGATATGTATCTCACACACATAGTGATTATTTATCTGACAAAGTTTATAGGGGTCCAATAGTGAGTAAATTGGGACAGATTTCATTTAGCAATGTTTCAACTGCGACTGCTGGTAGTGGTGATGGTACTCTGGCTACAATAACATTTAAAGTTGTTTCTCGCAGTGCATCAACTATTGGTTTATCAGCAACCTTCTCTAATAGCGATGGGGAAAGGTTACCATACATAGCAATTTCTGGTAGAGTCGTAGAACCTCCATGGGATATAAATGGAGATGGTTCTGTAGATATCTTGGATCTATCGTTCATCGCTGCACGTTTTGGACGGAAAGATCAAACTGAAGCAGACATCAACAACGATGGAGTCGTAGACATCAAAGACTTAATTACGGTTGCTAGTGGAATGGGGAGGGAAGCAGCTGCACCTATTGGATACCAGCACAACCTTAAGGGAACATTCACAAAGAACACCGTGCAACAGTGGCTTGCCCAAGTGCTGCAACTAAATCTGACAGACCCCACATCACAAAAAGGCATTCTTTTCTTAGAATATCTCTTAACATTGTTGACTCCAAAAGAGTCGGCACTTCTACCGAACTACCCAAATCCGTTCAATCCTGAAACTTGGATACCGTATCAATTGACACAACCAGCAGATACAAGTATTTCTATTTACACGGTTGAAGGAACTGTGATACGCACACTTGACCTTGGATATAGGCCGTCTGGGATATATCACGACAAAACCCGTGCTGCATATTGGGATGGGAAAAATAGTCTCGGTGAAGCGGTTGCGAGCGGTGTGTATTTCTATACCCTAACAGCCGGAGCATTTAAGTCCACTCGGAAGATGTTGATTTTGAAGTAAATACTTTTGCTACACTTCCGCCGGAGAATAAGGAAATATGGACATTTCGCATAGTATTCGCGATGCGTTGTTAGAAGCGCAGGACGTGCTCAATCGGTTTATCGGCAACCCTGAGAACATCGCGATGATCGCGACAACAGCGGAAATGATACGAGATGTGTTTGAGCGGGAAGGTAGGGTCTTTACCTGTGGAAATGGGGGGAGTTTGTGCGATGCCATCCATTTTGCTGAGGAATGCACAGGTAAGTTTCGGAACGATCGAAAACCGCTTCCTGCGATCGCACTCAGTGATGCGGGACACATCACCTGCACAGCGAACGATTTCGGATTCGCAGAGATCTTCGCGCGTCCATTGTTGGCACTTGGACACCCCGCGGATCTGCTTATAGTCCTCTCAACCAGTGGAAATTCTGAAAATGTTGTCCGAGCAGCGATAGCCGCGAAATCTCGCGGGATGAAAGTGTTTGGATTGTTAGGGAGAGAGGGTGGTAGTCTTAAACAACACTGTGATGTTTATCTTATTGCTCCCGGCGACACCGCAGATCGCATTCAGGAAATCCATATTAAAGTCCTCCACATTCTCATTGAACAGGTCGAACGCTTAATGTTCCCAAAGAATTATTGATTGTGCTTCAAAATTTTGCTACTATGCAGGGATTCGGTGTGGTTGGAAACCGCACCTACCGGGTGTGTGGCAAGAGTCGGAAGTTTGAAAACCATTTAATGAAGGAGACCACCTATGGAGACATCACCGAAAAATGAAGCATATTGGCGAAAAAATCTGCAATATCTTGCTATTTTATTGGGAATTTGGTTTATCACTTCATATCTCTGCTCGGTTGTGTTCGTAGAGCAACTGGACAAAATCCGTATTTGGGGGTGTCCCCTCGGGTTCTATTTTGCACAGCAGGCATCAATCTGGATTTTCGTTGAGCTCATTTTCGTTTATGCGTGGTTAATGAATCGTTTAGAGAAGAGATATAGTCAACCTGAAGATGGGGAGGACACAGATTAAGTATGAACGTACAAGCATGGACTTTCGTAATGGTGGCACTCTCCTTCGCGTTGTATATCGGTGTAGCACTTTGGTCCAAAGCACGCTCGACTGGTGATTTCTATGTTGCTGGGAGCAACGTGCATCCCGTTGTGAACGGCATGGCAACCGCAGCGGATTGGATGAGTGCGGCTTCCTTCATTGCGATGGCAGGGATGATCTCGTTCATGGGACGCGATGGGTCTGTGTATCTGCTCGGATGGACAGGCGGGTACGTCCTGCTCGCGTTGCTATTGGCTCCCTATCTCCGTAAATTCGGCAAATATACCGTCCCTGATTTCGTCGGGGATCGGTATTACTCACAATTGGCTCGGATTGTTGCCGTGGTGTGTGCAATTTTCGTCTCGTTTACTTACGTCGCAGGACAGATGCGCGGGGTCGGCATTGTCTTTTCTCGATTCCTGAGTGTCAATGTTGAGACCGGTGTGCTAATCGGCATGGGGATTGTGTTCTTCTATGCCGTCCTTGGTGGGATGAAAGGCATCACCTACACGCAGGTCGCACAATATTGTGTGCTGATTTTCGCGTATCTCGTGCCTGCTATTTTTATTTCTATTCTCATCACGGGCAATGCCATCCCTCAGATGGGGCTGATGGGAAAAGTAACAGATGGCTCTGGACTCTATCTCCTTGACCGACTCAATGGTTTGAACGAGCAATTGGGGTTTAACCTCTATACCGATGGAAATAAAGCCACGATTGATGTCTTTTTCATCACGGCGGCGTTGATGTTGGGAACCGCAGGACTCCCACATGTGATTATCCGATTCTACACCGTCCGAAAGGCATCTGAAGCACGGATTTCTGCGGGTTGGGCACTGCTATTCATCGCACTTCTCTATACAACCGCACCGGCAGTGGCTATATTTGCACGCACAAACCTGCTCAATACTGTCAGTTATGAACAAAACGGCGAATTGACAGATGTGAAATATGAAGATGCCCCAGACTGGTTTAAGAATTGGGAGGCGACAGGTCTCATTAAGTTCGAAGACGTGAACGGTGATGGAGCGATCCAGTACCGCGGTCCAAACTCAGATATCCAGAATGAGTTGACAATTGATCGAGACATCATGGTCTTGGCGAACCCTGAAATTGCGAAACTCCCGAACTGGATTGTCGGTTTAGTGGCGGCTGGCGGTTTAGCGGCAGCACTCTCGACCGCCGCGGGTTTGCTATTGGTCATCTCCACCGCAGTTGCACATGATCTCCTTAAAGGCGCGATTATGCCGACGCTACGGGAGAAACAGGAATTGACTGCCGCCCGTATTGCGGCGGGTGTAGCAGTCTGTATTGCTGGATATTTCGGCATCAATCCGCCAGGATTCGTTGCACAGGTCGTTGCTTTTGCATTCGGTCTTGCGGCGAGTTCATTCTTCCCGGCGATTGTGATGGGAATCTTCTCCAAACGCATGAACAAAGCAGGGGCAGTCAGTGGTATGATTGTCGGTATCACCTTTACAGCGGCGTATATCATTTATTTCAAGTTTGTCAGTCCAGATCTCAACACATCGGAGCATTGGTTATGGGGTATTTCACCCGAAGGTATCGGGACCCTCGGTATGGTGCTAAACTTCATCGTATCTATCGCTGTAGCTGCCGTGACACCATCTCCACCTGATGATGTGCAAGCACTCGTTGATGACATTCGCGTTCCGTAAAAATGGAGGTATTCGATGAAGGCAATATGTTTCTGGGAAAGTAGTGGATTTCCCAATCAACGTATAGTAATACTTTTAGGACACGCGCTGCAACAGATTCCCAAAACCTGTAGCGTAATTCTACTATTGCTAATGGTTCCTCTGGTGCATGCCGCAGAGGTAGAAGATTTCATACCAAAGGATATCATTTTGTATTTGAAACTCCAAGATATAGATGAAGTCTACGGTGAAATTGAGATTTCAGAAAATTGGGAGAAAGTGCTTACGCTGTTACCAGATGTGTCAGGTTGGCAGGAGATGGAGCAGGGACTCGCGATGTTCCAAGGAATGCTTGGGGCCAACTTGTCGGATATAGTTGAGACGGTGGGTTACCGCACGGCATTAGCAATTTGGTTTGATGAAGCACAGGACGGGCTCATGCAACTCGGACTCGTGATGCACTCTGGCGGAAATCTCGACAAACTCCAGCAGTTGACCAAGATTGTAGAAGGGCTCTTAGGGATGGATGCTGCAAATACCTTGCAAGTGGATGCGGGGGTGTACCGGCGGGTTCGCTACAACACGCTAAAAATCAACAATGATATTTTTAAATATGGATTTGTGGATGACTTTCTCGTACTCGGCGTCGGCGAAGGCAGTTTTGAAAAATTGTTGGATGTCTACCGCACAGATGCACCCGATATGCAAGAGAACGAAGAAGTTAACAAGGCATTAGAAGGAACGGAATCTGGGCAAGTGATTGTTTTTGCCCACATAGACTACGTCTTTATGATGCTAAGTGGCTTAGATGTGTGGGTTGAGACGCAGTTGCCTATTTTTCCTCTCCTATTTGGGCATCTCAATTTGTTGGAAACAGCACCGCTTCTCCAGTTAGCCATACAATTTAAACCGGACGCTCCGCCCAATAACGAGATTGGGATGTTTTTGAAAGACGGAGCAAAGCTTGAAACAGTAAACGCATTATCTGGTGAAGAAGATCTATTTGTTGCCGTAGCACCCGGCTTTTTAGAAGGTGTATGGGAGGTGGCTCGCACCGAGATGGATAAGGACGCGACGGGCGGTACTGACGCGGCAATTTCTTTTTTCGAGGGGATCCTTAATCTTGATTTGGAAGAGGATATTGTGGCTGGATTGATGGGTGAACTCGCTTTGTCTGTTCCTGACCTCAGGCATTTCGATCTGCGAGTTGTAAGAGACATTAAGGTCGAGGTAGATGGTGCCTTTGCGCTCGATGCTGGTGATGTAGAAACGAATGGTGGCATTATTTTCAGACCCAGCAACAGGATGAAATGGAATCTGATCGGCAATTCACTTTCTAACCTACAAAATGCCTCTGTTTCTCAAACAGATTACAAAGGCACTACAATATCGAGTTTTGCCTCGAATATCTATTATGGTGAGATAGATGGGCTATTTCTTTTGGGTTTCTCGGAGGATCAGGTCTCTACACTTATTGATGGGATTAAAGAAAAAAAGAAACCGTCCTATTTAAAACATCTTCCAGAAACCCCGACTGCGTTTGCCCAACTGAATTTAGCGCGGGCTTTGGAGATGGAAAGAGGAACGCCCCCGGCTGACAAACGACTTGTCGATTCTAAAGAGATACCGCTGTTACTCGGTTGGCTTTCTGTCGAAGATGGGACGTCTCTGTTGGAAGTGAAGTTGTCGGAAAAAGAGACACCTATTGAGGTGCTCGCGAAACTGGTTCCATTTTTGCTTTGGAATATGGATGTCCAGTGGGAATAGTCTCATTAAACCCTACTGATTGAGGAGGAGAGAATAATGAATGCAAGCACGGGGATATATGTAAGACGATGGTTTTGGGTGATAGTATCTGTCGTTGGTATCTTACTTGGTATGGGAATTAGTCAGGTGGTCCAGGTTCACGAGGCGACGGCGGAATCCCACGATGATGGTTTATCCGAACTCGCTGCGGAACTTGAGGAAATCAAAGCAAGGCATAGAATGCTGCAAGCGAAATGGCAATCCGAATTGCTTGCGCAGATCGTTCCAACTTTGACGGACGAATCTAATAAGGTGAAACGTGAATTTGTGGATTTCCTTGAAGAAATTGGGAGCCCCGGTACCCCGGCTCTCGTTGCGATGCTTCGAGACCCAAATCGGCGTGTCCGCGAGGAAGCTGTTGAGGCGTTAGGTGAAATCGGCGAAATCCTCGCGAAAAACGGGCAGTCTACTGATACTATCCGAGATGCTTTAATTGCCAGTCTAAATGATAGTTCCAGAAAAGTCCGAACCAATGCGATTGGTGAATTGTCTGATATACGAGCAACATCCACTGAAACTTTCGCCGCGTTGATAGGTGTGTTATCGGATAGCTCTGACTCAGTCCGAGCAGATGCCGAAGATGCCTTGATTGAATTGGGTGAAGGTGCTGCTATGACCGTCGCACCGATGCTATCAGATGCGCTTACGAATAGTCAGTCTCCCGTAACGCGTGGACACATCGTTGATGTGCTTGGGGGAATCGGTGAAGAACTCGTAGATGATGGAAAGTCTGGAGATATGGTCGTGAAACCGCTTCTTGAAGCACTGCGCGATACTGCCGAGGATGTCCGACGTAACGCCGCTGATGAATTAGGTGAAATGCGCGCAACATCACCTGACGTTCGGGATGCCTTAACACGCCTACTCGACGATAGTTCTAAAGCTGTTCGCGATGCCGCGAAAAAAGCGATTCGACGGATTGAGGGCGGCAAATAACCCCTCGGATACAGTGTTTATTGAAACTAGATCCTGCTATCTTTTCTGGTTCGTCGTTTGACTCATAGATTTTGGGGTTAGCACTATTAGTGAGTATTTTAAAATAGTAATGCCTGCAAAATGTTTGTCGGAAGGACTATCGTAGGCAGTTGTTAAACCTATCTCCATCTTTTGCGTCTTAATTATCAACAGGTACGATACGATAGATTTATAGAAAAATACCATAGAGGCTACTTCTCGCGTGAGGTCCGGAATCCCACCGACAGGTAGAGTTTTTACACTATGCAACAGACACTGAATACAGGTTCGCTTGTTGAGGTGATGCGACAAGCATCTCTCATTTCTGAACAAGACTATACAGACATTGTTGCAGAGATAAAACAGACCGGTGCATCCGAAGCTGCTGTGCTTTCTAATCGGGGTGTCCCCTCCAATCTCCTTGCCCTCGCGACAAAGAGTGTCGAATGTGGGACCTCCTTCATCCAATTGGAAGGTATGATTCCTGAACCTGATGTGCTTGAGAAGGTGTCGCCAGGGTTCGCATACCGAAATAAAATCGTGCCTATTGAGTTAATGGGCGATCAACTCACTGTTGCGATGGTGGATGTTCTGGATGTCGTTCTCATTGACGAGATTGAGCTCATCACCAATTGCCAAATTACACCTATTCTTGCGGATGAAGCAGATATTGACGAGGCAATCGTCCGTCTCTATGGACGCACTGCTGAAAGTCTACTGAGTGCTGGTATCAAGGGACCTGTTGGGGCAACTGCCACTCTTGAACGCGAGACTATTGACGACTTCGGAATCGACGAGAAAGATCTCAGCCAAGATCCGACGGTTATACATGCTGTGGACCAGATGATTATCGATGCCGTCCGGATAGGCGCAAGCGATATTCACATTGAACCCTATCCGGCGCAACTGAAAATCCGCTTCCGTGTTGATGGCGTACTGGAGGATCAGCCGCAACCTCCCGCTTATCTCCAATCCGCAATCACTTCGCGTATCAAAATCATGGCGGGAATGGATGTCGCAGAACGGAGACGTCCACAAGATGGAAAAATCAGTCGGCAGATTGGTAGTGTCGGTAATCGGCAAATAGACCTCCGCGTCTCTACTGTGCCGACAGTTGCGACACTGCACGGTGAAAGCGTTGTCCTCCGTATTCTTGACCGGCAGTCTATTGAATTTGGACTCTCAGAACTCGGACTGACCGAGGACAATCTCCAACTCTTCCAGCGTATGATCCGTAAACCGCACGGCATCATCCTTGCGACGGGACCTACCGGTAGTGGAAAAACGACATCGCTTTATGCGTGTTTGAAAGAGATTAACTCTCCCGATGTCAAAATCATAACCCTTGAAGACCCGGTAGAATACGAATTAGAGGGTATTAACCAAATCCAGGTCAATCCTGATATAGGCTTTACTTTCGCCCAAGGTCTCCGACATATCCTACGGCAGGATCCAGACGAGGTATTAGTCGGTGAGATTCGTGACTACGAAACCGCAGAGATGGCGATCCATACATCGCTCACTGGGCACCTTGTCTTTAGCACGCTTCACACAAACGATGCGCCTGGTGCGATCACGCGACTGATTGATATGAATGTTGAACCCTATCTCGTTGCCTCCACGGTGGAAGGGGTCATCGCCCAAAGACTTGCCCGTCGTGTCTGCAAGGCGTGTTGTGAGATGTATTCTCCTGATATGCACGAGTTGGCAGGTCTTATGGGTAACGGTAACGGCAATGGCCGGAACGTCGCTATCCCTGTGTCTTCTATTCCCCCAGAAAACCAAGCCTGTAATGTAATGGAAGGCGACTCTACGGAAAAACCCGTGAATACCGAAACCACCCTGACCGAACCGCAAGGAAAATTAGAAAATCTGAAAATTCCGCGCGCGGTCGGATGTCAAGAGTGTCGCGGGAGAGGTTACAAAGGGAGAATCGGTATCTTTGAAGTTTTACTGATGACGGATGAAATTCGATCAATGGCACTCAAACAAGCATCGACGAGTGAAATTCGCCGCCTTGCCGTCCAAATGGGTATGAAAGGCTTACGTGAAGATGGCTGGCGTAAGGTCGCAGCGGGATTGACAACAGTTGACGAAGTCATCCGGTTAACGCAGGAGGACGAATTTGATTTCGTGGAAGTTGTGTAATTGATTCTAAATGTCGTTATGCTAAGAAATGGAGGTCGGCATGAAGTTGGTAGGGATTGCGAGTATTCTTTTCCTCTTCATCTTCTCGGCAAAGGCGGGCGTGTTTGTGGAGGATTTCGATAATAACTTCGGTGTCTGGAAAGAACTTCTCTTTAATGACGTGAATGATGCCCGCCCCGGTTCTTGGAAAATCGTTGCCCATGAACTTCACGCGGTAAGCCCTGACGGCTGGCTCCGTTTACTCACTGTCGGTGACGAGACCTGGCGCGATTACACTATCGAATTTGATGTCAAACCGCTCAAAAAACCGGGGCCTGGGGGTGCTGCTATCGCCGCTCGGATCAACGGGGATTGGGTCGTATGGGTTACCATCGGGGAATGGCCATTCACTGGTAATCTCTCGCGGGTTGTGTGTGCGGCTGGGAATTTTCGAGACCCCTCTCCCCTTTTCTTTTTTGGAATGAAACCGCACCGACCTTTGGAATTGAAGGAGTGGTCTCAATTGAAATTGGACGTTAAAGCAGATACCCTAAATTTTTGGATTAACGGAAAGCATGTTCTTGGACCTGTCCAACTTCCGAACCTCCAAACTTTTCAACGCCGTGATGCTGTCAGACGGAAGCATTTTGAAGAGCATCATGCGGACGGAGAGAATCGGGAATTTCGACCAATGCGGTTAGATGGGTTCCAAGACTTTTTGACGGGAGGGGCAGGTTTAGGGCTCTCGAATCGAACAGCAAGATTCGACAACGTTGTAATCACCGGCGACAATATTCCAAGCAGTGGTGGGTTATCGGTAAAACCTAAAGCAAAGCTTGCGACGGTGTGGGGAAGTCTGAAACGGTTTTAATGTATATTTGTGAAGGACTCTCGACTGTAGATCATAGGATTTCAGCAAGAAGGACACCTTGAAGAGTAAAAAACTTGGTAAATACCACAGGTTTCCCCATTCTCACTGTGAGGTATACTGACTGCTGCTGGCTGATAGCCA
The DNA here is from genome assembly GCA_012271015.1 of Candidatus Poribacteria bacterium. Classification (GTDB taxonomy): domain Bacteria; phylum Poribacteria; class WGA-4E; order WGA-4E; family WGA-3G; genus WGA-3G. Next base: position 12,242 of record JAAXHD010000298.1, on the reverse strand, counting down.
AGATGCGGAGGGGTTGATTGTGCCGACATTCCGGTATGAAGCACTCACCCATGGCGGTGGTACCGTTACGAATACAATAGAAGCCGACTCCAAAGCCGAGCTTGTTTCTCGTTTACGGCAGATGGGCTATTGGCCCACAGACATTGTCGAAGAAACGGAGGAGGCGGCACCTGCTGATGTCCGTCGCTGGTTTAAGATCGGTACACGTGGGGTCAAGGCGGCGGATGTTGAGTTCTTTACGTACCAATTAGCCACGTTAGTGAACGCGCACGTTCCCCTGCCGCGCGCACTGGAGGTTACACTCGGTCAAATCCAAAATCCTGCGCTTCACCGTATCGTCTCGCAAGTGAAGTACGATGTAGAACATGGTGCGACTTTTCATGATGCTCTCACTCAGCATCCGAAGGTGTTTTCAAATCTTTATATCAACATGGTAAGAGCTGGCGAGAGTGGTGGTGTCCTTGGCTTGGTCTTGGAACGGCTTGCAGAATTCGCCGAACGCCAAAGACTTCTCAAAAACGATGTCGTCTCGGCACTCTTTTATCCGATTATTTTGTTGACACTGAGTGTTTTCGCGGTTGCGGTACTCATGATTCTTGTCATACCGAAGTTCACTGCAATGTTCAACGATCTCGGTGTAGAATTGCCGTTGCCGACCCGAATTCTCATTGGTGCCACCGATGCCTTCCAGACCTATTGGTGGCTCGGACTCCTCGTAGTCATCATAGGTGTAGCTGGTTTGAAACAGTATCTGCGTCGTGAAACCGGTCAAATCTGGTTTGACCGCCTAAAATTGAAATTACCCCTCATTGGACCCATATTTAGCACGTTTGCCATTGTCCGATTCACCCGAACGATGGCAACACTTTTAGAAAATGGTGTACGTATGCTGCCTGCTCTCCAGGTTGTCAAAGACACTATCGGGAATAAGGTGTATAGTAACGTCGTCGCTGCAGCAGAGACGGAAGTTGAACAAGGCTCCTCGCTCGCACGTGAGCTTGGTAGGAGCAAGGATTTTCCTGAGTTCGTCACCCACATGGTGGCTGTTGGCGAGGAATCCGGCGAACCTGTTCATATGCTCAGCAAACTATCAGAATACTACGATTTAGAAATAAAAAAGAGCCTTGAACGTCTAACAGGTTCCATTGGTCCTCTTGTCATTTTACTGATGGGGCTTGTTATCGGGTTTATCGCTGTGGCGATGATCCTCCCGATTTTCGAGGCAAATCAATTACTGAGCAATTAAATGGCTATCGGCTATCGGGTCGCTTCGCTTTCGGCTCTCGGTAAAGAGAACGTTGTGGTGAGAAAAAACGTTGGCAATAACCACAACGATCTACTGACCGCCGATAGCCGACCGCTGACAGCCACCCCTATAGGAGAAAAAAATGTACACTGGACTTAAATCCGATCAATCCGGGTTAACACTTATTGAATTGACGATCGTCATCGTCATTTTAGGGATTTTGGCTGCCTTTATCGCGCCGCGTGTTATCAATGCCCCGCAGCAAGCGAAAGTCGCCAAGGCACAAACAGAAGTTAATGGTATCAAAACGGCGTTGGAACAGTATGCGATCGCAACGGGTGAATATCCTACAACGGAACAAGGGTTAAGTGCCTTGTGGCGAGCACCGAGCCCCGCACCCCCAAATTGGGATGGTCCCTATATTGATAGCCCCAATTTTGTCGATCCGTGGAATAATCCATACGTCTATCGCCAGCCCAGTACCCATTACGGATATGATTATGACCTCTATTCGATGGGTAAGGATGGAAAAGTGGGTGGCACTGACTTGGACGCTGACATCACCAATTGGGTTGATGAAACCACCGGAGCCTACTAAAGCAATGTTACGAAGGACAGAAAGATGGAAGGAAAAAAGGTCGGAAGGCTGGAAGCAGGGAAGAAATGCCTCTCATCCAATCGTTCAGCCTTCCAGTCTTCCGCCTCCATCTGCTATAGGAGCCTCAGGATTCACAATTACGGAGTTGCTAATTGTCTTGACCCTCATCGGTATACTGTCGGTAATCTCTATACCGACGCTGAAAGGGTTCGCGGCAACGCGCCGCTTAAAAGCCTCTGCTTATACGCTCCGTAGTCTCCTCACGTTTGCCCGGGATATGGCAGTCACGGATCAAACGACACATCTCGTGGTTTTTGACTTTGACAGTGATCGATACTGGCTTGCCTCCAGTGAAACGTTCAACCCCAGTAATCCGCTGACGTCGGCACTGACGGCTCAAAATTCTACTGTTGTCGTCGCTGTACAGAATAATCTAAACAGGAATTCGGGGTTACAAACCTCCCCTACGACTGGTGCCTCCGCTTCGCAGGTGCCTTTAACACGATCCAGTGGTATCTTGGGTGTGCCCTATCCGATGGAACAGAATGTAACATTAGCCACGATAGTAACCAACCGCAACGGTAGGACTGTTCAAGTCGATTCTGGCGTGGCGTACATCTATTTCTCGCCTACTTCCACCTCCGAGGATGCTTTCGTATACCTCCAGAACTCTCGAAACCAGATAATGTCTGTTACTGTCGAGGCAGCGAGCGGGCGGGTCCGTGTGCGGCAACTTACATCTCAGGAGATTGAGATGCTGGGCTTTGAAACCTCCGACTAATTTACCTTAATGATACATCGGAAGTACTGAAAATATGAGACTGCTAATTACGGGCCCATCAGGAAAAGAAAAAGACGGCTTTACCCTCGTCGAGGTACTTGTGACGTTGGCGATTTTGGCGGCTGTCTTGCCAGCATTGTTGCAAGTGTTTGCTTCCGCTGCACGTAACCAAGGGCTTTCAGACAACAGTACGACCGCACTCTATCTTCTGAAATATCGGATGGCTGAGATTGAGATGGAAGGTTATCCAGATGTTGGTGATGAATCTGACGAGTTCGGTGAAAATACACGCTACCGTTGGCGTTCCATCGTTGAGGATGTAGATTCTGAAGAGGTTGAAAACATCCGACGGGTTCAAGTAACCGTCACATGGATACATAGAAACAGGGAACGCTCAATATCTATGAGCACTTACATCGCAGATCGACAAATGCCGCAAAATAGCGATCAGCCGTCAGTAGTCGTCAGTCGGTAAAGAGGTGTCTGATGAACCAAAGTTTTCTTCGGGAATCGGAGTTCTCTCCTACAAGAGAGTCGGGAATCAGGGTTCTTCTGTACGCCGAAAGCCGAAAGTTAAAAGCCGAAAGTCAATACGCTGAGAGTGGGTTTACACTCGTTGAGATGCTCATGGCAGTAAGTATCCTGGTCATCATCGGTGGTTCGGCGTATTTTGCCTTCAAAACAGCCGTGGATGCCTATCATCAGACGGAGGAAAAAATATTGGCTGCACAGAGGTCTCGGGTCGCCATGGATCGGCTTGTGACAGATCTTAGCAATATGCGGATCTCACTGGAGGATCCAGAACTTGCTCTCTACACGCAAGATGGTCCGAGTCAATTCGGTGATAGGGACATGCTCAGTTTTGTCACGCTCGTTAAGACGGATCCTGATCCGTTCTTGGAGCAACTCGCAAGTTTCCAATCTCAGATTGCCTCTCAAACGCCTTTGCCACTTTTAAGCGATGTGCAGCGTGTGGCTTACTTTGTTGGATCCGAACCGTTACCCGGCGAATCCGCTTTGAGTTCGTCAAACTTCCAAGAATCTCTTACAGGAGACACTCTTGATGCCCAGAGCGGTGGGCTCGCTCTCTTCCGGGTTACAACGACAGCACTCGATCCTGAAGTTGTACTTGGTGCTCTCTTACGGACCGGTCAGGTTCCAGAGACAGATGAAAATGGTGACCCAATTTATGTCAATATCTCAACCCTTGTTGCCGGACTGGTCAGTTTTGATCTCCAGTATTTCGATGGAGCAGCAGAAGCGTGGCGCACCTCATGGGACGATGCTGAAAGCCTTCCGAGTGCTGTGCAAATCCGAATAAACGTCCAAGGTGAAGCACAGATACCTTCGAGCATTGATGTAGCACAGAACACGGCACAGAGCCAGTCCACGCTGCAGTCAGTGGGTATGACGCAGGCGACGATGGTGTATCTTCCCGCAAGTGCTTTTTAAACTATGGAAATCTGAGCACTGCTCCAAATGTAAAGCAAAGACAAATTATGCCATTTAAGGAAACCTAATTTCATTCCGCAGTGGTTTCCATCGAAGTTTCGTTTCAAAAGGGTTTTTGACTTAACCCAACCCCATAGGGGTGAAATCTCTGTAGAGGCGGGCAGCTCAGAAGCCCATAGTTAGAAATGCAATTCACAAAACGGGAGTTCTTCATATTCTACAGGGAACAGGGGGGGTTATCTCTCGTCTCAACGCTCTGGATACTCACGATTCTGTCTATTCTTGCGGCACAGTTACTCTATTCAATCCACATAGAGCAGCGAACCCAACGAAATTTCTTAGACAGGTCGAAGTTCCACTACGCTGCAAGAGCGGGGTTCGAGTGGACACTTGCCGTTATGCGCGATGACCAAACCCCTTTTGACTCACTCGGTGAAACGTGGGCTGAAGCGATCCAAGGGCAGGTTGAGGATGGGATTCAGATTGGCAATTTCTTATACTACCAAGTGACAGTTGTAGATGAGGCATCTAAAGTTAATATCAATATCGCCGATGTGGGGCTTATCAGTAATTTGCTTGCACAGGTAGGAGCATCGCCAGATGACGCACGCACTGAAGATCTTGCCAACAAAATAGTGGAAGGACGACCGTATCGTACCGTTCGAGATCTCGCTCGGGTCGAAGGCATGACATCCGAGCTGCTCTATGGAAACCCCGAGCAAGAAAGAGCCGTTAGCGGTCAGCCTTCGACTGTCAGCGGGAGTGCCTCTTTACAGACAACTGATAGTCGACAGTCGACAGCCATTCCGCTGGGGCTCGTTGGATTGGTTACCATCCATTCGGTTGATACGAGCACTGATCCAAATGGGGAAGCACTCGTCGATGTCAACACAGCGGAAGCAAATCAGTTAACGGAAGTTAGAACGCAGCAAAACCAACCTGTTTTTACACAGGCTGAGGCGGAGTCGCTCATCCAGCAACGTGAATTTGACAGATTTGCTGAGCTTATGGAGGTCCAAGCGATTTCCGATGAGTTGTTCAACAATATCCGGGACCGATTGACGACCGAAGATACTGATGAAGGTGGAGGGGAAATAGAAGAGAAAACCAACAATCAGGAAGGGGTTTTTGTTCCGGGGCAGCGAGGAACACCACAAATACCGGATGAAAGTGGGAAAATTAATATCAATACCGCTGATGTAGAAACCTTGGAGTCCTTAGAGGGTATTGACCAAGGCATTGCTGAACGTATTGTCAGCCATCGTGAAGGACAAGGGCTTTTCCAGAATATCGATGCGATCAAAGAGGTGCGGATGTTAACGCAGCAAGAATTCATCGGTATTGTTGATACAATAACACTAAAAGATGGTGACACGCGCCAAGGACTTATCAATATAAACACAGCACCACCTGAGATATTAGCATTACTACCGGGAATGGATCCACAAAAGGCACAGGCGATCGTCGAACGCCGTGAACAGGACGCATCGGATGCCTTACAGGTCCAGAGTCTTACTGAAGAAAAAATAAAAGGGAATCCGTTCACTAACATCTCACAACTATCGCAAGTAGAGGGGATCGACTTTGGAACTTTCCGTGAAGTCGTTGACTGGGTAACTTATCGTTCGCATGGGTATCGTATTGAGGCAAGTGGTGTTGATGTCGCCGGCAAGGTTGTCTCGACCTGTATTGGCATCATTGATCGGACAGGTGACCAAATAATTGTCCAGTATTGGCAACAGGATTAGAGGAATGGCTGACTGCTGAGGAAACAATGGCAAAGAACCGAGTTGTGGCGATAGACATCGGCACACACACAGCGAAAATCGTTCAACTTGAACAGTCTTTTTCTACAACCGTGCATCTTACCAATGCAAGCGTCGTGACGTATCCAGACAAAGATGATCGGTTGCAGGTGTACGAATCGATGAAACACCTCTGGGACTCTTTGGGGGATCTCCCTGTGGAGAGTGGTATCCGTTCGTTGTTCAATCGAAACAAGACAGAAATAGCTCTTGCCCTTCCCCGTTCCTTAGTGAATACCAAACGCTTATCCAATTTGCCGGCGGCAACGGATGAACAACTCGCAAGTATCGTTGCAATTGCTGCCGAAGCCGAACTCCCTTTTCGAGTTGAAGAGGCTATCTTCACGTACCACGATGTACAACAGACCCCAGATACCTCTTCCGTAGAATTAATATCCACACGGCGAACAACAGTTTCAAACTATTTGGATATCCTTGGACAGATTGGCGTTTCCGCATCGGCAGTTACGCCTTCAATGATAGCTATAGCGGAGGTGGCGGCGCACAGCGGATGCACAAAACCTACATTCATTGTTGACATCGGTGCTGAACAAGCAGACTTCTGTTTCATGCAAGGTGGAAAACTCAGGTTTTCACGGAGTTTCCGTTTCGGCGGTAACCATCTTTCTGAACATATGAGTCGTACTTTGAATATAGATGTTGAAGCGGCAGCGGAAGAAGAACAGCATATCTCAGCGGGCGAAACTCCAGCAAATATATGGACAATCCAGTTTATCAGTGAACTCAGGCGTTCCATTGCCGCCACTACACATTTTGAAGCGGAAGTGAACACTGGTGGATATCGGGACCCCACCCTAACGGATACAGAAACTGAACTCTGGTTGTGTGGTGGTGGGGCACGTATCCCCGATCTCGTATCTGTTTGCGAAGCGGAACTCAACATTTCAACACAATTGTGGAATCCGCTTCATGCTCTCCAACAGCATGCGGGTATTGATATCCGACCTATGCGTCCGGGTGTAGAGGCTATTCTTGATGAATGGGGTGATACGCTTGCTGTCCCTTTAGGTGTAGGACTCAATGCGTTGAAGTCGGCAGACCGGGTTTCTCTGTTGCCGAAGGAGGCAGTTGAGACACTCACACAAACAGCACGGCAACGACGACTCTTTGCCGCTGCTGGGTTAAGTGTTTTGATAATTGGAGGCATGCTTTTTGGGGGTTATATGCTTCAACGCTCGCAACGGTATAGAAACGAAGCAGTAGAAGCGCAACTCACGTATTACGCACAACCGATGTCTGCTGCAAAAGCCCAACTTGGGAAGGAGTTGGCACTCACCGATATGTTAGCACATCACATCTCACCACTTGATATTTTGCATGCACTTAGCGAGATGTTTGGCGATAGGACACAGGTGGCATGGACTAATTTTAATATTACCAACTTGCACGAGCCAGCGATAGCGCGCATTACATTCAATTTGGAGAGTGCTTCTCATAATGCCATTAATACACTCTTGGGCGCGCTTGACCGTTCTGGGGTGTTCACCAATGTCCGTCCGGGTGAAGTCACAACTATTTCTCAAAATAGAAAACAGGTTTTCCAAGTGCAGGTCCGATGTAATCTAACGACATCTGCCGTGAAAGCATTTGCCAAAAGACGATATCCCTTACCTGAACCACACATCGATGAAGTAGCGAGTATGGAACCTTATGTTGCACCTCCTGTATTGGACACCTTTGAAAACGAAATGGACGAAAAAACAGAATAAACGAACCCGATGCGAATCGTCCCTTATTGATCATCCAAAATGCGTAGCTCGGAATGAAATGGGGAGCAGATTTGAAAAGTGAAGGTCAAAGTTCAAACCCACAGTGTTCAACCGCAAGGAATACGCAAGGAATAATTAAAAAATGAAACTGGATCTCCAATTAACACCGCGGAGTCGAATCTTGCTTGGTATCTTGGGGGGAGTGCTCTTAATTTTGCTCGCTATGCAGGTAGGTCCTGCTTTTTATCGTTTATTTGTGAATCATGACACCAAGGCGAAACAAGAGCAGTTGTTACAGACTCAAAATTTGGTGCGTGTTGCAGAAGTACTCAAGCCCATCGAATCAGAGATTTACAAAGAGACGGGTTTGACGCTCGCCCTGAATCAGCAGGGAAGTACAAACTCACAACCTGCCAAGACGCTTTTTGATACTGAATTACCGGAAACCGTCATCAGATCCCGTATTGATGCCCTCGTCAAGCGCGCTGGCATTCAACAGAATTATCAATTCCTCACGAAACCTGGTACTGCTAAGCACACACATAAACTGACGGTGCAGAATCGAGGAAACCTTGTTCTCTATCTCTATTTTAAGCATATAGAAACGGAAGAGATGGAACTTACTGAGGCAGTTGAGCAGCAGGCAGAGGAAGACACCTTTAACATGTTAATGGATGCATGGCTGTCTGGGACGGAATCCGGTACAGATGAAAAAATGCGTGAAACAGAGGATTCAATGTTTGGGACGGAATCTGCTATAAAGGAGACAGAACCCGCGGATGAAGTAAAATCGACTGATTTAATGGACACTGCTGCACAGTGGAAATTCGCTTCGCTTCCGGATGCAATACCGATCCATGTCCGAGTCAAGCTCGCAGCGTTTATCAGAAGTATGATAACACGACAACTTCGCGGTGCGACAGATTCAAGGCAAGACTTCTTTGAGGCTCAGCTCCACAGAGTCGAAACCCCAGTTACGTCGGGTATCTTCGGTATCGGGACAAAGCCTGCTACCGTCGAGATCCAATTGCGAAGAGATAGTGCTTTTTTGGAGATTCTCGCGCAATCAGAAGATTCCGTAGATATTGGTGAGTGCCAATATGCGCTTGTTAAATACATTGGGGAGATTCAGGGGCAGCGCGCAACACTTTTAGAGCAACTCGCGCTGGCACCACTGACATATCAAACGGAACACTACACAGTTGAAATGAAATTCAAAACAAATCTTGAGAAACTTGTCAACTTAAACCATCTCATCGAAACGGGTGCTAAATGGCTCACGGTGCGCGATTTACGAATCTCCGCCGATAAACAGACAGAGGCGCGCCCAGCAGCGCGCGGTCGAGGTTCTGAAGATGGCACCAATTTGAATGTGGACATGCTCCTCATCGCTCGAATATTTTAATAGTTATCGGTGCGCTCACTGCGTTCGCTTTCGGTTAACGGTCTTCGGTTAAGAGGTTTTCGTTTAACAAAATCCTCTAACCGACAACTGAAGGTTTTTCTGCGAAAAACCGAACTGAGAACCGAGAACCACTCAAAAGGATTAGATGTTATGCAAGGAAAAAAAATTTCGTTTCTGCGCAGGTCTCCTATAAAGGCTTGCGGGGCAATACTTTGTTTAGGGGTGCTTCTTGTTGGACTTGTTGAGCTTTACGCACAAGAACAGCAACCTACAATGCGTGTCGCCGAAACTGATGAAGAGGGACGCGCAATCCGTTTCGACTTTAACTTTACAAGCCAGGAATTGAAGGGGCTTTTTGAATGGCTCTCTCGGGAGGCGGATCTCACTATCATTGCAAGCGAAGAAGACATTAAAGATAAAAGATTCTCACTTATTAACCTCAATAATGTAACGATTGAAGAAGTCATCGAAAAAATCAAAACCGTCCTCACCCAATATGACCTCACGCTCATTCAAACAGATAGTACACTCTTAGTCACCACCTTCGCACGCGCGGTAGCAACGAAAGGCATTGTTAAAAGTATCCCGCCGAACCCCGAACGGGTTGACATGACTGACGAAATCCAAACATATATTATTCAATTAGATACCGTTGTCGCTGCCGAGCAGGTTGACCGACTCAAGCCGCTTCTCAATAAACAAGCGAATATTTTTGCAGACTCAGCTACGAATGCACTCGTCATCACCGATGTCTCCTCTAATATACACCGAATTGTCTCCATTCTCCAGATCGCAGACGAAGGCGAACGCTTCCCTTTAAAGATTCTTATTGTACCTCTCACTTACGCTGAAGCCGAGCCGTTAGCACAGACGCTCACAAACGTTTTTCAAGAAGAAGGCGAGGGTGAGGATGCCAAAGGGCAACGCGGTCGGCTCGGTGGCGATGCGGAACAGGCAAAAGCCGCAGCGGTGCAAATGAAAGCCGATGGCACCGGCTACGAAGTGCTTCAAGGCAGAATCAAGATTATCGCCGATGTTAACTCAAATTCACTTGTACTCAAAGCGTCCGAGGCGAACCTTGTTTTCCTCCAAGAAATTATCAAGGAACTCGACATTGCACCCAACGTAACAACCGAGATACGCACGTTCCGACTTAAATACGCAACCGCTGGAGATGTCGCACAAACCCTCCAAGAGGTCCTTACCGGTGATGAGCCCGATAATCGGCGCAGAATGGACGCTTGGGATCGCGCGAAACTGAGAACCTATCAGCGCGAACAGGGGATTGATACATCCCAAGGCATCGTCGGTACTGTCAATGTTTCCCATAACGACCGAATCAACGTCGTTGTTGTTTCCTCAGATCCACGCAACTTCTCTATTGTTGAGAAGGTAATCAATGAACTTGACCAAGAGCAAACGCAGGAAGAGATCCGACTCTATTTTCTTAAATTCGCGGATGCTGAGACCCTTGTCCCGAGCCTACAAGACCTCTTTGAAGGCGGTAGCACAGGAGCAGACAGAGACCTTCCGTGGTGGCGACGTAGGGACAGGGAACCGACTGAAAACACTACTGGTTTCGGAGTCCAAGGCGAGGTTCATCTCGTCGCGGATTTACGTCTCAACGCCATTCTCATATCCACGAGTGCCCAAAACTTTGAAACCATTGATGCGCTCGTCAAAAGACTTGATGTCAACATGCCGGACCAGGAGTGGGGCACCCGCATGTATAAACTCAAATATGCCGATGCAGAGAACGTCGCTGTTGTCATCAACAACGTCTATCAAGGTAGTTCCCAAAACACTGGAAACTTTTTCTTTTTCCTCGCTGAACGGAACCGTAATCAGACGCAAGGGTCACTCGCTGGCAACGTTACCGCCGAACCCTATCCGACGCTCAATGCTGTTATCGTCTCAACCGCAACCCAGCGCAACTTCGAGCTCATCACGGAATTTATTAACTCTATGGATGTTCCGACACCGGAAGGACAAAGGGAGATTACTGAAGCAATTCGTCTTGAATATGGGAGTGCCGATCATCTCCAGCAGGTCCTTGAACAGGTCTGGTCGGGTGAGGAAGATGGCGGTGGTTTTAGTTTTAGCCGTTTCTTTGCTTCTGGGGGTAGGCAGGAACAGCAAGACATCAATTCCTTACGTGGAAAAGTTACGGTCTTTGCTGATGCCGATACCAATTCCCTGATTATCACAACGCAGCAGCGATACTTCGCGGAGGTCAGGGCACTTATTCAAAAGTTAGACTTTGTTCGGGGACAAGTTTGGATTGATATCCAGATTCTCGAAGTGACGCTCGATGAGACAACCAAACTCGGCATTGAGCTGACCGCTCAGGAGAACAAGCTCTTTGGTGTCTCGCCAAGACCCGGAAACCCGTTGATTGGGGAACTCGACTCGCAACTTGGGCTTGAACAGGAGATCTCAGGGTTTAACCTCGGTCTGGCAACCAAGGAGTATATGGCACTCCTTCATACGCTGATGCGCGAGAACAAGGTGCAAACCCTTTCAACGCCATCGCTTTTGACGCGTGATAGTTGGAACGCCACATGGAGTAGCGGTCGCCGTATACCGTATCTCCAAAGCGTTGATACTACGAGTATCCTTGGAGAGACCGTCTCACAACCGCTTTTCAACTACGATTTTATTGATCCACCTGTGGGCATCAACATCTCACTTACACCTTATATCGCCAAATCACAAGTCGGTGAGGACAGCAAACGGACGATCGGATTGGATATTGAGAATATTAGTGCCAGTAACTTCATTGAGTTCACTGACTTCAACGCCCCCATTACCGATGACAATTCCATCAGTGTCTATATTGATGTTAAAGACGGTCAGCAGATTGTCGTCGGTGGTATCATCCGTAAGAAGCAGAAACAGGTAGAGAACAAACTTCCGATTTTGGGAGACATTCCCTTCATCGGTAGGCTCTTCAAGAACACCGAAACCGCTGTTGAAGATGCCGAGATCGTTATCATCATTACGCCGCACATTGTAGACATTAAGAACCCTGAGGACCTTGAAAAACTCAAGGAGAAAGCGGACAATTGGCAGAATAATGGAAATACTCAAACGGAAACAGATGAGTAACTTATATCTTCCTAAATTCCGAGTGTCCTGTTGCAGGTATTCCTAATTTTTTAGCGATAAAACCTTGACAGATTGCAGTATATAATTAGTATATTAACGTGAGTTTGAAAATAAAAA
>JAAXHD010000159.1 GCA_012271015.1 Candidatus Poribacteria bacterium | reverse complement strand
CATCGGAGAACTCCTTTGGGTTATGGAAGTGTGATAACTTCATTATACCAAAGGGGTTCTCTTTCTAGAAAAAAATCAGAAATTAATTATCAAACTCACGTTAATACTATAATTGCTCGTGAGATAACTTATGATGGGAATGTGGAGACAACCAAACCTGTTCACGCACCGTGGAGGATCCTGATGGTAGAAAACGATGTTCAACTGATCCGCAGAATTTTGTCGGACGATGACGAGGCATTTAGCATCTTGGTCCAAAAGTACCAAAAGAGTGTTCATGCGCTTGTGTGGCGGAAAGTTAACGATTTTCACTATGCCGAGGAAATTACGCAAGACACCTTCCTCCAAGCATACAAAAAACTCTATACCCTCAAAAATCCCAACCAATTTGCGGGGTGGCTCTATGTCATCGCAAACCGACTTTGCATTAATTGGCTCCAACGCCACAAACCTGCGATGCAATCGCTGGAGGACACGCTTGTGGAAGAAGTAGAGGAATCCGCTTATAACCATCATGCCGCGGAACAGCGCGAAGCGGAAGGTGCCAAGTATCGCTATGAAATCGTCCAAAAACTCCTGTCTAAACTGCCGGAGAGTGAACGCACAGTTGTAACACTCTACTACCTCGGTGAAATGACGGCGAAGGAAATTAGCAAATTCTTAGGGGTCTCGATAAACACGGTTACCAGTCGACTGCGGCGAGGGAGAGAGCGTTTGCAGAAGGACCAAGAGCTCTTGGTCCGCGAAACTCTCGGCGGTGCGCAGTTATCCGACAACATCATCAAGAACGTCATGCGGCAGGTCGCTGACGTGAAACCGATACCGTCTCCGGTCGCGAAACCGCTGCTCCCGTGGGGTGCTTTTGGTATCGCGACCCTGCTGGTTGCCTTGCTATTAGGCGCGACCGGTCAGTATCTCGTCCGCTTTCAGAAACCCTATAGCTTCGAGGCAGTCTCCGAACCCACGGTTGAACTTGTTGACACTTTTATCCTTCTCGATGTCGATTCAAAGCCAGATGTCCGCAACCAGGTCGGACGTGCGACTTCTGCCGATAAAAATATCGGAACAGGCGTACAGGCTGCCGAAACGCCCTTGGCATCCGATACACAGGGGAATTCTCTCATATTTTCTACAGCGCAGTGGACGCAGAAAGCGGAGATGCCAACAGCTCGATCTGCCTTTTCCACCTGTGTTGTGGATGGAAAGATATTCGTAATCGGCGGCAGTGCACAGCTGGAATGGGGCGAATACGGGGACATGTCGCTTTCAACTGTAGAAATGTACGATCCTGAAACCGATATATGGGAAGGAAAGGCAAATATGCCGACAGTTCGGTCTGACGTATCAGTCTCAGTTGTGGATGGCAAAATCTACGCCATTGGTGGATCAAAAATGAAGAAAATTCAGGTTCCCCGCGGTTTCAGAACCAGGAGCGAAGAACTCCCAACCGTAGAAATGTATGATCCGGCTACGGACACATGGACACAGAAAGCAGACATGCCAACACCAAGGAAGACCAAGACCTGTGTTGTGGATGGCAAAATCTATGCCATTGGGGGGGTGGTTAACGACTAATGAACAGCCGCAATTAGAGACTGTGGAGGTCTATGATCCAGTGACGGACACATGGGCAAAAGCCCAAAATATGAACCATGCGCGTTGTTCTGCAGCAATTAGTGTTGTGAATGGAGAAATTTATGCTGTGGGTGGGATAGGTTGGCCCCCGAATCGGGACCCGTCAGGTCTGTATCTTTCGAGTGTTGAAGTGTTCAATCCAAAGACAAACCAATGGCGTGAAAGAACAGAGATGTCTGTTCCGAAAGCCGATCACTCGACAAGCGTAATTGATGGTAAAATCTATGTCATGGGTGGTTACTTTCGGGAAAGTGAAAAATATAAGACCCTTTCAACGATTGAGATCTACCATCCCGCAACCGATCGTTGGACCCAAGAGTCGGACATGTTGATTGGAAAATCGGGACATGCCACTGAGGTGGTAGATGGGCAAATCTATATTTTTGGGGGAGGACCGCCTACGAGTGTCCAAGTTTACGATCCAAGAACGGTTTCCCAGCGCGCCAATTCAATAGGAAAGTTGTGAAAACGGTGTGAATTAATTTAGGACTTACGCAAATTGAGCAAATATCGAACACTTAGACGCAAAAAGCGGTAATTTTTGTCCTTACGCAGAAATACTGATACGGTTTTGAGGCTTTCGGACGGTTTCGGATGACCCCGAGTCGGACATCAGCATCACACATTTTCGTCCGCACGACCTTTGCAGCAATCGAATAACTTTGACCGTCTATACCTATGTCCTTATATCGCAGTCGGCGAATATCCAGACGGTCTCCGTATTTTTTCGGTCTCCCGCGTTGACGGCGTTTTGGCGGTTTCGGTAACCCATAGAACACGGCATTAGATTTCGCACGACATAAGAGATGATGTCCGAAACGCAATGCCATTGTAAAGACTTTTCTCCGGGCGAAACCACGATCAAAGATGATAAGTCCCGGGGGAATCTTTGAACAGATACGTTTCAACACCGCATCACTTTTATCGCGGACCGACTGGGGCAGAATGAGTTTCACCCAGACCGGGAATAGTTGCCAATCTCTCGGAGTGTGGCAGAGTAAACCTAACGCTCCAAACTCGTGTCCGTAATGAAACTTCGACTGATTCACGCCATGCTTTTGATAACTGAAGTTGCGAAAAAAATGCAGCCCCCATTGGGACTTGCCCGTCTTCAGTGCCTTCGTCTCATCATAGACATAAACCCAGTCGGGAAACACCTCCTGTATACGTCTGATCAGGTGTGTCGCAACAGCATCAGCATCCCAGTTCCCCCGAGAAAGAAACTTTGGCAAAGACCAATACCGGGTCTGTGAAAAACCCGATTGATAAGGATGGGTAAGGGTTCCACCGTCTGTATTGGCAATAAACCCATAAATCAACGCTCTAAACAGCGAAAAGTTTTGTGAGTTGAATAGAGGGCGAAAATACGATAAAATATCTTCTAAGTGGGAAAGCAGGTCCATTTTTACGTTCCTTTCAAAACAGTGGTATGTTTATTGAAAGGATACCTGCTTTTCTGCTTGATGTCATCTTAACTCATAAAATTGTCCAAACTTTAGTACTAATAGCAGTTGTCTCTTTTCAGAAAGGGTTAATGTTTTCATAGTATAAGTGCATCACACCAATTTTAAACCATCGCATAAGTCCCATTTACTTTAAAATCTTAATTTCTTTGATTTTTTTCAGATTATGCAAGTTTTTCCTCTAAAATTGTGTCTTTTAGGACTTACGCAAACTTAGAAAATGAGTTGATATATCCTCAGTCATCCATTAGGATGGTATCCGAGGAGGTAAATAACAATGTCGAAACCGCCCCGTGTTGATTATTGTCAATATCTGCTCAGCACACCGATCAATTATAAGTTGACGCATTTTGCGGATCCCTCCGAAAGTTTCAGTCATGATCAAATCAACCGGTATCTCGCCAAAGACCGTCTGACCCCGAAGCAGGTCTGGGAGCACGTCGCACGCGATGTTATCCAAACCGATGACGGATATATCCTTTTTGATGACACGACTGTAGAGAAACCCGCTGCGAGTGAGATACCGCTGGCGAGGCCCCAATACTCCGGCAACGCCCGGAAAGTCGTCAACGGTATAGGCATCGTGACGTGTGTCTACGTCAATCCTGATTTAGACCGATCTTGGTTGATAGACTACCGCATCTACGATAAACAAGGAGACGGTAAAACGAAACTCGATCACGTTGAAGATATGCTCAGCGTCTTGGTTAGAGTTCGCAAAGTCGCTTTTTCAACGGTGTTGATGGATTCCTGGTATGCTGCTAAACGCCTATTGGTCTTCATTGAAAGTCTGGGAAAAACGTATTACTGCCCGATGAAGTCCAACCGGTGGGTTGACGATTCAGGGGGTAAAAAACCGTATCAGCGTATAGATGCCTTAGCGTGGACACCCAGTGAACAGATGCCTGGAAAAATCGTGAAACTTCACAAGTTTCCCAAACATCACAAAGTGAAAGTTTTCCGGGTAGCGTCTCAGCGACGCACGAATTATGTCGTTACCAATGACTTGAGTCAATCGGATGTCTCTGCGACACAACAGGCGTCTCGCAGTCGATGGAAGATTGAACAACTTCACCGTGAATCCAAACAGTTGACGGGTCTGGGAAAGTGCCAATGTCGTCTGTCGCGTATTGTCCGCAATCACATCAGTAGTGCTTTTTTGGTTTGGGTTCACTTGATGCGGAAAGCAAATCAAACCCGTCAAACCGTTTATCAAGTCAAACATGGATTACTCTCTGAGTATCTCTGTCAGCAACTCAAATCACCCGCATTGAAATTTAAAGCTGCGTAAGTCCTATCTTTATTAGTTGAAGCGTATCGTATCCCGATTTGGAAGTGGAGACACCTTAATGTTAATGACCTTAATTCAGAAAGAAATGATGCATCACATTTTGAGCGTCCGGTTCGTCGCGCTCCTTTTGATGTGTGTCCTGCTCATACCGCTCACGCTTTCTATCAATTATCGACACTATCGTCAGAATCAGGTAGACTATCAGGAGGCAGTTAAACGCGCAAATGCTAAAGCGAAAGAGGATCCGCCAAATGCCCATGATCCAGATAAGGAGGTTTCCAAACTATATCTCAATCCCACGCCGTTGAGCGTCTTCGCGAACGGGTTAGAGGAAGCACTCCCTACCTATCTTGGAATGACCCGTAATGGTGTCAGACGGAGTTCAACAACATTGGCGGAGGCACCACTTTCTTATGCTTTAGGACATCTTGACTTTCTGTTTGTCGTCAGCACCGTTTTCAGTCTGCTCGCACTCTTGTTTACGTTTGATGCCGTTGCCGGGGAAAGAGAAGCCGGGACACTGCGAATTACCTTAGCAAATGCGTTACCGCGCGATCTTTTTCTTTGGAGTAAGTTGATCGGCGGATACATCGTCTTCGTCATCCCGTTCTTAGTCTCATTCCTGTTCGGTTTACTCGTGCTTGTCTGGCAAGGGTTCCCATTGGGTGAGCCCGACGTTTTTCCACGGGTACTCAGCTTAACAGGAGCCTCAATGCTCTATATTGCGGTGTTTTTTGCGATAGGAACGGTGATCTCCACCTATCTGGACGATTCCAAAACGGCACTCATCGTCGCTTTTACGGTCTGGGTATTTGCTGTGTTGATTGCACCACGGGCGGGTTTTGTTACCGCGAAACTCATCGCACCCACTCGAACAGTACAGAGTGTCTATATGGAAAAGACAGCAGTCCGCAATAATCTCAATGCAGAGAAGGATGAGAAGATTACAAAAAAAATTATGGATGCCACAGGGGGCCGTCTTGAGATAAGAACAGATGGCGAGGATACTTTACAAGAACTCCGCGAACCTATTGAGAAGGAATATCGGCTGAAATTTGAGGATCAAGCGAACAAGATTGATAGAGCCTATCAACGTGAGACGGCGAGGCAAGAGTCCGTGGGTGAGACGCTTTCTCGAATTACACCCACCTCTTCCTTAACTTTTCTCGCCATGAACTTAACCCAGACAGGAAAACTAAAAAGAGATGCCTACTTCCAAACCGGTGAATCCTACTATGCACAACTCAATGCGAATTATTTCACTCATATTTCAGATGATCCCTTTGCACAGATAATGCAAATAGCAGTTCGCATGAATCCATCACAGTCAAGTGAGGAAAAAATCGCGCCACCGCCGAATTTGATCGTAACTCCCTTAGGTGAAACGTTGCGGCAGTCTACAGTGGATGTTTTGCTGCTCTGCTTCTTTGCGGTAGCCTTAACAACCGTGGCGTTTCTGAAATTCTTTAGGTTGGATATTTGAACCGAAAACGTTAATTATGGAGAATCCTGATGGAAAGAGATGATGTTCAACTGATTCGCAGTGTCTTGTCGGGCGACGACACCGCGTTTAGCACCTTGGTTCAGAAATACAGAAAAAGTGTCCATGCCCTTGCGTGGCGGAAGATTGGCGATTTTCACCACGCTGAAGAAATCACACAAGATACCTTCCTTCAGGTATACAAAAAACTCTCAACACTCAAGGATCCCAACCAGTTTGGGGGGTGGCTCTATGTCATTGCAAATAGATTTTGCCTGAATTGGATCCGGAAGAAGAAACCCACGATGCAATCGCTGGATGGGACATCTACAGAAGAAATAGAGAAATTCTCCTATATCCGTTATGTATCGGAGCATCGCGAGACGGAAACCTCTGAACGCCGCAGTGAAATCGTCAAAAAACTTCTCGCCAGACTGCCGGAGAGCGAACGCACGGTCGTGACGCTCTACTACCTCGGCGAAATGAACGCGAAGGAAATCGGTAAATTCTTGGGTGTGTCCGTGAAGACGATCCACAGTCGACTGCATCGGGCACGGAAACGTTTGCAAGAGAAAGATGAACTCTTGGTTCAAGAGGTCCTTGGAGGTGTGTCATTACCGACTCACTTAATCAAGAGCATCATGCAGCAAGTCGCTGACCTGAAACCGACACCGGCTCCTATCGGGAAACCGTTGCTCCCGTGGGCGGCTTTTGGCACCAGTGTCATTGTGGTTCTGTTGTTGCTGGGTGCGAGCAATCAATACATTACCCGTTTTCAGAAACCTTACAGTTTCGAGGCAGAATCTGAGATTATGATTGAAATCATTGAGGCACCGTTGTGCTTGATATTGATTCAAAGCCTGCTGTCCGGAGCCAGGTCGGGCGCACCGCTATTCCGGGCGAAAGCAGAGGTATCGGTCAACAAATTACCGAGACGGTTTTAGCCTCCAATACACAAGAAGATTCCGCTAAGTTCTTCACTTCGCAATGGACACAAACAAATGGACCATACGGAGGTACCGTACTGGACCTTTTCGTTACGTCTGAAAGCGTCGTTTACGCTGCTGCACCGACAGGTATCTATAGACTGGCACCGGACGCAACCACATGGACGCGCATCAACGCGAGTATCCCAAGCGGAGGGTTCCGGATGCCGATGGCAGAATATGCCGACACCCTCTATATTGTCTCCACCGACAAAATATTCGCTTCAACGAATAACGGTGAAACATGGAAGCTCCTTTGCTCCCGACCAGAGGGACATGCCGTTGGACTTATCGTCATGAATGAAACAGATAAACATAATCCACAACCACGTCCTGTAATGTATCTCGCCCTTCAAACCAAAGGGGTTTTCCGATCCACAGATGCTGGTGCCCAGTGGAACCCGTTGGAGAGTGGACTCGCAGACGAAACTGTTTACGCAGTAACTGCGGTTGGAAACACAGTGTTTGCTGGTACAAACACGGGACTCTATCGCCTCAATTCAGATATCTGGGAGCGATTACCAGTGCATCCCTCCCAACAAGCCATCCTGTCTCTAACCGTTTTAGAAAATAATCTCTATGTTGTAACCGGACCTGAGCCATCAAGATGGAAGTTTCTCGAATCAATTGAAAATATTGCAGTACAGATACACATCACAGACAGCCCAAATTCAGAGAGGGTTTTCCACTCAATCGACTTAGGGGCATCGTGGACTGAAATAACGCACGGAAGTCAAGGCACCCACACGCTAAAGCGTGGGGCTTGTGCTTCGTAGACCGCAGCGTTTCCGAGGAAGCGGCTTAGGCAGTCTCCACAGAGGGACCCAAGGCAGCCCTCAAGATGTTTATCGCGGCGTTGATGTCTCGGTCGTGGTGCGAACCACATTCAGGACATGTCCACTGCCTATCGTTGAGAGTTAAGTTTTCGTTAGGGTATCCACAATCGGAGCAAGGTTTAGAGGTGGGTGTCCATTGCCCGATTTGAATGAGTTGACGCTTATGTTTTTGACACTTATACTTCAAAATCTCAACAAACTGATAGAAGGCAAGATCAGAAACCTTCCGTCCCCACAAGCGTTTCATGCCCGAAAGGTTCAGCGTTTCGGTAACGAT
>JAAXHD010000082.1 GCA_012271015.1 Candidatus Poribacteria bacterium | reverse complement strand
GCGTTTTTAAATGGACCAGGTATCTTAATGAACAACGAACAAGCAAGTACAAATGCGTCCACTGTTAATGTGGAAGAAGAAAAACATCCAACTGAAGGTTCAGTTGAAGTTAATCAGGAAGTAGCAAGCGAGACAGAGACTTCTGAAGTAGTTTCTGCGACCAATGCAGACGCTGAGGAGCATGAAGAAGCCACAAACGGTGAAGTGGAAGCGACTGCTGACGACCCTGATGTTGAAGAAGCAACAACGCTTACTGATGAAAATGCCCCCGAAGAGGTGGCAGAAGTGGCTGATAGTGATGCTGATTCCGAACAAACTGACGGAACCCTCCCCGAAGAGACAGTAGAAGGGGCTGATGGTGATGCTGAAGAAACAGCACCGCCCACTGATGAAACCATCTCTGAAGAGGTAGCGGCAGCACCCGAAGAACCAGCGGAACCAATGAGTCCGGAATCTCTTGAAGAGGCGTATGATAACTCGATCAAGGCGTTTACGGATGGCGAAATTGTTAAAGGTGTCGTCGTTGATGTCAACCGCGATGAAGTCATGATTGACATCGGCTTTAAGTCCGAAGGTTATATTCCAGCATCTGAATTCGATGCTGGACAGGACGATTTACCTACTGTTCAGGCGGGCGATGAGATCGATGTCTATATTGTGCGGCGCGAAGACTCCGAAGGGCAGATAGTCCTTTCGAAAAAGATCGCCGATCAAACACTCATTTGGGATGAAATTGCGACCGCGTACGAAACGGGTACACCCGTCATGGGGCGTATCACCGAACGGATTAAGGGAGGGCTACGAGTCAGTGTTGGGTCGCTCCGAGGTTTTTTACCGGCTTCGCAAGTTGAGTTGCGTCCTATCCAGAACCTTGAACAGTATGTAGGACAAACGCTTGAAATGAAGGTTATCAGCCTGAGCAAGCGACGGCATAACATTGTTCTGTCGCGACGTGCTTGGTTGGAAGCCGAACTTGTCCAAAAACGCTCAGAAGTGCTTAATACACTTGAAGTGGGACAACAGGTGGTAGGAGTGGTGAAAAATATCACTGCTTTTGGTGCTTTTGTTGATCTTGGTGGCGTTGATGGATTACTTCACAAGACAGATATGGCATGGAAACGGATACATCATCCGTCTGATGTCGTCTCCGTTGGAGAAGAGATCGAAGTCCAAGTCATCGGTATCAATCAAGAGAATGAGAAAATTTCCTTGGGCTTGAAGCAGAAAACTCCCGATCCATGGACAGACATTGAGGCAAAATATCCAGTTGGCTCCACCGTTCGTGGCGTTGTTGTTAATATTGTCAATTATGGTGCGTTCCTACAACTCGAAGAGGGCGTTGAAGGCTTAATTCATGTCTCTGAGATGGCATGGACTCGCCGTAACGTTGCTCCATCGAGAATTGTCAATAAGGGTGATGAAATTGAAGCCACTGTGCTTGAAATCTCGAGAGAAGATAAGCGTATTTCACTTGGACTCAAGCAGTTACAGCAAAACCCTTGGGAACTTTTGGCAGAGAGATCCCCTGTTGGTAGCAAGATTACTGGACGTATCCGAAATTTGACGAGTTTTGGGGCGTTTGTTGAAATCGAACCAGGAATTGACGGTTTAATCCATACCTCAGACCTCTCATGGACCAAACGTGGTGCTGCAGCCAATGAAGAACTTAAGGAAGGCAGTGAGATTGAGGTAGTCGTGTTGCAGATTGACGCGGCTGAACGTAGAGTTTCATTGGGACTCAAGCAGACACAGCCGGATCCATGGGCAGAGGTACCCGAGAAGTACAAGGTCGGTTCCGTCGTCCGAGGCAAGGTTGTCAATCTCACGAGTTTTGGAGCATTCACCAAACTTGAGGAAGGTATTGAAGGCTTAATTCACATTTCTGAACTCGCAGACCGGCGGATTGAAAAACCAGAAGAGGTGGTTTCCGTAGGCGACGAGTTGGATTTGAAAGTAATTAATCTGTCTCCAAAAGACCGACGGATCGGACTAAGTTTGAAAGCACTCCTTGCTGAGCAGGAACGCGCTGTGGCAACTGAAGAAGAGCAGCCAACCAGAACGCGATCCGAGCGACCACCTCGATCACGGCGTGAACGGGAACCGCGGCGGCAAATGCCAGCACACGAAGAGACTGTCACCACATTAGGGGCATTGCTCAAAGAGGAGATGGGTAAGTCAAACGCAGAGAGTTCTGAAGAAGTCGCAAGTGTGGAGAATTCCGAAGACACCGCAAACATTGAAGATCCTAAAGACGCGGAGAACTCTGAAAATTAATTTTTCGTGTCTTTGTCCGAAATTACGTCCAAACTTTCGGCGCGGAGGCGAAAATACAAAACGAAAAGTCTCGTTACAGAGTGTATCTACGTTTGAAACGTAGGTGTGGGTTTTTGCGCGCGTTTCGTTATTTCACCTACATGGGTGGGCACGAATGCCCACCCGTCCTCTCTTGCACAAAAGGCTCGACGAGGCACAAAACTCTTGCTCCGCAAGATAGAGTGAGAGTAGACACGTAGACTTAGGAGACGTGGAATTGAGCAAAAATTTTCTGTTTACGTCCGAGTCCGTTACTGAAGGACATCCGGACAAAATCGCAGACCAGATTTCTGACGCGGTACTTGATAACATATTCACAACCGACCCTATGGCGAGAGTCGCTTGTGAAACCTTGGTCACAACAGGACTCGCAGTCATTACTGGTGAAATCACAACTACAGCAAACTACGATGCCCAACAAATTGCACGAAAAGTAATAGCTGATATCGGTTACACCGATATTGAATATGGTTTTGATGCTGAACGGAGTGCTGTGTTGAGCATCATTGATAAACAATCACCTGATATTGCAATGGGTGTGAATCCTGGCGGTGCAGGCGATCAAGGATTAATGTTTGGATACGCGTGTACCGAAACGCCAGAATTGATGCCACTGCCGATTACGCTCGCCCATCAATTAACCCAGCGTTTGGCTAAAGTTCGCAAAGATCGTACCCTCCCTTTTATCCGTCCCGATGGAAAATCTCAAGTAACAGTGGAATATGTTGACAGTAAACCTAAGGCTGTCACCACGGTTGTCATTTCTTCACAACACGATCCTGATATTGCGGATGGCGAACTACGTGAAGCAATTATTGAAAAGGTCATCAAAGAAATTATCCCTGAAGATCTTCAAAGCCCAGATATTAAATATCATATCAATCCGACCGGACGTTTTGTGACCGGTGGTCCCCAAGGTGATGCCGGATTAACAGGACGAAAAATTATTGTTGATACATATGGGGGGATGGGACGGCATGGTGGAGGCGCGCTTTCTGGAAAAGATCCTACCAAAGTAGATCGGAGCGCGACTTATGCAGCACGACACGTTGCTAAAAACCTTGTTGCTGCTGGTCTCGCAGAACGGTGCGAAATTCAGATCTCCTATGCAATCGGTAGGAAAGACCCCACTTCTGTCATGGTAGATACGTTTGGTACTGGCGATGCGGAGGCTCTCACTAAACTCGTCAACACACACTTCGATTTAACACCCGCAGGCATCATAGAACGGTTGAAGTTGCGCCAGCCTATTTATCAAAATACTGCCGCATATGGACACTTCGGACGTGAAGAACCCGGTTTCACCTGGGAAGAGACCGACTACGTCGAGAAACTCCAGTAGATTGGAAAAATTAAGAATACCGAGAAACAAAAAGGATAGTAATGAACTACGATATAAAAACAACGGAACTCGCATCAACAGGTAAACAACGAATCGACTGGGCAAATCGGTTCATGCCCGTTTTGGATTCCATCCGCCACCGGTTTCAAAATGAACGCCCGTTGGAGGGATTGAGAGTAGCCGCGTGCCTACATGTCACAACTGAAACAGCCAACTTAATGAAAACCCTGAAGGCAGGTGGGGCGGAAGCGGTCGTCTGTGCATCAAATCCACTCAGTACACAGGACGATGTTGCTGCATCTCTTGTTGTTGACGAAGAGATAGGGGTTTTTGCGATTAATGGGGAAGATACAGAGACTTATTATAAACATATTGATGCCACACTTGATTTGCAACCGATGATTACCATGGATGACGGGGCCGATCTCGTTTCAAGACTCCATTCTAAAGAAACAAATCCAGCGTTAGTAGAGCAAGTCGTTGCGGGGACAGAGGAAACAACAACCGGCGTTATCCGACTCAAGAGTATGGCTACCGAAGGTGTGTTGAGATATCCGATCATCGCTGTAAACGACGCACAGACAAAGCATTTTTTTGATAACCGATACGGCACCGGACAAAGTACATTGGACGGTATTATCAGAGCGACGAACCTGCTCATTGCCGGAACGACAGTCGTTGTCGCAGGCTACGGTTGGTGTGGCAGAGGCGTTGCGAACCGGGCTCGCGGCTTAGGCGCGAACGTCATTGTAACGGAGGTCACCCCTTTAAAAGCATTGGAGGCAGTGATGGACGGATTTCGAGTGATGCCGATGCAGAAAGCTGTTCAGGAAGCAGATTTAGTTGTGACACTCACAGGGGATATTCACGTCTTACGTCAGGAACATTTCAAATCAATGAAGGACGGGGCGATTATAGCGAACTCGGGGCACTTCAACGTTGAAATTGACATTCCAGCACTTGAAGAATTAAGCGTCGATAAAGGAAATGCGCGCCCCTATGTAGATGTATATACCCTCGCAGATGGCAGGAAACTCTATCTTATCGGCGAAGGCAGATTGGTAAACTTGGCTGCTGCTGAGGGGCATCCGGCGAGTGTTATGGACATGAGCTTCGCGAACCAAGCGTTGTGTCTTGAGTACATTGCCCAAAATCGGGATAATCTTGAGAATCGTGTATATGATGTCCCGGAAGTTATTGATGAAACCGTAGCGCAGCTCAAGCTGGAAGCATTCGGCGTTGAAATTGATACACTCACAGTAGAACAGGAAAAATATCTCAACTCATGGGAAATGGGAACTTAGTGCCGTATTTCCAGAACTGTTTCTTGGATACCACCCTTTTGTGAGGGCACCTATGAAAAAATCAGAGATTTTGGAGGGCGTGATATTACTCGTGTCGGCGGTACTATTATTACCGATCTGGATGGCATCCTCTCAACAGGTACAACTTCCACCGACATTGCTAAAAGTGTTGAGTTTCTTGCAGTATCCAGTCATCATTGTGCTGAGTGTTATTTTCATTCGCCGACTGCGGCGGGTTATCCGCGCGCTGCGAGAAAACAAGAATAGACCGGGTCCCTTCTCATTTTGAAAAATCCTATCTACACATTTGGGAGACGAAAGTTTAAAATATGGGAGTTTTGGTGGTTGGAACGGTTACTTTAGATACAGTAGAAACGCCGAGTGTGCGGGTTGAGGACGTGCTTGGCGGTTCTGGTGTCTATGCTGCTGTCGCCGCGAGTTTTTTTAAAGGAACTGTCCAACTTGTTGGTGTTGTTGGTGCCGATTTTCCGCACACATACACCGACTTCCTTAAGACCCAAGGTATCGATCTCCAAGGTTTAAAGCGGGTTGATAACGGCAAATCATTTCGATGGGGTGGTCGTTATGCCAAAGACTTTAACGTGCGAGACACACTTTTTACAGAATTAAATGTTGTTGCTGATTTCCATCCTATTTTGCCTGAAGCTTACAAAGATACTCCGTATCTCTTTTTGGCAAATAACTCCCCGGTATTACAGTTGAGCATCATTGAGCAAGCAGCTGATCCGAAACTTGTTGTATGTGATACGATGGACTTTTGGATTAACGAGGCGCGAGAGGCATTAGAGGCACTTTTAGCACGCGTGGATATTCTCATCTTGAACGAGAGCGAGGCATTATTGTTCACTGGTGATACCAATTTGATGCGGGCAGCACAAACAATTTTACGTTATGGTCCAGAGCGAGTAATCGTCAAGAAGGGAGAACATGGTGCAATCAGTGTGACGGAATCATCCTTCTTCAATGCTCCAGCATATCCGCTCACACAGGTAACTGATCCTACGGGGGCTGGCGATAGTTTCGCTGGGGGTATGATGGGTTACCTCGCATCTATTGGAGATACCTCTGAGGAAGCGATACGCAGCGCGATGGTATATGGCGCAGTTGTTGCCTCTTTTAATATTGAGGATTTCAGTATCAATCGGCAAAGAGATGTTCAGTTTTCCGAGATCTCCTCCCGTTATCGTGAACTTCAAGAAGCCGTCCGTTTTTAGTGTAAACTGTGAATTGCTCTATCGTATGCTGCTTCAGCGGATTCCATCACCATTTCTGCGAGGGTTG
>JAAXHD010000056.1 GCA_012271015.1 Candidatus Poribacteria bacterium | reverse complement strand
TGTACTGTGTGCGATTTTTAGTAGATATCCGTTCAACCCCGTTGAATGCCACACGCGCATTCAGCGTTGATTCCCTACGAGACGCTTCAATTTTTATTTTCAAACTCACGTTAATTCAGGTTGACATCGCGTCTGTTGTTTTGGTATAATGCATTATTATGTTTTCAATGGATTTAAACATAAACAGATTTCAATGGTTCAGAGAGGAGTAGATGTTGTGAAAAAGGTTTTGCTTTGCGCGCTTGTGATGTTCTGCTTAGCTGTATATCATAGTTATGCGCGGATTGAGTGGGATGCTGAAAAATTTATGCCGTTGTCCGAAGTGAAAAAGGGCATGAAGGGAAAAGGCTTCACTGTGTTTTTCGGAACAACGGTGGAGGAAATTGAATGTGAAGTTGTCAGCGTTGAATACAACTTTATCCCAGGGTGGCATGTTGTCTGGATGAAGGGTTTGAGCGACAACTTTAAACGGACCGGTGTCGCAGGCGGAATGAGCGGGAGTCCAATATACATTGACGGACGACTCATGGGCGCGATTTCTCTCGGTTATTTTAACCAGCGAGAACACGCAAATGGTTTTGGTGTCACGCCGATTGAATTGATGGTGAAAGTCGCACAACGTGGGATGGAACCCAATCTAAGTTATGAAGGTGCCCAGCTCTTTAACCTTGATTCTTCCGCAGCGATGCATCAATATGGATTGGATGCTGGTCAGTCTCTGCTTCGCGATGGTCAGGTGACACAGGTGCCACGTGCTTTTGATGAAATGTGGCTTGAGAGTATCGCCGATATGCCTTTCCAATTGAGATCCACACAATTATCCATTCCTGTTGCACTTCCAACACTTAATTCGGAGATAATACGGTTTATCAAACCGGTTTTTGATAAACTTAATTTTACCCCGGTCCAAGCTGGTGGGGGTGGGGGTCCCGTTAAGGAATCGCCCGTTGAAGAAGGACAGATGATCGGAACGGAATTTGTCCGAGGGGATGTTTCATTTTTTGGGTATGGGACTATCACCTACGTAGAGGGTAATGAGCTGCTCGCTTATGGACATTCTGCGTCAGCAGAAGGTAATGTTAATATCCCACTTTCGGGCGGGTATGTGCATTTTATTCTTCCAAGCCGTTCTCGCTCCTCCAAAATAGCATCACCGACACAGCCAATCGGGACGTTGGTGCAAGACCGGGATCCTGCGATTGCTGGTATCATCGGAAAGCACCCGAGTTATATTCCTGTAAATATCAACGTGCAGACCGCCGATGGTAAGCAGCATCAGAAGGCCTACGAAGTCATTCGGCACCGCAGTTTCTCCCCAATTTACACCGGTATGGGGGCGTGGATGCTCATGGATACACTTGAGTTTTATTTGGGAGACTACACGCTCAATATGGGAGCAACTATCACGCTCAAAGAACATCCCGACCTCGAAAAGCGCGAATTAGTCTATAAGAACATCTTTTCTTCCAGAGGATCGCCAGGATTTGGGATCATGCAGACCCTCATGATGCCAATGCTGCAGTTATCCCTCAACCAGTATACGAGTGTTCCTGTCGAGAATGTCACCATTGATGTGAGCATAGAGGACAAACGGCGAACGGCGAGGATTCAAAGTCTGCAAATGGATAAACTCCGCTATCGACCTGGAGATACCGTTGAGGTAGAAATTACTTTGCAACCCTATTTTGAAAACCCCATCGTGCAGACAGGAACAATCACAATTCCTAAAGATATTCCAGATGGACTCGTCACACTCCTCGCCACCAATGCCAGTTTCCACGAATCGTGGCAGCGGAATCGGGCACCCTTGAACTTTCGCCACAGAGACATCAATCAATTGGTGGAATTGTTGCAACGGGGTGAAAATAACTCGGAAATTATTATGGAACTCTTTGTGCCTGAGCCCGGACTCACTGTTCAGGGTAAAGAATTCGCACATCTGCCGCCTTCAGTCATGTCTGTCATGAATACTGCAAAGCAGATCGGCAATAGTGGATATACTGTGGGAACAACGTTACACATTGATAAAATGTCAACAGATTATGTCATTTATGGAAGCGGCATGATTCGGCTCGTTGTGGATAGGAACGCAGAATAATGTTAAAGAGCGGAGTGGGGACTGAGATGCGGACATCTCGCCCTATAGCCCCCGTTAGCAGGATAGAAACACAAACGCCTTCTTCGAGAGCCCGGGTGAGTGCTTAAAAATAATATAAAACCTTAAAATTTGGTGGCTTGCTAATATTCACTTTCAAGCTTTACCTAATAACCCTACAGGAGGGTACTTCCAATGCGCCGTGTCATCTCCTTATGGAGTCTTATTTTAACCATCTTTATTTATGCAAGCATCGCTACCGCAGTCAATACATCTTTGTGGGAACAAGAAAACCATGCGGATTTTGAAGCAGGTAAGCCCAAAGACCTCTCGCTTACAAGTACCGGAGATGTTATGTTATCTCCCAAAATTGATTCCTTTACGAAACTCAAAGAGACCCAAGTCTGGGCACTTGTGGAAGATTCAGCAGGAAATCTTTATGCGGGAACCGGGAACGAAGGAAAAATCTATAAAATTGCTGCGGAGGGCGACACCGCCGAACTCTATTACAATTCACCTGAGGTTACCATTTACAGCCTCGCTATCGGACCCGACAATACGCTCTACGCTGGCACTGGACCCGACGGGCTGATTTACAAAATCACTGATGCGACAACACCGCCGACGACGCTGCTCAACGAAGGGGACAAATATGTGTGGGCGTTGAAATTTGATGATGCCGGTAATCTTTATGCCGCGACAGGTACTGATGGTAAAATTTACAAAATCACGCCAGACGGGGAATCCAGTGTTCTGTTTGATGCCGAAGAAAAGAATATCATGACGTTCCTTCTACACGAAAATGGTTTCTATGCGGGAAGCAGCGACAATGGCATTATTTACCATATCACAGACGATGGTACTGCCAAGGTTATCTATCAAGCCAAAGAGAAAGAGGTGCGTGCTCTTGAAATGGATACCCAAGGCAATCTCTATGCTGCGGTGGTTACGTCCCAACCCGCTGAACCCGCAAGGGGACGACGCGGTGGTTCAAGTGCCCCCCCGACTCCCTCCGGTCCGCCGCCTCCAGGGGGTGGGGCACCTCAAGAAAACAAGTCTAACATCTATAAAATTCGTCCAGACGGTACGGCTGTCTCAATTTGGAATTCACCGGAACCCCTTATCTTGGCTATCGTTCTCGAAAGCGACTCGCAAATTCTGGTAGGCACTGGAGATGAAGGAAAACTCTACCGTGTCAATCCAATGACCGGGGATTCTGTGGAAGTCGGTAAATGTTCGGCGAACCAGGTCGTCGCCATACATCAGAAGAAGGAAGATGGGGACACCAAAACGCTCCTCGCGACAGGAAACCCCGGTAAACTATTTAATCTCACTGCTACCTACGTTAAAGAGGGGACCCTTGAATCTATAGTTCACGACGCGAAAAGTTTGTCTCGATGGGGAAAACTCTCTTGGGAAGGTGAGATGGCAGAAGGGACCGCGATTGCCTTCTCAACCCGGACGGGTAATACGAAAAAGCCGGATGATACTTGGAGCGACTGGTCAGATGAACTCACAACACCGGAAGGCTCTCAGATTCCCAATGGAGATGGTCAGTACATCCAGTGGCGCGCGAAATTCACAACTAGCGACACGGCGCAAACGCCTATTTTGAAGAAGGTTACCCTCGCCTCTGTGCAGACGAATGTTGAGCCACGTTTCACCAGCATTGAAGTAGACGACGGTACTGGTGGGGGTAATCAAGAACGTGGTCGCCGATCCGGAGGCGGTAATTTACCGCCCCCAAGCGCGCGCGGCGGGGATAGCGGTGGATCAGGCAGTGGAGGTGACGCACCTTCCAAAAAATGGAAGGTGAGTTGGAAGGTTGAGGATGCAAATGCCGATACGTTGCAGTATACCCTCTACTACAAAGCTGTTGACGAGAGCAACTGGCGTCTCCTAAAAAAGGAATTGTCCAAAGCGAACTATGAATGGGATGTCACTACCGTCCCAGATGGACGATATACCTTGAAAGTCGTTGCTACCGACAAACTCAGCAATCCAGTCGGATGGGCTAAATCCGCTGAGAAGGTGAGTATGCCGGTTGAGGTAGACAATACGCAACCTTCTCTGGGGGAAATCCAAGTCACCGCTAACGGTGATAATACCTACAAAATTGTCTGTGACGTTACAGATATGACCACACCGATCCAGAAGGCTGTCTATAAGATTGACAGCGATGAACACTGGAAGGTTATTTTTCCTGATGATGGCATCTTCGATTCCAAAATGGAGCAGCTCCTACTCGAAACGGGTGAGCTTCCCGAAGGGGCGCACACCATTATCATTCAGGTAACGGATAGGGCACGAAACATAGCTGTCGGTAGGGCAAGTTTCTAACGGGTTTAAACCCGCCCTATTTTTTTATCGGATCGACACATTAAAGAGGAATTGGCCCTATGGCAAGTGAATTTCTTGTAGACGGAGATCTATTTGTCGAAGTTGTGGACAACACCGATGGCGGAGGCATCCCCCCCAAACGTCTCCAAACGCTTAGCCAAGCACACCGGGACGGCAGTTTTGATAGTACTGCTTTTCCATTCGAGCGTTCCAACGGTTATAACGGTGTGCGTCAGCTCTACAGTCGAAGGGGACCTCAAGAGAACATCTTTCGTTCTGGATGGGGCAGCAGCCTCAATTTCGAGTTCATTTTTGACGTTTCAGGCGCAGCGATGACACCGCGTTGGATTGATGGAAAAAATGGAAGTCCGCCAACACCAAGCCAATTGACTCGGCTAAATGACAATTCGGTTCGGTTAGAGACGTTTGTCCCCGAACCGCATCACGTTGACGTGAGCACTATCTTTACGCTCATCTCGCCCCATTATATCAATTGGGAGACAACGATTGTAGCCCGGTCTAATGCTTTCGAGGAAGGTTGGCTGGGGTTGTTCTGGGCAAGTTACATCCACGCTCCTGAGAACAAAACGACCTACTTTCTTGGTCGTCGAAACAAAAACCGTCCCGTCGAATGGATTGAATCACTGGAGGAAAGCCCGCCCAATCCGCGCGTTTTTGCTAGCGAAACCGACTCCCTGCTATCAATTGAACCTGATCCAAATGGTAGATTGTTTCACAACATCCGTCCGATTCGCTATGCTGTTCCGATGTTTTACGGACGCTGGCGTAACATGATGCTAGAAATGATGTTCAAAAGCGAGGCTGATTTGCGATTCGCTATTCAACCAACGGGTGGAGGCTTGAAGAACCCGGCATGGGATTTTGCACTGGTTATTAGGAACTGCGAGGTGTTAAAACCGTATCATTTTAGTGGTTGTGTCGTCTTCAAACCCTTCGTCAGCTCTGAAGATGCGTGGAGGGAATATCGTCAGTGGATCGAGACGACCACATAGAATGAGTTCAAGAATCACCTCCGCTCTGCTTAAAAGGAGTGCTGATACATGTCCACCCATCAATCAAATGCCCTTAATTTATAGTAAAGCCCACAATTAAGTGTACACTTCGGAATCGGTGCGGTTAGAGGATTTAGTCTGGGGAGAGACTGGATTTAGTCTGGGAATAGACTAAATCCGTTCCTTGTATTACGTTCCGCACCTACCGGGGGAGGAAAGTGTTCATTTATTTTTCGGATCCACTATAAAGGATATAATGACATTGAACAAACCGGAAAAAATCCCAACGGGAACACCTTTTGAATTCGGTGAGCATCGTTTTCATTTTGGTGCAGAGATCGTTGAATTAGCAGATTCCACCGCACTTCTCAATAATTACGGTGCGTTGCACAGAAAGATGCGTGAGGATGGGTATCTCTTTATTCGAGGATTTCATCCGACGGAGCATGCGGCGGAAGCGGCACTTTGGACATTGCAAGCCATTGCGCAAAGTGGAGGATTGAAGCCCGGGACTCCGATTGAAGACGGTGTTATCGGTGAAGCGAATCAGTCCTTTAGTTTTTTTCGACAAACTGAGGTGGCGCATGCCAAACCAATTCTTGATGTTGTCGATAGTCAGCGAACGATGCAGTTCTACGAAGAATGCCTCGGGGGTTCAGTCATTACATTTGACAAACGGTGGCTTCGCTGTATGGCGAAGGGTGGACACAACCATTTTCACTACGATAGTGTGTACGTGGGGCGTGGCACACAGAATCGGTACACGATGTGGAGCGCATTGACGGACATCGGACTGGAAAACGGACCCCTCGTCATCTGTCTCGGTTCCCATCGGCATGATCGGTTAAAGTCCACCTATGGCGCGACCGATATGGACCGTGATTTGACAGAAGCCGTGTTCAGCACGGATCCACGCGAGATGGTTGAGAAATTCGGATTCACGCTGGCAACGACGCATTTCCAGCCGGGAGACGTTATTATTTTTGGGCTTTACATGATGCACAGCAGTGCTCCCAATCGCTCTGATCGCTATCGTATCAGTATTGATACGCGATACCAACTCGCTTGCGAAGAGAAAGATGACCGTTTCTTTTTTCGTGAAGATGGCAGTTGGCTCGGTAATTTCTACAACAAAGGTGCAAGTTACAGACCGATAACAGAACTCCGGCAGGAGTGGGGATTGGAATGATACCTTTACCTTTAAATTAAATAAAAATGCTCACTGATAAGACGGACTTATATCACATTCACGTTCACAATATTAGGTCTATCAGAAAATTTCACTCAACGCATTGGTGTAAAAGGAGGCTTTCGTATGGATTATAAGCAATGGAATTTAGCGGTTTTAATCGTCATCTCGATTTTTTGCTATGTTGGAAACAGTATCGCAGAAAATTCAACCGCAACCGGCACTGTATTTCTTGATACAAACGGAAACCAAGTGATGGACGACAACGAAAAAGGGTTGCCTGAGATTCGCGTCTCTAATGGGCAGGATATTGTAAAAACCGATGCCAACGGTCAATACTCGCTCGCAGTCAGTGATGACGTGATCCTCTTTGTTATTAAGCCCCGTGGGTTTATGACGCCGGTTGATGGGAATCGTCTCCCGCGGTTTTATTACATTCACAAACCATACGGTTCGCCAGAAGGACTGAAGTATGCCGGCATCGCACCAACAGGTCCATTACCGGAATCGATTGATTTTCCGCTCACTGAACAGTCTGAGGCGGATACCTTCAAGGTGCTCGTTTTCGGGGATACACAGCCCTATAATATGCAAGAGATTGAGTGGTTAGCACATGATGTAATTGAAGAAGTTATTGGAATTGATGCGGTGTTCGGAATCAGTCTCGGCGATTTGGTAGGTGACGATTTAGACTTATTCCACCCCCTTAACGAGGTGATGGCTACCGTTGGGATACCATGGTATAACGTCCATGGTAACCATGATATGAACTTTCTTGCTACAGACGACCAGTACGCAGATGAGACCTTTGAACGTGTTTATGGGCCCGCCTGCTATTCTTATGATTGGGGACCTGTCCATTTCATCAACATTGATAATGTGTACTTCTTCAACGATGAGGAGAACAGGCCTCGCTACTCAAGTGAGGTCGGAGAACGACAGTTGACGTTCATTCGAAACGATCTTGCTCTTGTGCCGAAGGATCAGCTCGTCGTTATATCCCTACATATTCCCTTGACGGAGATGCGGGATGTGAAGGAATTGATGAATCTACTCGGCGATCGACCTTACACGTTATCTCTGTCAGCACACACGCACTTCCAACGGGATGACTTCGTTGGACCGGAGCACGGTTGGCATGGAGATGACTCACATCATCATCACAATCATGCAACCACATCGGGCAGTTGGTGGCGGGGCACGTTTGATGAAGTCGGTATACCTCACACAACCATGAGAGATGGTGCACCGAATGGATATGGTGTCTTCACATTCAGTGGGAATCAATATTCAATTCGGTTTAAAGCCGCTCGTCGTCCAGCGGATTATCAGATGAATATATGGGCACCCTGGGAAGTTGCGTCTGCAGAAACTGGTGAGACAGATGTAATCGTTAACGTGTTTGGAGGCACCAAACGCTCAACGGTTGAAATTCGTCTTGGCGAGGTCGGTACATGGGAACCGATGACCTATATGCCTCAGGAAGATCCATACTATAAAGCCCTCAAGGCACGGGACGATACCGACCAACTTGAACGAAAACTGCATATCGCCCTTCGGGAAACGATGAAGCCACAGTTGAAGGAGGAGAGCGAGCTGCCACAAAGGGGACGAGTGATTAACGGAGCTGTAAAATCAACGCACATCTGGCAAGCTAAACTCCCATCGGATGTCCGCAAAGGAACGCACGTTATCCACGTCCGGACAACGGATATGTTTGGTCAAACCTTCACAGGACGCCGGATCATCCGTGTGCATTAATCCAGTATCGGTCTTCAATCCCCTATAGGCACCGTAATGAACTTAAATTATCCGTTTGTCACAATTTCAATGGATGAATAGGCGATATCCAGCAAGGTATCTAATTCTGAAATCGAGATTTGTAGAGGGGGCATCAGGACGATAGTGTTGACAAGCGGTCGAAGTATCGCCCCACGGGTGAGTGCCTCTTTACAGACTCGGATACCTACCTTCTCCTCCAAGGGATAAGGTGTGCAGGTGTCCGAGTTTTTCATTAATTCTACACCGGCGGCAAAGCCACACACTCGGACATCTCCGACGTGCGGCAACTTGTAAAATTCCTGAAGCCGATTCCTGAAGTGTTCAATAGTAGATTGGAGTTGGGAAAGGAGATTTTCGCGCTCGAAAATAGCGATGTTTTCTAATGCGACTGCACATGCCAATGGGTTTCCCGTGAAGGTGTGTCCGTGGAAAAAGGTTTTGAGGTCTCGGTACTCACCGAGGAAGGCGTTATAGATTTCGTCGGTAGTGAGTGTAGCCGCAAGAGGTAGATAACCACCTGCGAGTCCTTTTGCTGTGCATAAGAGGTCGGGTGTAACGTCCTCGTGCTCGCATGCCCACATTTTGCCAGTGCGACCAAACCCGGTCATCACTTCATCAACAATAAGCAGTGTTTCCCACCGTCTTGCTAATGCGGCGAGTTCCTTTAGAAATCCTTGCGGTGCGATAAGCATGCCACCGGCACCCTGAATGAGCGGTTCTAAAATAATACCCGCAATTTGTTCTTCATGTTCGGAGAGTGCGCGTTCCACCGCATTGAGCCAACGAATTTTAACCGCAGATGCATTATCGGATGTATCCACAGCGCGCGAGGGGGGATAGGTTTCAGGAGCGGACACACGGATACCTTTGAAAAGGAGGGAATCAAAGGTAGTATGGAAACTATCAATACCACCGACACTCATCGCACCTATCGTATCGCCGTGGTATGAATTGTCGAAATGGATAAACAGTTTCCGTTGTGGTGTTTTCTTGTGTTGCCAATACTGATACGCTATCTTCAAGGCGACTTCGACAGCGGTTGAACCGTTGTCGGAGTAAAATACCTTGTTCAGTCCAGCCGGTGTGAGTTCCACCAATTTTTGTGCAAGTTGGATCGCAGGGATATTGCTGTACCCGAGCAGTGTAGTGTGTGCGATCTTGTCTATCTGCGTTTTGAGTGCAGCGTTCAGTGCTGGATGGTTATGCCCGTGGACGTTTGTCCACATGGAAGCGATGCCATCAATATACCGATTTCCGGTAATATCGATGAGATAGCACCCCTCACCCCTTTCAATGATGACCGGTTCCTCCGCCAGCCAGTCCTGCATTTGTGTGAACGGGTGCCAGAGGTAACGCTTATCCCAATCGACAAGCGTTTCTTTATCAACCATAGCCTATAGTTGCAAGTTTCGCTATCCCTTCAGTTTGGCATAATGCACTGTGGGTTCAAGTCCGAGTGATTCACATGTGCCGCTTTTAGAAACGATAATCGTCAACACTTTATCCCGGTAGGTTGCCTGAAAATCCTCTGGTTGTCCTGAGATCGGCATGATATTTGTGAAACCGTTCGGGAATGAACTTGTGCGTCCCACAACAGAGGTAAACCTTGGATCGTCCAATTGTGTCTGAACAGTTAAAATACTTTCAGGTGCCGGTGGTTCACCGGGGGCATACGGTGAACTGAGTTGAATTTCATAAGTGTAGTCTGGCATTCTATCAGGGAGTTCATGTTCTTCTTTGGTGACGGAATTTGGAACCCATCTCGGGAATTCAATTTCCACCTCGTAGTGATTTGCCAGCTCCGTAAGGCGATTTACCATACCGTAGCGTCGGTAACGTTCCCGTAAGTCGTCGGAATAGATTTCACCATCTGTGAGGACCGATCCGGGCATCGTTCTGCGTTCTTCGGTTCGCTGAACGGTGAGTGCTGAACGTAAGCCGCTCAGGAGTGGGGTTGCAATGAGTGATGGGAACCATCCGTAGAAAGCGGCACCGTAGCGCGGTTGTTCAACTGTGGAATTGAACTCGTCTTTGAATCGGTAAATGCCTTCAGAAATGGCGATGATGATCCCTAAGAAAATCATCAGGTTGCCTTCACTCGTAAAAAGGTTGGCACTTTGCCCTTTGACCCCGATGAAGAAGAGGATAAGCGGATAGAGCGTCAAGTTGATGAGGCTGTTGATACCTGTTGATACCGCAGAACTAAAGACAAGCGTATTGCCAGCCATCTCCTCAAGCCGTGTTTTGAACTTGGCTGAAAAGGCACCAAGAAGTGGTTGTCCGAGCATTGTTAAGACATTGTATGGTGCGCGAAGTCTTGAGTCTGGAACCTCTGGTATTTGTACAAATTCTTCCGGTATACCTTGCTGCTTCCCTTGTGCGGTTTTTCCTGCTTCACCGGTTCCTTCATCCGCGGTTTCAGGTTTAACGAAGGTCTCGAAAAATTTACGGTTAATCTCAATAAACGGTTCCCATTCACTGGGGACGTCACTTTGCATAGAGATCGCGTCAACCGGACACGCAGGTTCACATGCCGCGCAGTCGATACATTCGTCTGGATTTATGTAAAGTTGATTTTCGCCTTCAGTAGTGTGTATACAATCGACCGGACAGACATCAACGCATGCGGTGTCCATGACATCAACGCACGGTTCGCAAATTATGTAAGCCATCTCACCCTCCTTTTTATAAATATGCCTCTATTAAGTATACCACATTTAATCGTTGATAGCAAAGAAATATTTCTGTTTTTCACAGTTTGACAAACGGGCTGATGATGACTATAATGGCGCAAATACTAAAGGACGTAAGAGGAGCCAAAGGAACAATTAAGATTCATAACATCAAAAACCAAGCACGGAATGAAATGGAGTGTGACTCAAAATCAAAACCTTTCCAATAATAAGTTACGAAACTTATCCGCAAGGAATAATTAAAATATGATTAAAAAACCTGAAGATTTTATTGTCGAAGAATTAGCACTTTATGAGCCTACCGGAACAGGGACGCATACCTTTTTCGCTATTCGGAAACGGAATCTCGGTACCTTGGAGGCGATTAACCGAATAGCCCGAGACTTGCAGGTACATACTCGGCAGTTTGGTTACGCAGGCTTGAAGGATAAGAACGCCGTCACAACACAAGTACTGTCTGTTGAAGGGGTGTTACCGGAGCGAGTTCTGAAAATTGAGCAACCGGATATTGAAGTCCTTTGGGCGGAACGGCATCCCCATAAATTAAGAGTGGGACATCTCCGGGGCAACAGGTTTCAGATAATCCTCCGCGATATTCCTCACGATGCCCTACTGCGTGTCGAATCGGTGATGAAGCGGATGGCAACTGAAGGTGTACCGAATCGCTTTGGAGCACAGCGGTTTGGGAACAAAAACAATTCACATCTGGTTGGTAAAGCGTTAGTAAAAGCGGATTGGGAGACGGTGATGCGTTATATCCTCACAGATGACGCACTACAGGATGATCATGTCTCACGCCATGTACAACGGGAATTAGAAAGAAAACCCGTCGAAAGGGTCATAATGGGTATTCCACATCGGCTGCGCAAGTTGTATTTGTCGGCGTACCAAGCGTATCTCTTTAACTGCCTCTTAGAAAAGCGGCTTCCTTATTTGGACAAACTCCTTGAGGGGGACATCGCTGTGAAACACGACAATGGAGCACCTTTTCTCGTTACAGATGCTACTACTGAGCAATCGCGAGCAGATGCATTTGAAATTAGTCCTTCGGGTCCGATTTTCGGATATAAGATGCGTCTACCGACTGGCGACGTACTCACTTTGGAGACATCGCTCCTCGCAGATGAAAGGGTTCGGTTTGAAGCCTTTCGTAAGGTTGTCGGTATCCGTTTGCCGGGGACGCGTAGACCTTTACGGATGCCGATGCAATTGCATGAGGTGTCATCTGTCAATAGCAAGGGGGGACATCTCGATTTTACACTACCTGCAGGTGGGTATGCGACTGTCGTGTTAGAGAAGCTTATGCCGAATATACAGGTGCCGTAACGGATAGTGTTTTATCCAATTTCAAATTAGAGATAAACCCGGTTCGTAGTCGCGCAATTCATTGCGCATCTCCTGGCACAGTTCGCTTGGATTTGCGGAATCTTATAAACGTCCACACACCTGATGCCAGTAGGACTGCCAGCAACACAATTAAGCCGATATTCAAGAGATAACGTCCACGGTTGAGATCCCAGAGTCGTTGGCTCGCCAGTTTAGCGGCAGAACTTCCGCTTTCCGCTTTTATTTTCACCTCTTCCCAATACTTTTTGGCAAGTTCGGGCTGACCATGCTGGTCGGCAAGTTTTGCTGTAACGACGAGGTAGGTAACATCCTGAACGTCTTGTTTCTCTACGGCATCGGCGAAGGAGCTGAGCAATAGAACTGTTAGATCAGGGGACATTTGTGGAAAATCGCTCGTGAGTTCAATGCCATTCTGAAAGGCAGTGACAGCCCCTTGATGATTATGCCGGTCGAATTCGATTTGTGACACTTCAAACCAAGTTCGCTGCACAAGCTGCAGGGGTTGTGCTATGTCGGTATAGCCATCAAATGTAAAAGTTGCCGAACCGTAATTCAGGTTACCCTGTTTCACATAGAGCGTATAAGTGTCTCCGAGACTCAGTAAACCTGAATCCTTCCACTCATCGAAACGGTAGATTCCATCCGCTTCCACAGTCTGTTGGTGGGCCGTTCCATCAATCCAAACAACAGCCCCGGCAGGTGACACATCGGACACACCTGTAACAGCTCCCTGAACGGCAATAGGCTCAAGTGCCCAGCCAAGATGGACGGATTTTCCAAGTTCTAACTGCAATTCAGCAGTTTTGGGTGGTGGGATGATGTACCCTGCTTTCTTTACAGTTACAGTGGAGGTGCCTTGTTGCAGATTTTCTGTGATGAGCTTCGGTGTGCTTCCCATCTCTACGTTATTGATGAAAATATCTGCGTCTTCGGGGAATGTTGTGATCTTAAGCGCGGGGCTAAGTTTGAGCAGTGCCATTTCGACATCACCAGTTGGGGCAAGAATTCCGTCCACAAAACCGGGATTGGTTCGCAACAATTCGTAGCATTCTATTATGCTGAGTTGTCGATTATCGTTTGTATCGGTTGTTCCTGTGGCGAGTGCATCGTGGAGTTGTTGGAAAAGGAGTGTAGTATCTGTGTTCTCTGCGGGTTGTATTGAGTTGAGAGCGGCAGTGCCGAGCGTCTCACGGTTCGCGTAGTAGGCGTTTAGGTTCGTATCCTCCGTGTAACCGTCGACAATAACAATGGTGTCTTTTCTTTTTGTTTCTCTGAACCAGTCATTGAGGGTGGCATCTTGGATCCCTTGTTCGTCTCCTTGTGTTAGCAGATGCATGGCGTTCATGCCTCTCGGTTTGGTAACCATCCCGTGATATAGAAATACCAGAGTATCCTGAACCTCGGTTTGCCTCCCAATTTCTTGAAGCATGGCATGGATCTCTTCAGGCGTGGCAGTGTCACCTTCAACACGGTGGATCTGCGCACTGGGTACTTTTCCGCGTGTTGTTAGGAGTTCGATCAGTGAGTTTACCTGTTCATAGGCACGTGCTTCCGGTGTTGCGTCCACAATTAGCCAGTGTGTGCCAGAATCAGCCAAGAGTACTGGTGGGGATACGAAAATAGCGAATGCGATGCCTATAAAGATGCGGATCAGAAGGATACGTTGCTGTGACATGTCTTTCGTCCGAAGTGTGTTTCAGAGTTACTAATTTAGCAGTAGTTTAACAGAAATTCTGGGAGATTGCAAGAAAAAAGAACCTCTTTAGGTGTTAAAATGTCTAAACTTTTATCAAGAAACTGCGTCAAAATGTTAAAAAATAAATCTTTTTGGCGTGCCTTGAAAGTTAAAGCTTAACTGTTAAAATTTCAGAGTCTGTCATGTATGAGGGGCTGCTGTTGGGTATTCGGCTCACAAGGTTAGCAGTAGGCGCATTAGAAAAATTAGAGAGACTCACAATGATACCACGATTTATAATAGTAGTGTAAAACCGACACCAGGCGTCCGCCAAGAAGCGCGCCTATAAATGTTGGAACGGACAAGGAGATGTTAATGTTTCACGGGAAAGTTATGTTCACTGTTTTGTCAAAGTGTAAAGGAGCGCGCCGTGCGGGTTTCCAAAATTTGCTCTTAAAATTCATCCTTACTGTTCAATTCGCAGTCGTTTTTTGTGTCGGCGCACAGGAATCTGCCACCGAAGTTGATTTAAACCAACCTTTGACACTTGAGCAATGTATTCAAATGGGCTTGGAAAAATCGACGAGTATGCGCAATGCGCGTTTGAATCTTGCGATACAGGAACTTCGGGTAAAAACTGCGCGTGCTGACTATTTTCCACGAATTTTTTCAACCGGTGTTTACGATTTTTCTGACCAAATTGATTTCGGCTTTGAACCTGAAAACTACGATTTGGGACTGCGCGGTCAATATACAATTTGGGACAATGGTCAACGCGAGGGCGGTTTCGCACAGGCGAAAGAATCACTGAGTGCCACTGAGAGTCGCAATGAAGGAATTAAACAGAATGTAATTTTGCAAATCACAGAAGCCTACTATGATGTTCTCCAATTTCAAGCACTTGTCGAAGTGAGCGAACAGAATTTGGCGAGAGCACAGGACAACACCCAGCGAACTAAGGATTTCGTGGAGGCAGGTTCACTCATTCCAGCAGATGTAGCGACCGCAGAGGTACAGGAGGGCAATAGAAGATTAACGCTACTAAATAACCAAAATTCACTTCAAGTTGCAAAAGCACGCTTACCACGGCTTCTTGGTTTGGACCCGGGTGTTTTAATTACTGTTTCGGCGGATGAAGCGTTTCAGTTATATCAGCAACGCGGGACTATTGAAAGAATACAAATACCAGTTGAGGAAGCCATCCAAATTGCCCTCGACAATCGTCCAGAATTTAAGGAGACGCAAGCGCAATTAAAATCACAGGAATGGTCGTTGACGCTCGCGAAACTGCAACGTTGGCCCCGCCTGAATGCCGATGCCGACTATAACGTCAATCTTGACGATTACCTGCGTGAGCGTGAGAATTTCTCTGACTTCCGAAGTTGGAGTCTCGGAGTATCACTAAATTTCACGCTTTTTGACGGTGGTATTTTGGGAAATCGCGTCAAAGAATTAGGGATGCAATTAGAACAGGCTCGTGAAAACGCAAGTGATTTGGAACGTTCCGTCGCCTTAGATGTCCGGCAAGCGTATCTAAACCTCAAGCGCAGTGAAGCCGCTGTCGATATCGCCAAAACTATCGTTACCAATGCTCGGCTCAGTTTGGAGGTCATTCAAGGACGTTTTGATGTTGACAAAGCAATTTTGCTTGAACTCCTTGATGCACAGACGAGTTACGCGCAAGCATTGACGGATGAGGTGAATACGTTCTACGATTACAAAATAGCGCAAACCCGTTTACAAGATGCAATGGGAGTGTTACAGTAGCCATGAAAATTCAAAAAAAGTGGATTATCATCGGAGTAGTTGCCTTGGTTGTGATCGCTGTTGGAGCAATTGGTGCTACTCGGATGGACTTCAGTTTCGGTCAAAACAAGAAGGAAACCGAGGATAAGCAGGAGATTGTACGCCGCGGCGAATTTATCGTTCGGGTACGTGAGTCTGGCAATCTACGTTCCTTTCTTGAGGTGGATGTCCGTTCAAACGTGGAGGGCGAGATAGTTGAGATTTTCGTCGATGAGGGGCACAAGGTCGAATTGGGAGACTCTTTGCTTAGAATTGATGATGATGAGATTTTAGAACAAAGGAGACAGGCGGAAGCTAATCGCGATGCTCGAAAAGCCCAACTCCAACAGGCGGAACTCCAAATCCAGATTACTGAAAAACAGCAAGTGAGTGGTCTTGTCCAAGCACGCAATTCTGTCGCTATGGCACAGGCAACTTTAGATTCATTTGTGGCAACGACACAGCAACGAATTACAGAAGCGGAAACACAGGTGGCGACTACGCAGATTGACCTCAATCGTGATCAAATTGGCTTAAAGCAGGCTGAGATCGCTTTGGCACAAGCAAAACTAATGCTTGATCGGGCAAAAACGGGTGTTGAATCCACAAAGGTGTCACTCCAAACTGCGGAGTCCGAGTACAAGCGAAATAAAGAGTTATTTGATAAAAAATTAGTTTCAAAACGGACATTAGAGGAATCACAAAATCAACTCGCTGGGGCGAAGTCGCAATATGAAAACGCACAGAAAGAGGTCGAGTCCCAACAGGAAACCATTAAGTCCCAAGAAGAAAATATTAATGTCCGGAAAGAAGCGATTCAGAGTCGTGAATCAACGCTTGAACTGAACAAAAAGAATGTTCTGACCCTTAAAGAATCGGAAGAAGGACGGAAAAAGCAATTGGAAGCGGAAATGGAGAATGCTCGCACGCGGCTTCAACAGTTAGAAGAAACGACTGAAGAAGAAAAAGAACTCACCCGTCATGCGAAGGTCGGTGCGGAAGCGAGTTTGCTCCAAGCCCAAAGCCAACTCGACTCTCAACAGGAACGCTACGAATGGACGACAGTCATAGCACCTATGTCTGGCACGATTACGCGTATCACTGTCGAGGAGGGTGAGATTATCACCTCGGGACGCTCTGCTTTTTCACGTGGTGATGCGATTATGCGTATCGCTGACCTCGATCAGATGATTGTGAGGACCCAGATAAATCAGGTGGAGATCGGAAAAATCAAGCAAGACCAACGCGCCGAAATCAGCGTTGATAGCTATCCCGGACGGGTCTTTCCGGGGAGAGTCAGCGAGATTTCACCGAGTGCGACACCACGCGGTCCGCAGAACCAGAGTTCTGTGATTACCTTTGAGGTAGATGTAGAGGTCATCGGTTCACCACCAGAACTACTGCCCGGTATGTCTGCCGATGTTGACATCATTGTGTTTGAAGAATCCGATATCCTTCAACTTCCAATACCCACTGTGCTGAGTCCTAAAGTTTTCACTGTTAAAGCGAAGGTAAATTCAGCGGATCTTTCGCAATTTCAGAGCGGTCAGGAACTCAAAATCCGAAGTTTGATCGGAAAGGAGTTCGATGGACGGGTCGGCAAGATTGCCCCAGAGGAAACCCGCGGTAATCTTGAAATATTAGTTGAAGAGGAGCAGAAAGGCTTGAAAAACGGCCCGATAGAGATATCAATTGTTATCTCCGAAGGAAATGTGCTTCCCAATATAGAAGCCACAGTGAGTAGCGAGCGGCAGTATTTTGTTATGTTAGATACAGGTGAATCCAGTAAAAATGGCAAAGAGCAAAAAGGGGTTAAAACCCACATTACAATCGGACAGCGTAATAACACCCACTTTCAAATCACTGGTGGTTTGAAGGAAGGGGACCGCGTTTTTGTGCCTTCTATGCAAGAACTCACAAAGGGACAAGAAGAGTCAGAGGAAAGGGAAGAGAAATAGGTCAACCTAAACGTGCTAAATTGTA
This sequence comes from Candidatus Poribacteria bacterium, assembly GCA_012271015.1. GTDB lineage: Bacteria > Poribacteria > WGA-4E > WGA-4E > WGA-3G > WGA-3G. Next base: position 62,647 of record JAAXHD010000056.1, on the reverse strand, counting down.
TTTTTCGTTTATTGCTTTACCTTCATAAGATCAAGGTTAAGGAGGAAACGCTGTGTTAATAGATGTGAGAGATTTGACAAAAGTCTATCAGATGGGCGATGTGCAGGTACATGCTTTACGGGGTGTGTCCTTCGAGATAACACAAGGCGAATTTATTGCGATCATGGGACCATCTGGTTCAGGCAAATCAACCATGATGGATATCCTGGGGTGTCTTGCAACGCCGACATCCGGACAGTATTTTCTTGAGGGTGAAGAGGTTGGGAAGTTGTCCGATAATCGTTTGGCTGACATTCGGAATAAAAAGATCGGTTTTGTGTTTCAGTCGTTTAACCTGTTGCCGCGAACCAGCGCACTTAACAATGTTGAATTACCGCTTATTTACTCCGGTTTGGGCAGGAAGGAACGCAAACGGCGCGCCTTTGAATCCTTAGAAGCAGTGGGGTTAGCAGACCGAGTCGATCACAAGTCGACCGAGTTGTCTGGTGGACAAATTCAGCGTGTAGCGATTGCGCGTGCTTTGGTTAATAGACCTTCAATGATTTTTGCTGATGAGCCGACAGGTAACCTGGATACCCGTTCTGGGGACGAAATTATGGCGATTTTCAACCGCTTGAATGATGAAGGAAACACCATCATTATGGTGACACACGAACCTGAAGTCGCTGAACATGCCAAACGTGTGTTGCATATTCGGGACGGTTTAATCGAACGGGATGTCAGGCAGAATGGGCAGAATGGCGGTGATACTGGTTAATCTACGGAAAGTCCGCTATGCACCATGTCAAAATTACCACTCCATCCCGCTTACACTTTTCTCTGCTTGATTTGAACGGTGCATTGGGACGGATTGATGGAGGGTTCGGTCTCGCAATTGCTGATCCTAATTTTCAAATTGTTGCTGAGCAGGCAACCGGTATTCATCTACCATCTTCTGTATATCGCGATCGGGCGGCTACAATCCTTGAGCGACTTCAAAAAACCTATCCTTTCCCCGGCATTAGATTAACATTTCAATCCGAAATCCCAATGCATTGCGGATTCGGATCTGGAACGCAACTTTCTCTTGGTGTTGCGCAGGCAGTCAATGTACTATACGAACTTGGGTTAGATGTAGAAGAACTGGCAAGGGTTGTTGGGCGCGGTGGTACTTCAGGCATTGGGATTGCGGCATTCAGGACTGGCGGGTTCATTGTCGATGGCGGACATCGTTTCCCTGAGCAGAAGTCATCATTTCTGCCTTCTTCTGCAGTTGGGGATATTTCGCCGCCTCCGGTTTTACTCCGTTACTCGTTTCCAGAGGTGCCGTTGCTGATTGTCATGCCGAATTGTTCACGGATTTATGGTGATAAAGAAATTGAGTTGTTTAAGACGCTCTGTCCACAACCCGAATGGGTTGCCCAGAAGCTTTCACATATCCTATTGATGCAGATACTACCTGCTCTGATTGAAGGGGATATGCCTGCCTTCGGCAAAGCCTTAAATCAAATTCAAACATTTGGGTGGAAAAGAGTGGAGATTGACGCACAGGGTGCCGAGCTCCAATTGACACTTGACTTCCTACGCGACAGTGGGGCTTTCGGGGCAGGTGTTAGCAGTTGGGGATCGGCAATTTGCGTGGTGGGCGCGGATATTGAGCGGTTAAGACAGGACACTGAGGCATTCTTAAAAACGCTCCCGGATGGCGGTTCCTGTTTTGTTACGCAGGCAAACGACGTGGGAGCAGAAGTTGTGTCGGGTTGAAAATAGAAACGGGCGGATGGTGACATCCGCCCGTTATTGGTATTACCCCTTACTTGGGGAATAGTATGGGTTGTCTCCGGCATCGTGATCCGTCGTGTCAATCACGTGCTTAATCTCAGGAAAGACCTCTTGAATCATCGCCTCAATACCGTGTTTGAGGGTAACATTTGCCATGCCACAGCCTTGACAACCGCCCCCCATATGAATGTATACAGCGTCGTCCTCAACGTTCAGGAGTTCTATCTGACCACCATGTGCTGCAACCGCCGGATTAATCCGTTCATCAATAAGCTTCTGAACCTCTTGTGCTTTTGGATTGTTCCATGTTGGTGTGTTTGGGTTTTCAATATTAAACCCGCTCGAATTCAGGTCATCGACGTAGTCAATCACAGTACCTTGAAGATCAGGTGCGCTTTCTGCGTCGACAAGTACATTAAAATTCTCACATTCAACAATAAGGTCATCCTCTTGTGCTTCAGTAGCTAAACCGAGGCTGTATTGGAAAGCGGTGGCAGTTCTGCCTTGGATACTAATGCGTAGTCCTTCAACTTCAACCTCTTCGGTTTCTATCACTGTCTGAATCTTCTCTTGTGCGGCTTCTGTGACTGTAAGCAAAGGAGTTTCAGTGCCCTTGAACTTCTTCAAGAAATTCTTCATAGTTGCCTTCCATGAGTGGTGTTATGCGGCTCGATATTGAGAATTCGACCGAGATTCGCCCATCTCGTCATACCTGCCCTTCAATCGGTTGATTGCCTCTATTTCGAGTTGACGAACTCGTTCTCGTGTGATTTTCAAGGCGACCCCGATTTCTCGGAGTGTTTTCCGTTCTCCGTCCTCAAGTCCGAAGCGCATCTTCAAGACTCTTTGTTCTCGCTCTGACAATCCAGATTTGAGCAATTGAGCGGTCAGATCCTTATTAATCATTTCTGCGATCGGACCGTCTTCTCCACTCGTTGTTGGATCTTCGATTAAGTCGCCTAACGTTGCAGCAGAACGTTCGTCGCTAAGTGGTAAATCCATTGAGATAGTATCAGCGTTAAACGTTAAAATTTCTTCGACCTGTTTCACTGTCAAGTCTAAAGCGTCTGCTATTTCGTCGCGCCGCGGTTCACGCTGTAGTTCTTGACATAGTGTTGCGTAGACGGCGTCGAACTTATTCATTTTTGCAACTACATAGGAAGGTAATCGAATGGAACGGGAAAAATTGTCAAGCGTACGCATAATTGCTTGTTTAATCCACCAGATCGCGTACGTGCTGAATTTAAAACCCTTCTGATAGTCAAACTTGCTTGCCGCTTTAATCAGTCCGATGTTTCCTTCTTGAATCAAATCTTCGAGTGGAACGTTGTGACCCTGGTATTTAACTGCGATAGAAATAACGAGCCGTAAATTCGCTTGGACAAGTTCATCTCGTGCACTACGTGCTTCGTTCTCTGCTGCTCCAATCCGTTTCGTCAGTTTCTCTTTTTGTTCGTCAGATAATGAGTCACCTTTCACCAGTGCGTCTTGTAGTTCGCTTACCAGTGCTTTTCTTGCTTCGCTCCTGCCAGTTTCAAGTTGTTCTGCCAGTTGTTCTTTCTTCTCGCGAGGCAATAGGTTTACTTCCACTAAGGCATCTAAGAGTCCGTCTAATGCTTTAGCCTCTGCAGTTTCAAGTTGTTCTTTCTTCTCGCGAGACAGTAGGTTTACTTCCACTAAGGCATCTAAGAGTCCGTCTAATGCTTTAGCCTCTGCAGTTTCAATCCGTTTCGCTAATTGAACTTCTTCCTCGCGGGTTAACAGACGGTGACCTGCTACGCTCCGAAGCCAACTTGTTAAAGCGCTCTGATCGCTACCTTTATAACTTTCCGAGGGTTCTGTTTCATCTGGTGGATATGTTGCATCCATGTATGGATCAACACTTTCAATACTTGCTGTTTCACCGAAAAACTCGGCTTCCATCTTTCTCCTCTCCTTACTATAGGATACTCTATAGAATTTTGATAAAACAAAAATTAATGATACATTATGTTAAAACGATTTGTCAAGTAAAATGTTTAATAAAAAAGCGTAATTACGCCAAAAAATCCGAAAAAACAAGGATTTTACCGAAAAAAAGAGCGCGACACGGCAATCGCGTCATCATTTCACGTAAAAATTCGCGCGAAATACTCTCAATGACGGGAAAAGGACCCTGTAAACTTCTGGAAAATAATCCTCTTCTTGATCCATGAGATTCAAATGTAGGAAAGGATTCTATGTAGAATGCCCGATTAAGAGCACCGCTGATGGTAGTGAAGTCTCTGCCGCCTGTTCAAAGGCTCTTGCGATGCAGGGAACATCCGAATCTGTTTCGAGCATCTCGTAAGGGAGATTCCATGCTTTTAGCGTCGGTTCAAGGAAAGTCGCTACAGAATCGATCCACTGTCCATCTCTATCCCGGTTGTGGTAACCCCGATATCCAATAAATACCACGACTGGAACCTTCATATTGACGACGGTGCCTCGGATCGCATCGCCTGATTCCAAGAACCCCGTGTTTTGGATAATGATCACTGGCTTTTGGTCGCCAACGTACAACCCTGACGCAATGGCAAATGCTTCTCCTTCGCGAGTGACCGTAATGACTTCGATACCAGGCTCTGATCGTAGGAGTTCATAAATTCGGGCACTGCCGTTATCTGGAACGCCAACAGCGTGGGTGATCTCCTGTTTCTTTAATTCATTTACTATCATTTGTGCTGATGCCAAGGTCTGCTCCTAATCCTATGGGACTTACACACTTCGCTGGTAGGTGCGGTTTCATGAAGTTTAATAAAATATTTCGGTAATTCTATTCCAGAAAACCCGTGTAGGGGAAACCGGTCTTGTGCCTGCCCGCACATTACTCAATTTTGCGTAAGTCCTGTCCTATTCTTGTGGGAAAAATAATTAAACTATGGGCGGACATTGTGCCTGCCCGGACGATTGTAATTTCTATCGTCTTCCTTCAACCAAAGAGTCAACCACTGTTGGATCGGCGAGCGTAGAGGTATCACCGAGGTCAGAGATGTCGCCTTCCGCGATTTTGCGGAGAATACGCCGCATGATCTTGCCAGATCTTGTCTTCGGCAGTGCAGGAGTAAACTGAATCTTGTCAGGCGTAGCGATAGGTCCGATTTGTTGTCGGACTGCCTGTTTGATGCCTGTTTCTACGGTATCAGACGCAGATTCACCCGTCATGAGCGTAACATACGCGTAGATGCCTTGTCCCTTGATGTCGTGTGGATAACCGACGACTGCGGCTTCTGCCACTGACTCGTGTTGACCGATTGCCCCTTCAACCTCTGCTGTGCCCAATCGGTGTCCGGAGACGTTCAGAACATCGTCCACGCGTCCTGTAATCCAATAATATCCGTCTTCGTCCCGTAGGACCCCATCGCCCGTCATATAGTAGCCGGGGAATCGGCGGAAATAGGTGTCCAAAAACCGTTCATGGTCTCCGTAAACGGTTCGCATGATGCCGGGCCACGCCGTTTTGATACAGAGGTAACCAGTGGCCGGATTCCCCTCCACTTCGTTCCCACTTTCATCAAGTATCACCGGTTCAATTCCGAAGAACGGGTAGGTTGCCGAGCCGGGTTTCAGTGGTGTTGCGGCAGGCAGGGGGGTCATCAGAATCCCACCCGTTTCGGTTTGCCACCATGTATCCACGATTGGGCACCGGTTGGCACCGACGATATTGTAGTACCACAGCCACTCAGGTTCTTTGATCGGTTCACCCACCGTACCGAGAAGTCTGAGCGTGGATCTGTCGTACTTTTCGACCCATGTATTCCCTTCTTTCATCAGGGCGCGTAATGCTGTCGGAGCAGTGTAGAAGATATTAATATTGTGCTTCTCAACGACCTGCCAAAAACGTCCGAAGTCCGGATAGTTTGGTACACCTTCAAACATCACGCTAATTGCACGATTCGCAAGTGGACCGTAGATAATGTAAGAATGTCCAGTAATCCAGCCTATGTCAGCTGTGCACCAGTAGACATCGCCTGCATGGTAGTCAAAAACCTGTTGATGTGTGTAAGACGTGTAGACGAGGTAACCACCTGTAGTATGCAAAACACCTTTCGGTTTACCGGTTGAGCCGGAGGTATACAGGATGAAAAGCGGATCTTCCGCATTCATAACTGCCGGTTCACAGTCTGTATCGGCGTTCGCTATCGCTTCGTGCCACCATATATCTCGCGAAGTATCAAAATCGACTGCATTTCCAGTGCGCGCCACGACAACGACCTTTTCAATAGATGGACATTCCGCCACTGCCGCATCAGCATTTGCCTTCATCGGTATATCGCTGCGGGGACCACGCATTGCGGTGTCTTGTGTTATCAGTAGTTTACAAGCCGAATCGTTAATCCTGTCTCGGAGGGATTCCGCTGAAAATGCTCCAAAGACGATGGAGTGAACAGCACCAATCCTCGCACACGCTAACATCGCGATTGCCAATTCTGGAACCATCTGTAAGTAGATACAGACGCGATCGCCTTTTTCAACGCCTTGTGCCTTCAGGACATTGGCAAACTTTTTGACCTCGGCGAGGAGTTCACTGTAGCTGAAGGTTTTATCTTCGGATGGGTCATTCCCTTCCCAGATGATGGCGGTTGCATCGCCGTAACCGGCTTCTATATGTCGATCGAGGCAATTGTAGCAAGCGTTCAGCGTGCCGCCGTCGAACCATTTAATCTCGCCGTTAACGAAATCGTAATCTCGAATCGTATGCCATTTCTGATACCACGTCAATCGTTCCGCGATCGTTTCCCAAAATACTTCCGGATCTTGAATCGATTCGGCGTATTGTGCTTGATATGTTTCTAAACTATTGACGTGAGCGTCACCAATCGGATAAGCAGTTTCTGCTGGTGGAAAAACATTGTTAGCCATCTTATGTTATTATCTCCTTTATAGGATCAATCTGGAGCACGCTCTCAAAACATCTCTACAAGTTGTATAGGACATATTTTATTGGAAAATGGTTAAATGTCAACCGCAACTATTTGTGTCGGATTACGAGGATCTACCAGAAGTTCCGTAAATCTTCATACACCACCGATATTTTATTCCATCTATTTGTTATCCGTCTCAATTAAACCGCCTTAGGAGCGTCTATAACGTGAATTTGATAAATAACTGAAGTATTTTTGTATAAAGAGAACCCTTTGGGTATAATGAAGTTATCACACCTTCACCAAAAGGAGTTCTCCGATGCGTATTATAGCACTTTTCTGTGAAATTCACGACTTTTTTCTGACTTAGTCTGCTGGGCAGACTTTGAACAAGCGGAAACACTCCTTGAAACCGAGGACACACAACCTATTGATGAAGAAGCAGAAGCATTTATAGAAGACGATCTCTCCTTTGCTAATGATATGTTTATAGAGGCAATAATGGTATTGATGGGACCGAGGAAGCACCTTACGGTGCCTCGCTTTTTGGGTTCTGACTTTTTTTAAGGTAAACTTATTTAGATCGTCTCCGTTTAAGGAAGCATTTAGCAGAGGTATTCACAGCAGTAGAGATGTGATTTATTATCACACCTTCCGCGAAAAGGAAGACTCCTTAGAGCGAGTCAAAAGGAGATGTTGAAATGAGAACCATGAGTTTGATGAAAATCCTAACCCTTCTGGGGTTAGCTCTGTTCGGTTTAGACGCTCCCATGTGGGCGGATCCCTGTGACGACCCGTCAAATGGTGTGCAAGAGAATATCTTGGGCATAGTTGAAGTGTATGACCTGGGTTACCATATGAACTCCTATACACAAAGCAGTCATCGCGTGACGATTGAAAATCGGACTGACGATGCCGTAGAGTATAAATATGAATGTAGCCACGTCGTTGTTATAGACGATGCAAATGATAACATAATCGTTGCTGATGCGACCCGTGAGTTTGGACCTCATACTGTGGAGCCAGGTGAGACGGAATGGCATCTTGAGACACGGTCTGCGTCTCTACACAATGTGCGGCGTGATAGAAAGTATATTCTAAAAACCTATACTGCGCTTCGTGTTACCGGCGATCCCTCCTGGGGTATCTGTAGAGAATACGGATTTAGGCACCAGTAGAGGTTATTTTAGTAGATTATAGGATTCCTTAAAACAGGCGAGGTCTTTTTTCATGCCCTCATTAGGGGCAGAAACCTTGCCTCCCACACAGAGCGCGTTTTAGGGTGTAACTCACTGAAATGTCTTAGAAAGGAGTGTTAAAAATGTGGAAACTTTGGATAGTTACAGGTTTCTTTCTGATAGTCTGCATGCCGTCTGTCGCAGATATCGCCTTCCTCTCTGACCGGGATGGAAAGAGTAATGTGTATGTGATGAACGATGATGGCAGCAGTGTTCGCCAAATCACAGATACATCCTTTAGAAAGGGTGATCTGGCGTGGTCTCCTGATGGGCAGCAGCTTCTCTATGCACCGGACCTAAATTCGGAAGACCATCGCCGACAGCAACAGATTGACATCTTTCTGATAAATGCGGATGGCACGGATGAACAGAATCTCACACAACATCCCGCGCTTGATGGAGGGGCATCCTGGTCTCCTGATGGGAAATTGCTTGCCTTTACAAGTAGTCGGAATGGGGGTTGGGAACTCTATCGGATGGAGATAGCGACCCGTGAAGTACGCCAATTAACGCATTTGGGGTTCGCGGCAGATCCTGACTGGTCGCCGGATGGGAAGTATATTGCTTTTGAACACGAAGGACCGGAGGGACGACATGTCTACACCATGAATGCGAATGGCAGAAATATTCGTCCACTCCTCCGGCGGCTCCGCAAAGGACGCTTCGGAACTTCCATCATGGTGAGTAGTTTTGCAAAATGGTCCCCAGACGGTGAATACATTCTCTACAGTGAACAAGAGTTTCTCGGTAATAAATGGGCTGCCGACTCCATTCTTATAGTAAATGTGAGGACTCGGCATCTGAAAGTGCTGGATACACCGAAAGGTTGGAAGATCAATAAAGTGTGCTGGACTGATGATGGGGGTGCCGTGCTCTTTGCGGGAGTGCCTAAGGGTTTAGGGAACATTTACAAAATCTATAAATATCGGTTGAGCGATGGGCAGATCACGAATCTCACACCTCATCCGAGCGATAATTGGGGGATGGACTGGACCCCGCACAACAGCCTATCTGTTTCGGCGAGTGAGAAAATCGCAACACAATGGGGACAGCTGAAAGCAAAATAGCCCTTACAAGAGAGGAACTTACAGATTTTTCACGGATGTTTAGGGTTGGAGAAGTGATACGAAAACAGACGACAAAGAAAGGATTCCGATCAATGGTTTTAAGTCTTCTCAGCGAAATTTCTTGTTCAAACGGCAGACAACCTTTCATTGACTGGTTTGAATCCATCCGAGATAAAATAACGAAACAGAGAATTGACAAACGGCTTGCAAGGCTTGAAAATGGCAATTTTGGTGATTGCCAATCTGTCGGTGGAGGTGTCTTTGAATTGCGTCTCCATTTTGGACCAGGATATCGCATCTATTTTGGTCAAATTGAAATATACTCGTCCTTTTGCTTTGTGGTGGAGATAAGAAATCACAACAAGTGGATATTGAATTTGCTAAATCATATTTGATAGAATATAAGGGGACACGCCGATGAGAGAGATGGGGAACTGGAACGAGTACTTTATTGGATACCTTGTCACCGACCGCGAGGCAGCGATTGATTATCTTCAGTTGACATTGGAGAAATACCTCGCTGATGGCGATCTGCCCTTCTTTCTAAAGGGCTTCCGGACTTTTGTGGAATCGCAAGGTGGAGTTTCCGAACTTTCCAAACGAACGGGTATTGATACTGAAACACTTTTAAATATGCTCTCTAACGAAGAGGCACCACGGTTGGATAGGTTCCAAACCCTATTGAACGCACTTAAGCGTTGTCTGAAAAATACAGGTTATCCGAATTATACTTGAGCATTGCGATTGACTAAATCATAGAATCAAGGATTTTGAAATTCTCCCTCACAAAGGCAAAAGGGAGCGAATATGTTAGGCAAAAAAGTTTGGTCTTACGAGTAGTTCTGTTAATAGAACACCCACCGGCACGCATATCATTTTTCACAGATTTTCCTTCAACTCACCTTGATACTGATTAGAACAAGGGGATAGGCAATGTTTTCAGGAGTCATAACAGAAATTTACAAAAAAGTTTGTGAATCAACTGAGAAAAAACACTACGAGTTAAAGGCAGATATCGAAAATGCTTTACACGAGTACAATAAGAGCTACAGAGAGCGTTAAGGATTTTCGCTGAAAAACGGCATCTGTCTGCCTAAAAACTTGTCCGTAGCAACTTGGGTAAATATAGGCAGCAATGTTTGGTGTTCAAAATCGGTTGCCAGATTGAAAAACTGAATAGCCCCTTTAATTACTTGACATCCATCACACATTTCTGTTATCCTACACTATAGGAGGCGTTTCCGATGTCAAATCACTTCAACGAATTGTTACTACAGACACTCAAAGATGTAGGACTCCGATTGGAGCGGCTTGAAGGCCGCGTGGATCATGTCATAAACGAAAAGGCCGACAAGTCGGATGTTACGGACGTTAAGTCGGATGTCAAAGACGTTAGGGCAGAGCTCAAGTCTGTTGCCGAAAAGTTAGACCAGAAAGCCGACAAGTCGGATGTTACGGACGTTAAGTCGGATGTTAACGCGCTTCGCGACGATGTTAGGTCCCAAGGGCAACGTCTTGACCGAATTGAGACGGGAATCAAGACGCTCCAATGGACGATGACAGCTGGCCTCGCTGTTCTGGGCATCATTCTCGCTTTCATGAGGGCATGCTAACATACTGCTGATTGCGCTCATATTACCTCCAAAAACTCAAATCTTCACGCTTTGCCCATTCAATAAATGCTTCGGCAATACCGTCAGGAAGATCCTCGTTGTGGCTGGGGATATTTTTAGAAGAGGTAACGAGTTTCTGATGGTAGAATCCCATATTCTCTACATTTGTCGATTATTACTTCCTTATTTTTACAATTTTCCAGAATGAAGTAGTTTTCCTGCAAATCTCTAATTTTGTTAATAGAACGGCTTGTGCTAATTAACTCTTTGTAGATTTAGATTTCACAGTGTTAACCCTTTGCCACTTGTAGTTTGACAGTTTCGGTTCATATTGCCCCCATTTTTAAACCAAAGTCTCTACATGAGAACAAAAAGGAAATGAAATCAAGGTCCAATTTACAACGAAAACCCAACAACTGTGAAATTTAACAAAACACATGGTCAATTAGCACAAGGCGTTAATAGAAATACTCTGTTGATTGAGTTCTTCAATGAGAATGGTCGGAACAAAGTAGAGTTCAAAAGCGTTATCGCCTGCTGGATGAACTCCGATAACAACATCTGAGGTTGCAGTGGACTGCGTATAAGTCTTTACATCCGATTTGTACTCTCTATCAACTCCACCTCTACCCCCACCAGTAAAGGGCACCGATTGTTTTGCTGTTTTGACTTGCGCTCGAATTATGTCCTCACTGTCATCTGCTGTCTTACGGACAATAATAATGTCATAAGGCGATAAAGGTAGATCGACCAACGAGACATTCTGGTATCTTTTCATCAAAATTCCAGCCGCGATATGCTCATGAGCAAAGCCATCTACTGAAGCCTGCCTCTCTCTTCTATTTTAAGCATGTTTCTGCCTCTGTTCCCTCATTTTCTCAAGACTAAAACCCAATCAGTGTTGATACGTTCTCCTCTGGGGACTTTAATAAAATGTTTGATAATCTCCGAACCGAAATAAGTTTCAACTTCAAACCCAATATTTTCAGCGATTGGCATGAGATACTTCCAGTTCTCAAATAACTGTCCTCGGATACGATTATTACCTACAACGATAATGTACCTACCACCTTCACGCAGGACTTGATAAACCTCAATCAGGTTTTTCCGCATGTCATCTAAATATTTGAAAGCTATGAATGCGCGTCTTGGGTCCTCCTTAAAAATCTTTACTATCACTCTGTCTGCTTCTGGAACGCCTATTTTGTGTTCAATCTTGTAATGCAAGGCTGATACGCTTTCTGTTCCGACATTCAGTTTTTTCAAAGCAAGTAATGATTCCTGGGCAAAGCCAAGCCAATACATTTCTAATTGGTGAGTTCTTGGATAATCAACGGCATTGACATAAGGTGGTGAAGTTAAGGCTAAATCAAAGTAATTTGCCCCGTATTTAATGTTTCTCGCATCCATGTCCGTTGGGAATTCAGCGGTTATGTCAGATGGACAGTTTCGGGAAAATTCTATCATTTTGGGAACTTTGACTTCCAATGCTTTCATGAACCGCTTCAAAGCATCGTTCGGATTAACTACTTTATTCAATTTCTTTCGGATTACGGTTCGGGTGCAATTATTATCAGCGTTAGAAACAGAGCGGATGATAGAGGAGAGACAGACTTTGAAAAAGTCTTTGATTTTATCGTTGCTATCAAGGGACTGAATCTGCTTTCTTAAGTAGCTCAACTCCAAGAGAATCTCTTTATTGAACCAATTGTCTCTATAAGGGAAGTCTGGTAAATCGCATTGGGCAACTTGTGAGGGGCGGTAGTGAGAAATAGCTTCCAAAAGGACTTTTTGAGCTAACTTGAGTTCTTTCTCCGCCAAAGGCGTTACCTTCACCTTTGAAATAAAACGGGAAAATGGATCGACATCAATTCCAACAGAGTAACGCTTTGAGAGGAGAGCCTCAACATTTGTAGTGCCGCTCCCCGCAAAAGGATCGAGAATCCGCTCGTTTTCTTGAGAATACCGTTTGATGAGCCAACGGGGTAATTCTGGAAAAAACTTGGCAGGATACTTGTGCAAGCCGTGCGTTAAGAAACTCTGGTCATAACTTATGAATAGGAATCTGTCGCCCTCTTTTGCTGGAAGGTCAACAGGAATATCTCCGTCTACCCGAACAATGCTTTCACCGAAATCGTTTACAATTTTAGTAATATTGTCCATGTTTTTTGCGTTGCGGAACCCTTCAACCCTCGCCAACGATTGCACTATCGGTTAAGCCTGGATGATTGGCTTCCGTTCGAGTTCCTCTATTCTCCGTCGGAGTGCCTGGATTTCTTCTCGCTGTCGGTCGCGTTGTTTGTTATATTGATAAACAAGGAAACTCAACGGCACAGCAACAAAACCGATAATGGCGACGATTAAAGCAATGATTAGATGGCCTTGGAAGTTTATGCGCTCCCGTAAATCCGTAATACGTTTCCCTTGTGCTTCACTTTCAGAAGTGATGCGTTTCTCCAACCGAACCTCAGACTCGTTGACAATACCGCGTAGATATTTTTCTTTTAAGCTTTGGAGACGGGAATACATCTTGATATCCAATAGATTTTACGGTATTATACTGTCACTCGTGGAATTTAGCAAGAGGCAGTTTAAAGGAGATAAGGGCATTCACTCCTTCTGTAGGAGCGAGCTCCTGCTCGCGATTTCTTACTAAGATGTTTTCTACTGAACAAATCGAGCGAATCTTAATCATCAGACTCGCACCTTTGGGAGAAACGGTTTTAACAACGCCTGTCATTCGTGCCTTACGTCAGCACTTTCGGGATGCCTATATCGCTTACATGGTAGCACCGACCCGAGAGGATTTAGTTTCTGCAAATCCACATTTGAATGAGGTGCTTACCTATCAGGCTTCAGTACCGAAACTCATCTATCAAATTGCTCGGCATCAATTCCAAATGGCGGTTGTGCTACAACCAACGTTCCGTCTCGTCCTTCATACATTTCTTGCCAGAATCCCATTCCGTGTTGGGTTTGAAACGAACGCCGGTGGAAAGAAATTGTTGAATCTCGCAGTCCCGAATAACACGGCGCAGCATGAGACACAACGCTACCTTGATGTCGTTCGTGCACTGGGTGTTGAAGTCGTAGACAGTGAACCCGAGGTATTTGTTAATAGTGCGAGCATCGTGTGGGTGAACAATTTTCTTGAAAACCGGAAGCTCAATGATAGCAAATACATTATCGGTCTCAATCCGGGTGCCGCGACGGCTTACCGCCGCTGGCATGTCGCGAATTTTGCCTCTCTTGGTGATCGGCTACATGAAAGGTACGGCGCACATATTATTATCACGACTGGACCACGGGAAGGTGAATTGGCAGACCAAGTTGCAAAGCAGATGGCACATTCACCGGTGATTGTCGATCAAGCGACCCCGATGCAACTTGCGGCACTTCTGCAACGGTGTAATCTATACATTAGCAACGATACGGGACCGATGCACCTCAGCACTGCAGTGAAAACACCGACGGTTGCCTTGTTTGGAGCCTCTAATCTTATCCAGTGGGCACCGCCGTGGGACAGACATGCAGTGGTGGCGCGCAAAGCGTGTTCGTTGATGAAAACCCTATCGTCCAAAGAATGGGACGCATATCCCGATCGCGCACGCGAGAATCTTGAGGCGATTACCCCAGATGCAGTTATGGCGACAGTGGAGAAACTCGCATGGTAAATTCTGAACGCGACCGAGTTGTAGGATTGCATGCGCAACTCATCAAAAATCGTCTAACCGATATTCGTGATAGGATGTATCGACAGTCCCTCTTTGAGGCAATCACGCTTACATTGTTCTGTGGACTTATCCTGCTCGGTATTCTGTGCCTTCTGAATCGAGTGATTCTTCTACCGATGCCTGTATCAAAGATCAGTTGGCTTGTCATGTCTATTGCAGCGATTGTAGGTATCTGCCTCAGTTTGAAATATCGTAAGGGCTTAAACTTTGTCGCGCGAGTTGTTGACGAAAAGATGGGACTCAGCGAACGTCTCAGTACGGCACTTGGGTTGGTGCAACACGATCCCCGAAGTGAGTTCGCTCAACTCCAGATTCAAGATGCGGTAGAGACTGCTACAACCTTAGACATTGAAAAAATAAGCCCGTATCGTCCGCCAAAGTTCCTGAAACTGTTTCCGATTCCTGTGTTGCTGATAGGGTTTTCTTTCGCTGTTTCACCCCTTTATGAAGTACCGCAGCCACTGACTGATTCACAGCGGCAAGCGTTAGATGGAGCAATTCATAATCTTGAGGGAGAACAGGTTGAGGATTCGGCATTAAAGCGTCAGATGACTGACACTGTAAAAAAGTTGAAAACCGTACCAGATCTCAATACGGCACAAAAACATATCAGCAACTTAAAGAAAGAGGTTCGCAAGCAGCAATCGGTGCAAACTACTATTACCGAAGCCACGGAAGCGAGTCAAAGTTTTCGTGGTATGGATGCCAACCAACTCGCTGCAGAACTAAAAGACCTCACTGAGCAGACTGATATACCACCGGTGCTCCAAATAGAACTGATGGAACTCTTTGAACGTTTGGCTGAGAATCTGCCGAAGGGCGCGCTCAGTGATTCACTGAATCAGATTCAGGGCAAGGCGGTCCCTGCGGAAACGTTGCAAGACATCATCACTGCGCTTGAGGAGATGGAAAAGTCAACAGACCTCGCACATCTGGACGCACAACTCACGGCAAGTCAGAAGGAGTTGGCATTGGCAACTATTGAAACTGAATCTCCAGGTGGTGGAGTCGCGAATAGCGATGGTGCCCCTGGACAAGATGCCGGGAGTAGCGAGGTACAAGGAACTCGTGAAGGTGCGTCGAATTCCGATCCATCCTCAGAATCACAGACAGCCCGGTCAAACGGAATGGAAAGCGGAGCAGACAATGCAGATTCTACAACGCCACTGATGGGTGAGGAGACACCAGTCGCACAGGGGAATGGAGAACGGTTGACGCTTACAGCAGGTGCATCTGGTGATGCTGAAGGTTTCTCTCGCGTCTTTACGGGTGAGGTTACCGACGAGGCTCCTGCCTATTTACCCTTTGCCGATGTAGTCCTCAATGCGTCGCGTGCGTATGCTGAGGCAATAGAAAATAACCGTATTCTTGTCCGATATCAGACACAGATTAAATCCTATTTGGAGGCAGTTTCCACAAGATATGAAAAAGAGGATAATTAAAATTTTTATTACTGTTGGAGTCGTTGCGGCGGTGTATCTCGTGTTGAGGTCCTACGGCGTGACAGACGAAATTCGCTTAGAGAACGTACCGAAAATCAAAACATGGGTGGCGAGTTTCGGGAAAATAGCTCCCTTGATTTACATTGGACTTTATCTGGTATCCACTGTCTTTTTCCTTCCCGGTTCCCCGGTGACTGTATTAGCGGGTTTCGTCTTCGGACCCTTGTGGGGTGTCTTTTACGCGTCCGTAGCTTCTATTATCTCTGTCTCCGTAGCTTTTCTGATTGCCCGATATGTTGCCCGTGACCTCGTTGAAGGTTGGGTCAAAGACAATGCACACTTCCGTAAAATAGATGAGCAGGTGGAAGAACAGGGATGGCGTATCTTGATGTTTACGCGCTTGGTCCCGATTTTCCCATTTAACCTTCAAAACTATGCCTATGGGCTAACGAGTATTCGGTTCTCCACTTATGTACTGGTCTCTGCTATCTTTATGTTGCCGGGAACGGCAGTATTTGTCCAGCTCGGTGGGGCGTTTGTGAGTGGTGAGGGAAATATTTGGAAGACGCTGCTTTATCTTGGAATAGCTGGTGTGCTTATGCTCTTGCTGTCCCTGATTCCGAGATTGCTACGAAAATATCAGACGAAATTGTAGCTAAGGGATACCGGTGGAGCGGGTGCGTCACGGGTGCTTCTGAATTAACGCCGCTACAGCAGCAAATGCTTCTTTACGGGTTCGGATTTCACCGTCAAATTGACGGTCCTCAATCTCTTTTAACAAATCTCCAACTTGCTCCCCTTCTTTCAAGTGAAATTCCTGAATCAGATCGTTCCCCGTGATCAGTCTCCCCTGCTTGTAGATTGGCAGCATGTGTTCATAATAAGTATCAGCGATCTGTTTTAGAATCGCCGAATCAATCGGAGATGACGCTGCGGAATACAGAAGAATACCCCACCAATCGGACGCATAAGTTCTAAGGAAGCGATTTATCTGTTTCTGTGTCAATTGTGGGATGATGTTTCTAAGTTTCTTGCTTCCAGAGATGAGACATTCCATAAACTGCACCACTTTTCGGCTGAACCGAAGACGTTCGCCGATACCATCCAAATTATCTCCCAAGAGTAGGCACAATTTGATGAGTGAACGCCTATTGATTTCTACGCTGAGTTCCTCTTGGAGATAGTGATTAATTTTCTTGCGATAAGCATCGAGGTCCGCAGGGATTGGGCTTTCCTCGAAGGTCTCAAGTGAAATCCAAGTTTGGCGGGCACCCTTTCTGATCGGTACGACCTGTGTGAGGAGTCCTGTTGCATCCATTTGTTGTAAATATGGATAGGCTTTCTTAACGTAAAAAATTTTCATCAATTCGTCCCGGCATCGTTCCGCCGCTACATTAGGCAGCATCGACCTGTACGCTGTCACCAGATCGATTGCATTCTGGGAGATATGGAAGTCTAACTGCGCTGCGAATCTGTAAATCCGTAAAAGACGTAACGGATCTGCTATCACAACTTGCTTGCTCGGGAATCGAAGCAGGCCTGTTTCCAAGTCTTTCATGCCACCGCACGGATCAATTACCCGGGAGAGATGATGTTCGTGCGACCTATTTGTAAATGTCTGTGCATTTTCAAAGGCGATTGCCATGGCATTAATCGTCAGGTCCCGTAGACGTAAGTCGTCGGTGAGCGATGTGGCTCGGAATTGTGTGAAATCCATGCTGATCTGAGGGGTACGAGAAATGTCATCCTGCTTAACAATCACGCGAGCTGTGGGTGGGTTTTCCTCTAAGGCGATGGCAACTGCTCCGATGTCGATCGCAAACGCTTTAGCAAACTGGATTGCATCGGAAGCCAACGTAAAATCAATATCTGTCGTCTGACGGCCAAGCAACAAATCTCTCACGCTCCCTCCGACGAGATAAAGTTGTGCACCTCGCTCTTTTGCGAAAATGGTGAGTGCCTGCATAGTCGGGTGGTCAAATGGTTCTTGGAGTATCTGTGTTGCTATTTTCATGGGTTGGCTCGTGCCTTCTGTCGTTGTGCTTTCCGGGAGCGAAATAAGATCCCATCCAAATGGAGATGTGTTGCGTAGCCGATAAAACTTGCCACATAGAACGGGAAACCGCTGCGGACGGCATCCGTAAGTCCTTCCCATTCTCGTAAAGCACTGAGTGAGTCTACGAGGGTGCCAGATGTTTCCCAGTCTGAATATGCCGCATAGATCGGAATGAACAGGAACACACTGGGGATTAAAATCATCGTAATTTTGGCGTGTGTCCATCCACGGTGTTTGCTCATGATTGGAAGCATTGCGAATAGACCGAGCAGCGCGGATTCCAGATACTTTTGCAAAAAAACGATTAGCACTACATTCAGCGCAAAGAGTACGGTATAAAATATTTTCTGACTCTTGCTCTTAATATCAACGTCTGGCCACAATCCGAAGAGGACTGCGACAGCGAAACAACCGACGATTTTTACAATGTCTGTCACCGGTGGAATAGTTGGATTCCACCCCTGTGGCACAGTATTATAAAGAAGTGGAACGACGAAGGTAACGACAAGCGAAATGGTGAAGAAGGTACTATAAGCGACTAACCCGCCGATCCAGTGTTCGCGAAACATACTCATAAGGATAGTATAGCACACTTAATCGTAGGAATAAAAATTTCTTTTGCCGCCATCAACAGGCGTGGGTAGCTTGGATTTTAATTTGACTTATAGCACTGAATATGATACAATTATGTCATAATCTTTACGAAACTTGCTTTTAGCGACAGGTTTTTGAAACGCATTAGCCTTTGATCCTCAGGGTTAGGATTACTGATAATTGGCTTGACTGAAAAAAGGAAAACGGGTATTATGTAACAATAGAGGTGGATGGGCGAGAATTGATACCCCGTTGCTTCGGCATCGGTAGGGTCGTAAAACACAGTCTTTAGAATTTAAAAGATCTTTCGTCCTTAATTTATCTGTTCTTTTCAACTGTGTACTGCGACATCATAGAAACCGCGAAGAACCTCTACGATTGGGAGTATCGCGTTTTTTTATTTTATATTTAGGTATGACAGCAGACGAGAAAAACTCAATTATTGAGATGTTAGCACCGATGCTTGATAGTGATGGTATTGAGCTTGTGGATGTGGAAACACATTCAAAAACGCTGCGGCTCCTCATTCATAAACCAGATGGACTTTCGGTGGCAGATTGTCAAGCGGTGAACCAAGTCGTACGTCCGATTTTAGAAGTTCATGAGCACTTAGCAAACTATGCTCAATTGGAAGTGGCTTCCCCCGGCATAGACAGACCCTTGCGAACTGCTAAGGATTTTCAGCGGAATTGCGGACGGACCGTTCAGATAGAAATCGTCTCAGAAAATGAACACGAGCGTCAAGTACAAGGCACCGTCGTAGAGGTGCGTCCTGAAGAAGTCGTCTTAGCACAGTCTGATGGAAAGGATATCTCCATTAAAATATCGCAAATTCTCAATGCCCATATACATTTGAGATGGTAGCGAATAAGAGCCAAAGACGCACGTTGTAAATATAAAAATATGGAAAGGAGCACGCGGACTGTTGATACAGGGGAACACTTGCCAACCTGTATAATAAAAAACCGCTGACGATTATTATGTTAGAGAATCTCCAAAACGCTATACGGCAGAATACGGCACAGACGGATTTACCTGAAGAGGTTTTCATTGAGGCGATAGAGGAGGCACTACGTGCTGCTGCACGCCGAGTGTACGGTGCTGATGCCAATGTTTCTGTTGAGATTAACTTGGAAGCAGGGGATATACGCTGCTATGTCCCGAAAAAAGTGGTCAATATTATGCGTGATTTCTCAACAGAGATTCCGATAGAGCAAGCTGTGCAGCTCCAAGAGGACATTGAGGTTGGGGAGATGCTGGACGTTGAAATCAATCCCAATGAGTTTGGACGGATTCCTGCACAGTTGGCGAAGCAAATCCTTTTCCAAAAGATTAAGCAGGCGGAACGAGAGAAGATTTATCAAGAGTTTGAGGGACGCGAGGGTGAGGTCGTCACGGGGTATGTTCAACGTTTTGAACGTGGTGGTATCATCTTGGATCTTGAGCAGACGGAAGCGTTTTTACCACCCCGCGAGTTGCCGCGTTCACACAACTATGAACGTGGTAAACGTTTGCAGTGTCTAATTCTGTCGGTAAAGAATGAGATGCGTGGTGCTCCTATTATTGTATCTCGGACGCATCGGGATCTGGTAGCGATGTTATTTGAGCACGAAGTACCTGAGATTTATGAGGGTCAAGTGCAGATTATGGCAGTTGCCCGAGATCCTGGGAATCGAGCGAAGGTAGCGGTCAGAGCGACAGAAGAAGGTATAGATGCCGTAGGGACATGTGTTGGTGTCAAAGGGATCCGTGTCCAGACGGTTGTCGGTGAACTTGATGATGAGAAGATAGATTTACTGGAATGGAGTGAGGATCCCAGCGTCTTTATTGCGAATGCTCTGGGTGCGCGAGTCGGTGTGCGTAGGGTTGAGCTGAATGAGGAAGATCAGAGTGCTCTTGTGATTGTTCCTGACGATCAACTCTCTTTAGCAATTGGACAGCGGGGTCAGAATGCGCGACTGGCTGCCAAATTGACGGGTTGGAAAGTTGACATAAAGGGTGAATCTGAGGCAAGCGTTTCGATGGATGAACTCTTTAAACCGGAAGATTCTGATAATACAGATGCGCAAACCTCGCACAGCGAAGAAGAAAGTCCTGACCAAAGTCCGCAAGAACAGGAAACTGTTGATGCGTCGGATTCAACGGAAGTTGAACAAGTAGTTGATTTGGCGGAGGGCGTTGAAATAGACGCAGACGCGGATGCTGTTGAGGCTGAGGTGGTGGAGACTTCAGACGAGGAGATGGAGGCGGACACATCTGCCACTCCTGAGCGTGGGTGATTTTGATACTGAGTCTAAAAGTAGGTGGAGTCATTGAGAGATGTTATTCGCACTTGTATTGGGTGTCGTGGGAAGTTACCGAAGAAAGTGTTGATTCGGTTCGTATGTCAGGACGGCGGAAAACTGAAAATCGACTGTCACAAGAAGTTAGGCGGGCGCGGGGCTTACGTTTGTCCCTCTCAAGACTGCATTCGGAAAGCGTTTAAGTTTCCCAAACGGATTAATTCTTTATTACGTGTACAACTGGCAAGTGAGAATATAACACAATTTGAACAGATGCTTCTTCAGAGGACCCAAAAGTCCACGAGCGTAAAATAAAAAAGGAGAAAGTCCTATGAGCAAAGCCCAACGACAGCGGCGGAAATCTGCCAAAGATAGTCAAGAGGAAAGTCAAGACTCTGGTATGCGGGTTTATGAATTGGCGAAAGAATACAACCTAACAAATAAGGAACTTATCGCTCTACTTGAGGAGCATGGAGTTCGCGTTAAAAACGGGATGAGTAGCCTCGATCCGGACACCGTCGCGCTTATTGAATCAGAATTGGCTGACGAACCGGTTGATAAAACCGAGGATGCGTCCGAAGAGGGGGTTGAAAACACTTCGGAGTCGGAAGCAATTGACACAAACGGTGGTTTGCAGGTTGAGGAAGGCACAACTGTCGCTGACCTCGCAACATCATTGGAGTTGCAACCTTCAGCGTTGATTATGCGGCTCATGAAGTTAAGGGTGATGGCGAGTATAAATCAGCGGCTTGATTACAATACGCTTGTGATGCTTGGAGAGCACTTGAATTTTGAACCGGTTCGGTCGAGAACACTTGAAGAAGAATTGTTGACCGAGATACCGGATGACCCAGAATCTTTACAACCTCGAGCTCCGGTCGTTACAATTATGGGACATGTGGACCATGGCAAAACATCTCTTTTGGACTCTATTCGTCAATCAAATATCAGTGAATCTGAAGCAGGTAACATAACACAACATATTGGAGCGTATCACGTAAAATTAAAAGGTGGAAGCATCGTTTTTTTAGATACGCCGGGGCATGCCGCCTTTACGGCGATGCGAGCTCGTGGCGCACAAGTAACCGATATTGTCGTTCTCATTGTCGCGGCTGACGATGGAGTCATGCCTCAGACAATTGAGGCGATCAGTCATGCAAAGGCTGCGAAGGTTCCGATTGTGGTCGCCATTAACAAAATAGATGTGCCCGGAGCGCGCTCCGACTACGTCAAACAACAATTGGCAGAACAGGAACTTCTGCCAGAGGACTGGGGTGGACAAACGATTTGTGTTGAGACTTCGGCTATAGATGGAACGGGGATTGACTTTTTGCTTGAAATGCTTCTGTTGGAAGCGGCTCTGCTGGAACTCAAGGCGAACCCAAATAAGCCAGCACGTGGTGTTGTTATTGAAGCAGAGGTTGACAAAGGTCGAGGGGCGATCGCAACCGTGCTCGTACAATCTGGAACATTGAGGGTAGGTGATGTGTTTGTTTCAGGTAGGTACTCCGGAAGAGTTAGAGCAATGATGGACGATTTCGGAAAACGGATGAAGGAAACTGGACCTTCATGCCCTGTTGAGGTGCTCGGTTTTACCGGCGTACCGGAGGCAGGCGACAGATTCTATGTCGTTGAGTCTGATAAGGACGCACGTGCTATCAGTGAAACCCGTCAAGACCAGTATCGCAATGAAAAACTCGGGTCAAATAGCCACGTCAGTTTGGATAACTTGTTCCAACAAATTCAGGAAGGCGAGATTAAAGAATTGAACGTTGTTCTTAAAGGCGATGTGCAGGGTTCCGTACAAGCCGTCGCTTCATCACTGCTCGAGTTGAGTACCGATGAGGTTAAGATCAATATTATTCATCAAGCCGTCGGAGGGATTACCGAGACGGACATTTTGCTCGCTTCTGCTTCTGACGCAATTGTCGTCGGCTTCAACGTGCATCCTACGACGGAGGCGGTACAGGCTAAAGAGACTGAGGGGATTGATGTGCGGACTTACAACGTCATTTATAATCTCATCTCCTATATCCGTTCGGCTATGGAAGGCTTGCTTGATCCTGAAGTACGAGAAGTCGTTATCGGACGTGCTGAGGTCCGTGAATTATTTAGAGTGCCGCGCCTCGGTTTGGTTGCCGGTAGTTACGTCAATTGGGGACGAATTTCCTTCAATCAACCGCTTCGTATCCTGCGTGACAATCGATTGATTCACGAAGGCAAAGTCAATTCGCTTCGCCGGTTCAAGGATAATGTCAATGAGGTGCAAGCGAACTACGAATGTGGGATAGGAATTGAGACGTTTGATGATTTGAAGGTTGGTGATGTCCTTGAATGTTATGTTTACGAACAGGTAGCGCGTTCACTTTCGTAAATTAGTCCTGTTTGTATAGTAGCGTATTTTCATAAGGGGTGCGGTTGTCAATCGCACCCACAATTGATCGACATTGACACTTTCATGCACATCGGTGTTTGTAAAATCCGTCTCCGAATTCCGGAAAGTCATTCGCTGAAAGCGAAACGCCGGGTTATCAAAAGCCTCACCGCGAGACTCAAAAATCGCTTCAATGTTGCTATTGCTGAAGTTGAGGCGTTGGAGGCACACCAGTTCGCCATATTGGCTGCAGTTTCAGTTTCCAACGATGTTGTACACCTGAATAAGATTATCTCACATCTCATTACTTTTATTGAGACGAATGTAGATGCTGAATTAGTAGATTACGAAACGGAATTTTTCTTTTGATAAAGATCGCAAGCCAAAACTTGCAGCAAGGGATAGAATTGACATGGTAGATAATAGAAGACAAGATCGAGTGGGAGTGCTCATTCAGCGAGAATTAAGCGAGATTATCCAACGTTCTGTCAAGGATCCGCGCGTCGCATTTTGTACTGTCACACAGGCATCTGTGTCCCCGGATCTAAAATATGTGGATGTGAAAGTGAGCGTTATCGGCGACGAGGAGCAGAAAAGCAAAACGCTTGCAGGTCTAAAGAGTGCGGCAGGGTTCCTTAGGCGTGAGATCGGGAGTCGCCTGACGCTTCGCTATTCACCAGAGCTTCGGTTCGCTATAGATGAATCTGCTGACTATCTCTTCAAAATAGATGGGCTCCTCAAGTCTGTGGAGACTGACGACGAAACGACATAAGACCACGCAGCGGAACTTCATGAACACTCTACAAATGGCTAATACGCAAGACTACAGCGCACTCCTAACCCTATTTGAACGATACCATAACTTCGCCCTTTCAACGCATATTAATCCTGATGGTGATGCAATCGGTTCCGAGTTGGGGCTTTACCTCTTTCTCACAAATCTCGGGAAATCTGTTAAAATATTTAACACGGATATAGTACCCCCGAACTATCGGTTTCTCCCATTTTGGGATAGTATTGAGGGTGCGCATTCCGTCGGGACGTATCGTCCTGAGGTGTTGATTGTTTTAGATGCAAGTACGCTGGAGCGCATTGGAAAAAGGCTTTCCAACACCTTACACCCTATACATAGCCTCGTTAATATTGACCATCACGCCACAGCAGAGGCATTTGGCGACATCAATCTCATTGTCCCTACCGCCTCTTCCACCTCAGAGATTGTTTACAAACTCATTAAACACCATCAATTCCCAATATGCGAAGCATGTGCGCTTTGTCTCTATACAGGACTGATGTTTGATACCGGCTGTTTTCGACATAGTAATACTACCGCCGAGATACATCGAATCGCCGCAGAATTAATTGAGATCGCGGGGGTCACTGCAGACGAAGTCTATCGGAATGTCTATGAACAGGTTCCTGTTGCGAAGATACATCTGTTAAGTAAAATCCTCAGCACATTGCAAACAACAGATGATGGAAAGATAGCCTCGGTCTATGCGACACAAGCGATGTTTCGCAAAACTGGAACGACTGCTGATGCTGTGGAAGGGGTTGTCAACCAGATTCAAGCAATAGTGGGTGTCGAAGTGGCACTCTGTGCGTCTGAGATGACAGATCGAAGTACAAAAGTGAGTCTCCGGAGCCAAGGGAATGTTGACGTTAGTCAACTTGCCGCAGAGTTTCAAGGGGGAGGACATGCTCGCGCAGCGGGATGTCGGATTGCCATGCCTTACCCATTAGCTATTGCTGCCCTTGTTCAAGCTTCTCAACGCTATATTGATCCGAATCACTTGGGATATGGTGATTGTCAAAAGGATTGAGGAACGTGGAAAATTCCGGTAGTGGAAGCGATCTACAGATCGCAACCACATCTTGTAGTTTAAACGACATAGTTGAATTCGATAGGGAGACTGCTGTCACTTTTGGTGTGTTTGACGGTATCCATCTTGGACACCAAGCGGTTATTAAGACCCTTCTGAAACGCGCTGCACACGAGAACTTGATGAGTGTATTGGTCGGTTTTTACCCGCATCCACTTGCCTTCCTTGCCCCAGAACGATGTCCACCTCTCCTGACACCCCTCTCCAAGCGCGTCGAAATACTTCAACAATTTGGCATTGATGAAATTATCATGCTCAGTTTTGACGCCCAGATTGCATCAATGTCTCCTGAATCCTTTGTGGAATATGTGCTCTTAGAGAAATGTCGAGCGAGGCATGTTGTTGTCGGATATGCTTGCCAATTTGGCAAAGATCGTGCTGGGAATGCAGAGCGATTGGTGGTGCTTAGCCAAGGGTATCCCTTCGATGTTTCTATTGTTCCACCTACGGAGGTAGATGGTGCCTCAGTCCATAGCACTCGTATCCGAGAAGCACTCGCACAAGGTGATCTTGAGCGGAGTTTACAGTTGTTGGGACGTCCCTATTCTTTGATCGGTAATGTCGTTCATGGCGATGGTCGTGGAAGGCAAATTGGGTTCCCTACCGCGAATATAGAGACCCAGAATCAAGTTTACCCGCCTAATGGTGTTTATGCGGTCCGTGCAAAGTTGGAGGAACGGTGGTTAGATGGGGTATTGAACATCGGAATACGCCCTACGTTCAACGGTGTCAATATTCAGGTGGAGGGACACTTCTTCAATTTTGATGAAATCATCTATGGTAAACCGATAGAAATATTCCTCGTAGAGAAGATTAGAAGTGAACGGAAATTCCCAAACCCTGAATTTCTGATTCAACAAATACAGCGCGATATCGCAGCCGCGACAGAGATTCTCGCTGCGTCTACCACCTCATAGATGATGCCGCTTAAACTTAGGTGCCGCCGTGGGGTTGTGAGTTTAATTTGAAATTTGGGTTGGTTTGTGATATTATATATGTATCAAATATAGATAGAGGGAGAGCGATCTCCCGATACGATTGAGTTTTTATTCCATATATGTTTTACAAAAATTGGTTGTTCGACCAAAAGGAGGTGAACGCAATTGGCAATTGATGCAGCAGAGAAGAAGGAATTGATCCAACAGTACCAGATGCACCAACAAGACACTGGTTCCCCGGAGACGCAAGTGGCAATTTTGAATGCGCGTATTCAACAGTTAACTGAACATTTTCGGACACACCGAAAGGACTATCATTCGCGCCATGGACTTTTCCGATTGGTTGGCAAGCAGCGCCGCTTGTTACGGTATCTTTACAAGAAAGACGCAACGCGCTATTACCGTTTAATTAATGAACTCGGAATTCGTGACACTATCGGATCGAGGAGGAGTTAGATTTATACTGACACCGGGCGAGTTTGTCGTCTCGGTGCTAAGCGGGAAACGAATAAGTCGTATCTTGTAATAAATGCCGTGAGAATTGTCCCAGTAGCATCGTCTGATATTTTAAAGACTGTATGCATTGTTCTCAAATCGACGAGACTTTTTTCCGGTGATGGCTATTCTTAACCGCTTTTTTATGTCTCTACTTGGTGACACGAAAAAATAAATAGGAAATACAGGAGTATTATATAGAATGAAAGTTGAAATGCAACTTGGGAGCGAGAAGTTATCAATTGAAACCGGAAAAGTTGCGAAACAGGCAGATGGTGCCGTTTGGGTGCAATACGGTGGAACGGTTGTTTTAGTCACGGTGGTAGCCGATGATGCTGAACAAGATCTGGATTTTTTTCCTTTAACAGTGGATTATCGTGAAAGGGCATACGCCACTGGGCGAATCCCAACAGTTTATGGTAGGCGCGAGCCACGTCCCGGGACATCAGAACAGTTGGTCGCGCGTTTAATTGACCACTGCATCCGCCCTCTCTTTCCAAAGGAGTTTAAGGCTGAGGTGCAAGTTTTATGTAACGTGTTTTCATCGGATGGTATTCATCCTGCGGATGTGCCTGCCCTTATTGGGACTTCTGCAGCATTGTCGATTTCCGATGTACCCTTTGATGGACCTGTCGCTGCTGTCACCGTCGGAAAAGTTGAAGACAGATTAATCATCAATCCTACTTACGAAGAATTACACGCCTCAAGTATGGAATTGTTCGTCAGTGGCAAGGCTGATGCTGTTATGTCTGTTGAAGGCAGTGGGCATGAAATTCCTGAAGATGAAGTCATTGACACAATTATCACCGCCCACGAGCAGATACAAGAGATCATCAAACTTCAAGAGGGGTTGGCTGCTGGTTGCAGTAACACAAAACGCGATTATGCCTCTAAAAGTGTTGAGTCTGACCTCAGTAGCCGTGTCCGGCATCTCGCCACTTCCCGCATTCGAGAGTCCATCGGGATGGCAGACAAGAAGGCACGTGAGGATTATCTCGAACAGGTGCAGGAAGAGGTGCTCTCAGAAATTCTTGAGGATACCGCTGACGAAGTCGATCCCAATGCAACAAAAGATACCATTGCCATCTTAAGTGAAATCGAAAAAGAAGAGATGCGTGAGGCAATTCTCACACAGGGAAAACGGGTTGATGGTCGAGGTGTAGCCGACATTCGTCCGATCGCAGGAGAAGTTGCATTGCTTCCGCACACCCACGGTTCCGCCCTGTTCAGCAGGGGGCAAACACAAGCACTCTGTGTAACAACGCTTGGTACATCCGGTGATGAAGATGTCCAGCGCGGACTTGATGGCGAAGCAAGACGCGCCTTCTTTTTACATTATAACTTCCCACCTTTCAGTACCGGTGAAGTCAAACGTATGATGGGACCCGGTCGCCGCGAAATCGGGCACGGGGCACTCGCGCAAAAGGCTCTTGAACCGGTCATCCCCGATAAAGAAGAATTTCATTATACCATTCGGGTTGTCTCCGAGATTTTGGAGTCTAATGCCTCATCTTCAATGGCAAGCGTCTGCGGGGCAACACTCGCACTATTAGATGCAGGTGTGCCACTTAAAAGACCCGTCGCTGGGATCGGTGTCGGTCTTATCAAGGAAGGCGAACAGGAAGCCATTCTTACCGATATGCTCGGAACTGAGGATTTTCTCGGAGATATGGACTTCAAAGTGGCGGGAACCAGTGACGGTGTCACCGCTATACAGATGGACATCAAGATTGCCGGTGTCACGCCTGAGTTGATGCGTCGGGCAATTCATCAGGCAAGAGAGGCACGCCTGTCGGTCATCGAACAGATGAACGCTGTCATCCCTGAACCGCGTGCGGAATTGTCACCCTACGCGCCTCGGATTTACTCCCTCCAGATTGCACAGCAGAAAATCAAAGACCTCATCGGTCCGCGGGGTAAAACTGTGCAGGGCATCCAAGAGGAGACAAGCACGACCATCAATATCGAAGATGATGGAACTGTTGAGATTGCCGCGACAAGCGCAGAGGATGTTAAACGCGCTGAGGAGCAAATTCGGGCAATCACCGCTATGCCTGAGATTGGCAAAGAATACACTGGTAAAGTGGTACGAACAGCACCTTTTGGGGCGTTTGTCGAGATCCTGCCGGGTAAGGATGGGCTTGTCCATATTTCACAAATGGGGGATGGGTATGTCCGCCGTGCCGAAGATGTTATGCAGGTTGGTGACGAGGTTACCGTCCGCATTCTCACTATTGATGAACAGGATCGCGTAGATCTTACACTTGTTGCCGCAGGGGGCGTGCCTGTTGCAGAACTGAATATTGAATCGAGTGAGGACCGCGAGTTCTCATCCGATTGGAATAATTCCAGAGAATCCCGAGACTCCGGCGGGCGCTCTAACTACCGTGATAATCGAGATTCTCGTGACTACCGTGACCGTGATAGGCGTTCTAATGACTCACGCGACCGGCGCGGGAATCGCTATGACCAACGAGATAATTCCCGTGACTTCCGTAACCAACGCTCACCACGCATTCCCAAAGGGCGTTCTCGGTAATAGGAACGCGTTGTAACAACCAATTTTCATAGACCACAAAATAGGGTGAAGGGTGATTCCTTTACCCTATTTCTATATTGAAGCCTCAATACAGTTGACTTTAGGCAATTGAACTTATAGGCAGCGAAAATTAAAAATTTGGCATGTTCCCCGTGTTTATGCTATAATATGGATACCATAAAGGAATCCGAATCTTTAACAAGAACGATACAGCCGCTCGTATAGACGAGGTAAAACACACTACTGAAATGAGGGCAAACCGATGAAAGCACGACGTAATCTAACAAAACATGCCTTTGATAAAGGAGATTTGCTTGATCAGAAATGGCTCACCTATTTTTTAGCCGTTGTTCTAATACTCCTTGTTCTTGTCTTTGTTGTTCTATTGTCGCCTACCTATAAGCGGTATGTTGTTGATACTGTTAAATCTGTGTTTTATGGTGGAAAGCAGACAGCACCGCGACCGAAAGCGGCTCCAGTAAAGTTTCAGCGACCTGCACTAACGAATGGTCTGATGTTTTAAACGGAACAGACAAAACCGCGACAATTAAGAGACGTAAAACTCACTTTAGAACACCAGTTGGATCGCATTTTCCGAAGAAACTCGGGGGAAAGAAATGTCTAAAACGTTGTTCATCTTAATATTACCGATATTGCTAATTTTGATCTCTGGATGCGGTTATGTTTCCAAATCGGAGTATTTGGAACACATCTCAACTATTCGGATTACACCCATTGAAATCTTGGACGCAGATTTTGCTTATGATAATGCCTCCCAGCGTCCCAATGATGAAGTCATTCACGAGAAACTCACCCAACGCTTCAATCGTAAATGGCGAGACGGCAACGATGCCGAATTTACGATGCGGATACAGGATTACAATGTGAAGGAGCACGGATTCGGACCGAATGGTGAGGTCGAACTCATACGGATGACCCTTCAGATAGAGTATCAATTTATAGATAGGGTCCGGGGTCAAATTATTGAGGAAAGTGATAACTACCTCCAAGTTCACGATTTCTATATTGTCCCCAATCGGGCCGAACCCATGGAATCCCCTGAAGAAGCCAGAAGGCTTATTGTGGAAGAGTTGATCGAAGACCTTTACAACCAGCTTGCTGAGCAGTGGTAGCAGAACACTGCGTAGGAGGCCTCGCCCGAATGAACTGTAAGACAGGATGTCCTTTTCATAGACTTCATCGTTTTTTGCTTTGTATGACCTTTTTTTGCAATATAGTGCTGATCTCGTGCAGTGAAGAAAAAGGAAATTGGACAGCCGTTCAACAGGAGGGCGAATATATCTACGGGGTTTGGCACAGTACTACACTGCAGAGAGCAGAACAGGCGATGCTGGAAGTCTTTGAAAACATTAGAAGCGCGTCGACACTATCGACAGAATCACTAACGGCACAAAACGATGGACAAACAAATATTTCGCCTGAGTTTCTTTTGCCGGGCGATGGTGCCATATTGGATTGGGTGCAGTCGCGCGCACCATCAACCTACGAAGGCAAAAGCCTCTATCGGGATAGAGCCGAGTCCCCTGATCTGTTATATGCTTACGGCTTCCAGCGGCAAGCGGAGGTGGAATATCAAACACCTCGATTTGGTTCAAAGCCTTTGATTTTGCTCGAAATTTTCGATATGGACACCCCTGAAAATGCCTTTGGGATTTATAACTTTCACATCTATCCGCAAGTAAAATTTGAGTGGGTCGGCAGCAAGGCGATCCTTTCGGGTGGGTATCTCCGATTTTCAAAAGGGAAATATTTCATTCAGATCGAAGGCTACGAATTCGCGACCGGTATTCGTGAAGCGATGGTGATGCTCGCAAAAAATATCGCCGCACGGATTAAAGAGCCTGCTGCAGAACCAGGGTTACTGACTTTACTCCCAAGCAATAAGATGAGTGGAAGTGTCAAGTTATTCCGATCGAATTGGGTGTTGCGTCAGCTTTACAACACATTGCCCGCCAATGTGCCACAAATGAGTGATATGGCACTTGGAGTATCCGCTCGCTATCGAGATAACCCAGATTTAAAAAATTGGATGGAGGCACAGATCGTGTTTATCATCCGTTTTTCCGATCCTTCTGCGGCGGAATCTGCCTATACTAGTTACCGGAATTCCGTGATGGAAGCGGCACTGCCTCTTGAAGTTGGCACAACTGGACCGATTCTTGTGAACGAGTCTTTGGCTCCATAGTCGAGCAGAAAAGGAGTTTTTTTATGCGAGGAGATTTTGAAGCCTATCTCAACGATTCATTTCGTGATGAAAATGGGAAGCTTGATTTAGCATCGTTGTTGGTATTAGAGGATGAAGCCGACATGGATGTCGCAGTTATTATGCCGAATACCCAACCACTTCCCGAAAATGGTGAACTCGCCGACGCGATTCGCGGTAATTCGCGGGCACTTGGCTGTGCCCTCGTGCATCCAACGGAACCAGAACCCGTTGAACAGGTGAAGTTGGCAGCCGAGGCGTGGGGAATGCGCGGGATCAAACTTATGCCGGCAGTTCACAACTACGATGTGGACGATGAAATTGTGCGTCCTGTCGTTGAAGCTGCCCGTGATTACGGACTTATTGTTTCAATTCATTCCGGACCCAACAATTGCCATCCGAACCGGATCGGGACTGTGGCAAGCTGGGTCCCAGAAACCCCGGTTATCATGGATCACATGGGATTTCCAGACGATTTAGATTCGGCGATCTCTGTCGCAAAAGGTAACAAAAATATCTCGTTGGGGACGACTATCTTACGCTTTCATCGGCGTTGGGGGACGGATCCGGATACCATTGTTCCAACGGAAGTAAAAACCGCTGTTGACGAGCTTGGACCTGAGCAGATAGTCTTCGGTTCTAATTTACCTGAGTACCGTCCTATTCAGGTTATCAACGCCCTCAAGCGGTTGGAACTCGGCGATGAGGCCGAAGCACAGATTTTCGGCGGAAATCTCGCCCGTATCTATGGGCTTTAAATAATGAAGAAAACGCCCCTTTATCAAGTCCATAAGTCCCTTAACGCGAAATTCACCGAATTCGGCGGTTGGGAGATGCCCATTCAGTATAGCAGCATCGTCACGGAACATTTGGCTGTCCGGAGCATCGTCGGTTTGTTTGACCTATCGCATATGGGAGAGATTGAAGTCTCTGGACAAGGGGCGAACGAATTGGTGCAGAAGCTCAGCACGAACGATGTGAGTCGTTTAAGCGATGGGCGTGTGTTGTATACCCTATTCTGCAATGAAATAGGTGGAATCGTCGACGACCTACTCGTTTACCGACATGCTGATCATCACTATATGCTGGTGGTCAATGCCGCCAATATAGAAAAAGATCTGGCGTGGATGGAATCCTGTAACGATACAGGTGCAGAAGTAAAAGACATGTCCGAGGAGACGGCTCTCATCGCACTGCAGGGGCCAAAGGCAATAGCCCTTCTGAATCCTTTCGTTCCTGAGAGAGATGTCTCCGAGATTCCGTATTTCCGGTTTACAGCCGGTGAGGTCGCTGGTGTCCCTACTGTTATTTCACGTACGGGTTATACAGGGGAAGTTGGCTTTGAGTTGTATGTTCCTGCAGCGGATGCCGAGCGTTTGTGGACTGCTCTGTATCCACCTGTCATCGCGGCTGGAGGGCAACCCGTAGGACTCGGTGCGCGCGACACATTACGTCTTGAAGCCGGGCTTCGTCTCTACGGTGTGGACATGAACGATGACACGAATCCATTTGAAGTTGGGTTGGGTCGGTTCGTCAAATTTAAGAATCGACAATTTATTGGGAAAAACGCACTCTTTGCGCAGAAACGGAAAGGTATTGCGAAACAGATGATAGGCTTTCAAATGCTTGACCGTGCTGTAGCACGTGCGGGTTATGCGATTTATCACGGTAATGAACGCGTAGGTAGTGTGACCAGCGGTGCCCCTTCACCGAGTCTTAAATGCAGTATAGGTTTCGCTTCTATTGAATCACAAGCGGTGTCTGAAAATGAAAAAATTGATGTAGAAATTCGAGGTAAATTACATCCAGCGAAGATTGTAGAAGTCCCTTTTCTTTCAAAAGGAACTTAATTTTTTTACGAGTATAGAATATGCGTAGACTGCCTAATCTCGGCATTAATTTAACCGAAAAACAGCACGGGCATCGTCCGTGCTGACCAGATTTAATAGTTAAAAATATGATTCCAGAAAACTTAAAATACATGGAAAGCCATGAATGGGCAAAGCAGGAAGATGACATTGCCACTATCGGTATCAGTGACTATGCCCAATCTGAAATCCAAGATATTGTCTACGTCGAATTACCTGAAGTAGGCACCCAATTAACACAGAAAACAGAATTTGGCGTGATAGAATCTGTCAAAGCCGCATTTGACCTGTATGCCCCTGTTAGCGGGGAAGTTATTGAGGTAAACGAATCCCTCCTTGATACCCCAGAACAAGTCAATGAATCTCCTTATGATGAGGGGTGGTTTCTCAAAATCAGAATGACAGACACCAGCGAACTTGATGCCCTTCTTGATGCCGATAGTTATCATGCACATATTGAGGCAGAGCATGCTTGACTTTTTATCCATGCGCCAAGCGTTAAATTACGCCGTTTGTTTAACAGCAAGTTCGATGAAGATCCGCAAGCCTCCGTTGTTGGCTTGCTTATGGCATTTTTATTTCAAGGAAAGATAACTGTGACCTTCGCAAATCGACACATCGGTCCTCGTCCAGAGGATATTGAATTGATGTTGTCAACGCTCGGCTATTCTTCAATGGCTGATTTCGTTGAAGATGTTGTACCAACGGACATTCGTATATCCTCCCCTTTCAGTTTAGATGGTGATGCATCTGGCCCAGGGCGTAGCTTGCAAGCCCATATTGCAAAGTCAGAGTCGGAGGTGCTTGCCGCTCTAAAGAAACTTGCTGCGCAAAACCAGGTCTTTCGCTCTTTTATTGGAATGGGATACTATAATTGCTTTGTTCCCCCCGTCATCCAGCGAAACATTCTGGAGAATCCGGGTTGGTACACCCAATACACACCCTATCAAGCCGAGATTTCACAGGGACGCTTGGAAGCATTGCTTAACTTCCAAACGATGGTGATTGATTTAACCGGCTTACCTGTCGCGAATGCTTCTCTTCTGGATGAAGCAACAGCCGCCGCTGAGGCGATGGGGATGTGTGTTGCGAATGTACCGCAGAAGATCAGTCGAAACTTTTTTGTGTCAGAAACCTGTCATCCACAAACAATTGCTGTCCTACAAACACGCGCTGAACCGCTCGGCATTGAATTACAAATCGGTGACCATCGCGATGCCAATTTTGACACACCGATCTTAGGTGCCCTCGTGCAATATCCGGCTACAGATGGAGCGATTTACGATTACAGTGAGTTCGCTGAACAAGTGCATGCCGCTGACGGTTTATTCGTTACTGCGACGGACCTGTTGGCACTAACGCTCTTACATCCCCCCAGTGAGTTTGGTGCTGACATCGCTATCGGTAGCGCACAGCGGTTTGGTGTGCCGCTCGGATACGGGGGGCCCCACGCAGCTTTTCTTTCCACACATGAAGAGCTTAAACGTAGTATTCCCGGACGGATTGCGGGTGTTTCTCAAGATGCGACCGGCAAACCCGCGATCCGCTTGGCACTCCAAACGCGGGAGCAACATATTCGGCGTGAAAAGGCGACGAGCAATATATGCACCGCGCAGGTCCTGCTCGCTGTGATGGCAGGGATGTACGCCGTCTACCACGGACCCACAGGACTTAAGCACATCGCTGAACGCGTCCATTCACTCACTTGCACATTACGTGCAGGACTTGAAAAACTTGGGTTTGCAACAGGGGAATTCCCCTGTTTTGATACCCTCTCCGTTGGTGTCTCATCAGGAACAGTGGAGGCGTTGCTCGAATCTGCACAGGCGAAACAAATCAATCTTCGGACGATTGATTCAACACATATCGGTATCTCTTTAGACGAAACCACAACATCTGCTGATGTCGAAGAAATCCTGCGGATATTTGGTGCGCGGACGAGTTTGGAAAGCGTCCCTACACGTGAAATTCCAATAGATTTGCAACGGAAGAGTTCCTACCTGACGCATCCTGTGTTCAATAGTTACCATTCTGAAACCGAGATGCTTCGCTATATCCACAAACTTCAAACCAAAGATCTTTCCCTTGTGAATGCCATGATACCGCTCGGTTCTTGTACCATGAAACTCAACGCTACAGCGGAGATGGTCCCGGTGACGTGGAACGAATTTGGCGGACTGCACCCCTTCGCACCACGAGAGCAAGCAGAAGGCTATCAGACTCTATTTTCACAGTTGGAAACGTGGTTAGCTGAGATAACCGGTTATAGTGGTATTTCACTGCAACCAAATGCGGGTTCACAGGGCGAATATGCAGGACTATTGGTCATTCGAAAATACCATGAAAGCCGTAATGAAGCACATCGGAATGTCTGTTTGATCCCGACCTCCGCCCACGGCACAAATCCTGCGAGTGCTGTGATGGCGGGTATGCAAGTCGTCGTTGTCGCGTGCGATACCGATGGGAATATTGACCTCGAAGATCTCCGATTGAAAGCTGACGAGCATCGCCAAAATCTTGCCGCTGCTATGATTACATACCCTTCAACACACGGGGTCTTTGAAGAGAAAATTCGAGAGATTTGTGATATTGTTCATCAATCCGGTGGACAGGTCTATATGGACGGGGCGAATCTGAATGCCCTTGTCGGAATCGGACAGCCCGCAGATATTGGAGCGGATGTATGCCATTTGAATCTTCACAAAACTTTCTGTATCCCACACGGTGGCGGTGGCCCAGGGATGGGACCTATTGGTGTCAAGGCGCATCTCACAGATTTCTTGCCCACGCATCCGCTTGTCCCTGTTGGGGGTGATGCTGGAATTGGTGCCGTGTCTGCTGCCCCGTGGGGGAGTCCAGGAATTCTGCCTATCTCTTGGGCATATATTGCGATGATGGGAACGCAAGGGCTTACAACCGCGACAGAAGTTGCGATCCTGAACGCTAACTATATTGCCAAACGGCTTGCCCCTCATTATCCTGTCCTTTATACTGGAAAGAACGGCTTGGTTGCTCACGAATGCATCATTGATTTGCGGGCTTTCAAGAAAAGTGCCGATATAGATGTGACCGATGTCGCAAAGCGACTGATGGACTATGGATTCCACGCACCGACTGTCTCCTGGCCCGTACTGGGGACGATGATGATTGAACCGACAGAGAGCGAATCCAAGGCGGAGTTGGAACGGTTCTGTGACGCTCTCATTTCAATACGTGAAGAGATAGCGGAGATTGAAGCGGGCGTTGCTGATCAGGTAGACAATATATTAAAGAATGCCCCCCACACTGTGGAAGTGGTTACACAATCCGAGTGGAGGTACTCCTATTCACGTGAAAAAGCAGCGTTTCCAAAACCTTGGGTCCGCGAGGCTAAATTTTGGCCCGCAGTCGCACGTATCAACGAGGTTTATGGGGATAGAAACCTTATGTGTGCTTGCCCACCACTTGACGAATATTAAACATTAGGACTTACTATAGTTTGGACAATTGTAGCATAAGAGCCCGTTGGTTTCCTGTTCATCAACGACCTCTTTAGCCCAGCGGGGAAACCTAAGGTGTATCTTCCTTAAAATTATCCAAAGTTTAGTAGTGCTTTCATTGAACCGAAATAGTAGCCTGCAACAACGGCGCAGGCGGATCTATGGAGATGTGCTTGATGTCCCCAATCCACCTGACCAAACCGCAAGGTAAAATTAAAATATGAAAGCCATAATTATAGGTGCAGGAGAGGTAGGATTCCATATCGCCAAACTTCTCACTGTCCAAGATAACGATGTTGTTCTCATTGATGAGTCCAATGCCGCCTGCGACCGGGTTAATGAACAATTGGACTTACAAACGCTGCATGGATCCGGGGCATCGCCGCGCCTTCTCAAAACCGCTGGAATTGACGAAGCTGAACTCCTCATTGCTGTTACAAATAGCGATGAGATTAATATGCTCGCTTGTCAGATAGCCAGCAGGTACAGTGTCATCACAAAAATTGCACGTGTCTCAAATCCTGACTATTTCTCCACGGAAAGCGGACTGACCCCTAAAGATTTCGGCATTGATCTTCTGGTGAATCCAGAGCAGCACTGTATTGCTGAATTCGTCCGACTCTTGCAGATACCTGAGGCGCGGGAGATTGTCGAGTTTGAAGACGGAAAAGTCCAGCTTGTTTCCTTTCGCGCCAGACAGTCAAACCCTTTAATCGGAAAATCGCTCGCGGAGTTAGACGCGAGTGGCCTGCTCACTGATATCCGTTTTGCTGCTATTAGTCGTCGAGAAACCTCCAGTAACGGCAACCCGATCAGTAATGGTAGCAGGCATATTATCATTCCGAGAGGGACAAATGCTTTGCAACAAGGGGACGAAGTCTTTGTCATCGGCAGTGCGTTGGCAGTGGAACAATTGTTACGTATTAGTGGTATCACGTTTAATCAGCGACTTGACCGCGTTATCATTGTTGGCGCAAGTCCTATCGGCATTGGGCTTGCCCGTGTGCTTGAAGAAAACGACACCAACGTCAAACTCATTGAAGCCGATGAAACGCAAGCACAACTGGCATCCCGAACGCTAAAACGCACCACCGTTTTACAGGGAGACTATCTCCAATACAGACTCCTTGAAGAAGCGGGTATAGATGGTGTTAACGGATTCGTCTCCGTTACTGGAGACGATGAAAACGATATTATGGCATGTATGACTGCCAAAGAGAACGGTGCCCAGCGCGTACTCGCACTCGTTCAGCGACCCCGTTATCTCCCCTTGTTGGCACGTATTCCGAGACTTGATGGTGCCGTCAGCCGACATCTTACTGTTGTTAGCAATATCCTGCGGCTCATCCGGCGTGGCAATATAGTTTCTGTTGCTTCGCTCCACGGAATAGATGCGGAAGTTATTGAGATTGTCGCTGGTGTCAACGCGAAAATTGTCCACAAGGAACTCATCTCTTTCAAAACGAAATTCCCAGAAAATGCCTTTATCGGTGCCGTTATTCGACGGGAAAAACTCATTATTCCAACCGGTCAGTCTGTTATCCAACCCGCAGATCGTGTGATCGTCTTTAGTATGCCAGGCGCGATTCCAATTGTCGAAGACTTGTTCGCCGAACGCCGAATCTAAATGGTTGTCAGCTTTCAGGTATCGGTTAACGGTAAAGAGGTGCCTTTGTAACAATCTACCCTAATTTGGATGACTCCGAGAGGTCGTGGATTGATATGTCAAGACCTCTTCACTGACAACTGACAACCGATAACTATTAAAATGAGTCTTAAATTAATCGCTTATACGCTTGGTAATTTACTTATTTGTCTCGCGGGAACGATGCTGCTTCCCTTGGGAGTGGCTATCAATTATCAGGGAAGAGCGGGTGAAACCGAGAGTAATTTGACAGCATTTGTCATCTCGGCAATATTTACCGTAGTCGTTGGTTTAGCTCTCCGTTTAAGTATTCGCGCGCGGCAGGAGGAGCTCGGCATACGCGAAGGCTTCGCAGTTGTTGCGTTGGGATGGGTGACAGTCGCTCTTTTTGGTTCGCTCCCCTACATATTTGCAGATGTGTTTCACAGTGAGGGGCGCTCCTCGTGGGTGGAGTTTTCTTTCTGTTATTTTGAGTCTATGGCGGGGTTCTCGACGACCGGTGCCACTGTCCTCACCGAAATTGAACATCTTTCACACGCCGTACTCTTCTGGCGGAGTCTTTCCCACTGGCTTGGTGGGATGGGAATTGTTGTGCTTGCTGTCGCGATTCTTCCAATGCTCGGCATCGGGGGTATGCAGCTTTTTCGCGCTGAGGCTCCAGGACCGCAGACCGATCGACTCACCCCCCGTATTGCCCAGACCGCTAAACTTCTCTGGGGCGTTTATCTTCTTCTCTCTTTTTTAGAAACGGTGCTACTAATGCTCGGCGGAATGTCGCTTTTTGATGCCCTCTGCCACACCTTTGGCACGATGGCAACCGGTGGGTTTTCTACGAAGAACCAGAGCATCGGGCACTACAATAGTGTTTATATCGACATGGTAATCAGTTGCTTCATGTTCCTCGCCGGGACCAATTTCGCACTTCACTATCGAGCCCTCCGGGGCAATGTCAAAGCTTATCTCCAAGATACGGAATTCAAATTCTACTGTATTGTTATCGCAGTGAGCATTACCGTAATCTCATGGAATACGATTAGATTTCGGGTCGATGGGGATATCCCCTATGATTCGATGTGGACATCGCTACGCTATGCAACGTTTCAGGTCATGTCTATTATTACGACCACCGGCTATGGGACTGCTGACTATGAACGCTGGCCCGCCCTTTCCATATTCATTTTGGTCACGCTTATGTTCTACGGGGGATGTGCAGGTTCCACTGGTGGCGGTATGAAGCAGGTGCGATTTCTACTTCTCATCAAGCAGAGCGGTGCTGAAATTAAACGCCTCCTCTTTCCGCATGCCGTGCTTCCGATTCGCGTTAACGATCGGGTCGTTCCAC
The DNA here is from genome assembly GCA_012271015.1 of Candidatus Poribacteria bacterium. Classification (GTDB taxonomy): domain Bacteria; phylum Poribacteria; class WGA-4E; order WGA-4E; family WGA-3G; genus WGA-3G. The sequence continues at coordinate 23,190 of JAAXHD010000056.1, read as the reverse complement.
CCGAAGTCATGACGAATGTCCTCGGATTCTTTTTCTTTTTCATCGGGATTTTTGCGATTGTAACGTGCATTATGGCAACTTTGGGACTTGACCTTGTGAGTGCTGCTGGGGCAACAATCGCTACGATGGGAAACATCGGTCCCGGTCTCGGTAGTGTCGGACCGACCGATAACTATGCCCATATTCATACAGTTGGAAAATATGTGCTGTCCTTCTGTATGTTACTGGGACGTTTAGAACTTTATACCGTGCTTATCCTCTTTTCACCGAATTTCTGGAAAAGGTAAACTATGGACACCGAAAAACTACGCAGAGAATATAGAGCCTATAGTGGGCATCTGCTTGAAAAGAATGCTGCGTCCGATCCGTTTGACCAATTTGACCGGTGGTTCTCTGATGCGATTGCCGCCAAACTTGATCTGCCGGATGCGATGACCTTAGCAACGGCAACACCACAAGGTATTCCTTCCGCTCGAATGGTAGTCCTCAGAGGCTTCGATGCGAGAGGTTTCTGTTTCTATACCGATTATGAGAGCCAGAAGGGGATGGAGCTTGCTGAGAATCCGAATGCCGCGTTGGTATTCTATTGGCGTGAACTCGATCGGCAGGTCCGCAGTACTGGCACTGTTGAAAAGATGACAGCAGAAGAATCCGATGCTTATTTTGCCAGCCGTCCTCTAAGCAGTCAACTCGCTGTGTGGACAGAACGCCAGAGCCTTGTCATTGGCGGACGGGAACATCTCACAGAGGCGTTCCAACGGGCAGAACAGACATATTCCGCGGATGACATACCACGTCCACCCCATTGGGGTGGATACCGACTTGTGCCGAATCTATTTGAGTTTTGGCAAGGATGTCCAAACCGCCTTCATGATAGGCTGTGTTATACGCTACAGCCCGATGGAACATGGGAAATGACACGTTTATCACCGTGAGTCCATCGTTCTGAAATTACAATGTAGCACGAACTGTTAGTTTATGCTACAATAGGACGTATAAGTATATTGTAGATTTTACTATAAAGGAGATAGGAGATGCAACTCACATCCATTATAGCCCTACTTTTTCTTTTCACATTTTCCGTATGCGCAGGAACATTTTTTGAAACTTTTGATGACAGAGATTTGGAAGGATGGCAGGAACTGGTCCATCTGAATGAGACAGCTGGTTCTTGGAACGTTATTAATGATGAACTTCACGCCGTAAGTCATGAGGGGTTTCCGCATCTACTCGCAACGGGTGATGATACATGGGAAGATTATACCCTTACGTTTGATGTCAAGCCGCTGAAAAAACACGGTAGGGGTGCTATAGCGATTGCAGCACGGGTTAAAGGCAGTCTGTTATTCTACTGTAGTTTTGCGGACCAAGTGATCTTCGGTAATAAGGATCCGCTCCTCGGACCATTTTTGAGTTGTATGAACGGTGATTTGCACGATGCAGAATTTTCAGTCCTCTACTTTGAACCCCATCCGCTTTTAAGGTTGAACAAGTGGTCGCATCTAAAGTTAAGCGTTAAGGGGACAAATTTCATTTTTTTCTTAAATGGCAAGGAAATTGCGGAAACCGGAGATGATTTTGCGCCGCCGCACAACGGGCAAAAAATTAAGACAAAGGCGGGTAAACTGACCAGTTTTCGGACTGGCGGTGTGGGTCTCGGTCTTGCAAATTACACGGCACTCTTTGATAACATTACTGTCACTGGCGATAACATTCCGAATAACGGTGGGTTTGCCGTAACGCCCCAAGGAAAACTCGCGACGACATGGGGACAATTGAAGCAGTTTTAGACATAGGAATAACAGGCTATCTGCTCCAGTTTGAATCTGGAGTTATGGGGACGATCTTAACTTCAAAATTAAGGTTTTAGTAAACCAAACGAATGGGCACTGGAGAATTTGTAAATACTTTATATTTTTTAAAAAAAACTTGACAATATTTTTAAAATATGAGAAACTATTAAGCATATTAGAAAATTGTGTTTCGGAGTTTGCATTAACCTGTAACTTTGGTGAAGTTCGCAATCCAATATTAAGATGTGTGAGGGAAACCAAATAGATTAGAAACAATGTTAATAGATTATCTTCCAATCTTGTTGTTAGGACTCTTCGCAGTCCTCTTTGCGGGTATTAATCTCGCCCTAACCCATATTCTTGGACCCAAACGCCCGAACCGCGTCAAACTCTCCGTTTACGAATCTGGTGTCCGCCCAATCGGCGATGCGAGGCAACGATTTACAATTCGGTTTGACCTCATCGCGATGCTCTTTATCATCTTCGATATCGAAGTGGTGTTCCTCTACCCTTGGGCAGTGGTCTTCAAGAAATTCTCTGAGACGAGTGGTTTGTTTATTTTAATTGAAATGCTGGTGTTTATCGGCATTCTTCTTCTCGGCTATATTTACGCTTGGAAGAAAGGAGGCTTAACATGGGATTAGATTTTGTTGGACAAGGGGTCGGAGAAACGGATGGGAATATTATCACAACGACTATTGATAAGGTCGTCAACTGGGGACGGAAAAATTCGTTGTGGCCCATGCCGTTCGGGACAGCATGTTGTGCAATTGAGATGATGGCGACCTTGGCTTCCAAATTCGACCTCTCTCGGTTCGGTTCTGAAGCGATCCGCTTTTCACCCCGCCAATCCGATCTGCTCATCGTTTCTGGTAGGATTTCCATCAAAATGATGCCGGTACTCAAACGTATCTATGACCAGATGCCGGATCCGAAGTGGGTCATTTCGATGGGGGCATGTGCTTCCTGTGGTGGCGTGTTTGATACCTATACGCTTATTCAAGGCGTCGATCAGTTCATCCCCGTAGATGTCTACATACCCGGATGCCCACCGCGACCCGAAGATCTCATTGATGCGGTGCTACAGGTGCAACAGAAAATCACCAGTGGTGCTTCACCTAAGGGAGTAGAGACAGTCGTATGAATGAAGAGAAAGAAGTTGAAGAACAGCCGAAACCTATTGTACTGGAAAAATTAGAGGAACATCACGCAGATGCTCTTTTGGCACAGGACGAAACACGTGGTACTGTTGTCGTTGTTGTACGTAAAGAACAGGTTTACGCCGTGTTGGAGTATCTGAAAACAGATTCTGAACTCGCCTATACCTTTCTCGTTGATGTTACTGCTGTCGACAATTCTCGGATGGAATCCGAATTGATGCAGTTTGATTATGCAAGGTTTATGGTGGTCTACCAGCTCTATTCCTATCAGGGACAGTGTCGCCTCCGAGTAAAGGTGCCGGTCCATGAAAACGACCTAAGTATTCCATCTGTGACTGCATTGTGGAAAGGTGCGAACTGGTTGGAGCGTGAAACTTATGACATGTTCGGTATTAATTTTGAGGGGCACCCCGACCTTCGCAGGATCTTGATGCCAGACGATTTTGAGGGACACCCACTTCAAAAGGATTATCCGCTTCGCGGACGTGGCGAGCGCGAAAGCTTTAATTTTGATAAACAGAATGCCTAAAACAAAGGGGGTATAAGTTATAAGTTACAAGTTATAAGAGAGGCTGATTAAGCGAAAACCTCTTAACTTATAACCTACCACCTACAACTTATACCTCTAAAAAAAGGAGTATGCTATGCAAGGTGGGCAGGAACGCGCCACAGGTGAGAAGATGGTTCTCAGCTTCGGTCCGCAACATCCGGCAACTCACGGTACTCTTCGTATCGTGTTGGAGCTTGATGGTGAATCCGTTTTGAAGGCAACACCACATGCCGGCTACCTGCATACCGGATTTGAGAAGCTCGGTGAACATTTGGATTACAACCAGTATATTGTTGTAACCGACCGGATGAACTATCTATCGCCGTTGTCTAACAATTTCGGTTATGTGCTTGCTGTCGAGCAGTTGCTCGACATTGAGGTCCCAAAGCGGTGTCAATACATCCGTATGTTGATGGCGGAGCTCTCACGAGTCGCAGATCACTTACTATGGTTGGGAACTGCTGCCTTGGACTTAGGAGCGTTCTCTGTATTCCTCTATAGTTTCCGCGAACGCGAAAAGTTGTATAGCATCTTTGAAAAGACGACTGGAGCACGATTGACGACCAGTTACACGCGTATTGGCGGTGTGCTTCGCGACCTCTATGCTGGGTGTGAAGAAGATGTACACCAATTCGTCAGCAACTTCCCAAAGGCACTCAAGGAGACGCATACACTCCTCACGCGGAACCGTATCTGGATGGATCGGACGAAAGATGTCGGACCCATTTCACCTGATGATGCTATAAGCTACGGATTAACAGGTCCCTGTCTCCGAGCCACCGGTGTGTCGCATGATATACGCAAGGCTGAACCCTACTCCAGTTACGATGAAGTCACATTTGAGGTGCCAGTTGGAACCAACGGCGATGCCTACGACCGCTACCTTGTCCGGATGGAAGAGATGATTCAGAGTTGTGGTATCGTTACCCAAGTCCTGGATAATATGCCTGACGGACCGGTCAACCTCGAAGATAACAAGATTACGATGCCAAATAAGTCCGATGCTTATGGGCATATTGAAGGCTTGATTCATCATTTTAAGGTTGTTATGGACGGGCACGGCGTGGAGACGCCAAAGGGTGAACATTATTGTGCCACCGAGTCACCGAACGGCGAACTCGGATTTTATATCGTCAGTGATGGCAGCGGAACCGCTTATCGCATCCGTATCCGTCCGCCGAGTTTCTTACACTTCCAAGCACTACCGCACATGTTGGAGGGCGGAATGGTTTCCGATACCGTGGCTGTTTTGGGAAGTCTGAATGTTATTGCCGGGGAGTTAGATCGGTAGCTTTGTCAGATCCTGCTGTCTGTTTTAGGAGGATTCAATGGAACTCAAAGGCGTTATGCTTTTCGTCAAAAACATGAAGGCTGTCATTGCATTTTATAGGGACGTTGTCGGATTAGTGCCGGACGAAGACCAGCCGTTTCCAGAACATCGGTTTTTCCGTTTTAATGCAGGTGCTTGCACGTTATGTCTCCATAGTGCCAGCAAACCCAACGAAGGGAGACAAAAACTGATGTTTCACGTTGAAAGCGTGAGTGCTGTTCATCAGCAACTGAAATCGAAAGGGAAGCGATTACGGAAACTTGAGAACAACGATGGGCATGCCATTTTCGATATCCGCGACCCAGAAGGCAACCGTATTCAGTTTTACGGCAACTATTGATTTTGGAAGTTTTCACAAAGACAGATAAAGTAATTTTGAAGGGAGTGGACTTAAATTCCATGAAACTAAAAGTTGTTATCCATAAAGCTGAAGAAGGCGGATATTGGGCGGAAGTGCCATCAATCGTCGGTTGTGCTACACAAGGGGACACTTTTGAAGAATTACTTGAAAATATTTATGAAGCAATTGAAGGGTGTTTATCTGTATTTGCACTTTGCATCGAAAACAACGGTTGTGAAGACATAGAGAAGCGAAAATTCTACCAAATTCTATCTGATGAAGAAGCGAGCTCGTGAAGGCTATTTGCGAGTTGTTAATGAGTATCAGGAAGATTACTTGTATCCGGAATCTTATTTCATTTTGGTTGAACTGCCTCGCAAAGTACAGGAGGCATTCGTAGCAAAGGAAAACGTAGATGTCAGATGAACTCATTCAAATCGAAACGCCTTTCGCGTTTAACGAAGAAAACCAAAGGGAATTCAACGCGTTAATAGGGCGGTATCCCGTTAAAGAAGCCGCGATGTTGCCAACCCTTCATCTCGCCCAAAGGCAGGCAGGTTACATTACGCCCGCTGTCATGAAGTATGTCGCAGAGCAACTCGAGGTTTCTGTGATGAAGGTCAAAGATGTCGTTACCTTCTATCCGATGTTCTTTGAAGAGCCGGTAGGAGAGTACGTCATTCGGATATGCCACACCCTTCCTTGTGCCTTACGGGACTGTAAGATCGTTTTGGATCATCTTAAGGCGAAGTTGGACACGGATGTCGCTTCTGAAACAAATCTCGCGAAGGGTACAACTGCTGATGGTAAGTTCACGCTCATGAAAGTGGAATGTCTTGCTTCTTGCGATGTCGCTCCTGTTATCATGGTGAACGATGATTTGCATAAAAATTTAACCCCAGAAAAGGTTGATGAAATCATAGATAATTTGTAGAGGAGATAGTATGATAGAAGAAAGACGAATTCTCTACGAGCATCTGGATGTGCCTGATATTAACACGTTCGATGTCTTTCGGCAATACGATGGCTACACGCGTTTTGAAAAGGCAATTACGGAATACCAACCAGATGATATTGCGAAAATGGTGATGGATTCCGGGTTGAAGGGTAGAGGTGGTGCCGGATTTTCGACAGGCTTGAAATGGAGTTTCGTTCCAAGAGATATAAAGCCATGTTATCTCTGTTGCAACGCCGACGAAAGTGAGCCGGGGACGTTCAGTAATCGCTACGTTTTGGAAAAGAATCCACACCTCTTAATTGAAGGTATCCTAATTTGCTGTTACGCGATGGGCATTGAGACGACTTATGTCTACATCCGCGGGGAATTCACACTTGGGAAACAGATGTTGGATGCCGCTATCAAAGAGGCTTACGAACAAGGCTATCTCGGCAAAGACATCCGTGGTACAGGACTCAACATTGACATCTATTCACATCCAGGAGCCGGTGCTTATATCTGTGGTGAAGAGACAGGGCTCATTGAATCGCTGGAGGGCAAACGCGGGCAACCTCGGAACAAACCTCCATTCCCTGCTGTCGAAGGTGTGTTTGGAAAACCGACTGTAGTGCAGAATGTGGAGACCTTATGCAATCTGCCTTTTATCGTTGGCAACGGGGTGGAGTGGTACACCCAAATGGGACCTACGTATGCCGATACGCGATCTGATCCGCCGACACCCGATCCCAACACTGGCACAAAACTCTATTGCATTAGTGGTGATGTTAACGAACCCGGTGTCTATGAGCTTGATCTGGGTTTGACTTGTTCAGAGCTTATTGAAGTCGCTGGAGGGTTGCGCGGTGAAGAGGTGAAAGCGGTTATCCCTGGTGGTAGTTCCGCACCGATTCTAACGCATTATGAGTTGGATACGCGGCTTGATTTTACCTCACTCACGCTCGCAAAATCGATGCTTGGTTCCGGTGGCATCATTGTCATGAACGAGACACGGAATATCGTCGATTGCTTACTCAATATCATGAAATTCTACGCGCACGAGTCTTGTGGACAGTGCACGCCGTGCCGCTGGGGAACTCCGTGGGTCCGGGATATTGTCCAACGTATCGCCGACGGAAACGGACGGAAAAGCACGATGACCCGTCCCAAATTTGGTGTTGCTGAAAACGGTAGATGGGGCGATACGGGTGAGACAGAAGATATCTACGAAGATTTAGATTTGCTGGAAAGTGTTGCCAATAACATTGCGAATGTGGATACCATGACGTGGAATACGATTTGTGTCTTTGGCATTGCAGTTTCCTGGCCCGCCGTGAGTTATATGCGCAAATTCCGTCCCGAATTTGAAGCCGCCATCCGAGAAGGTAAACTGGTCACGCTGCCTGTTGCCGAGGCGACCGTCCCACCGGAGGAAAATTACGCGTATCAACAGCGGTTTGTTCCGAAAGAGTTCGCTGACCTGTAGGTTTTTTAATTGTTCCTTGCGGTTCGGTCAGTTCGGTTTGATGAATAGCGTGCCTTTACGTAGACCCGCTTGCGCCGTTGTTGCAAGCTACCGTTTTCAGTTACAGGCGTTAAAGATAAAACCAAAAACCGTAGTTCGTAATGAGATGGAGAGCGGATTTAAGGAAAGGCAGCGGATAGTTCTGGGGAAACACCCAAGCAAAACACCCATGTTGTTTCTCCGTAAGGAAAATTAGAAAAAGGAAAGTAAAAAAATGGCATTTGTTAAACTGAATGACCTTGAGATAGAGGTTGAAGATGGAACGAATGTAGTCGAGGCGGCAAGACAACACGGCATTGAAGTCCCTCACTACTGTTATCACCCAGGATTGACCCGCCCAGCGAATTGCAGAATGTGTCTCGTTGAGCCGCATGTTTTCTTTCCACCTGCTGGTGCAATCGTCCCTGATCGGCAACTCGCAACTGGGTGCACTACGGTGCTGAGAACAGCACCACCCGATAGGAAACTTGACGGAAAGTACGACTTTATTGTCCGCACAGATAGCGAGCGCGTCAAAAAGGCACGAGCGGATATATTGGAATTTCTGCTTGTGCATCACCCACTTGATTGTCCTGTCTGTGATCAGGCTGGCGAGTGCGATTTGCAAGACTATTCACATCGACATGGATATGATAAGAGTCGCTATCTTGAAATAAAAAATGTCCCGCCTAAGAAAGACTTGGGACCCGACGTACTGCTTTACGCAACGCGCTGCGTCGTCTGCACCCGATGTATCCGATTCGCTGATGAGGTCTCCGGGACGGGCGAATTAGGCTTGGTTCACCGCGGCTCCCATGACGAAATCGATATCCCGCGGAGTCACGAAGGCGTCCCTTTGCAAGTACTGGATAACAAATTGGCAGGAAATGTCGTTGATATCTGTCCAGTTGGGGCATTGATCAGCAAAGATTTCTTGTTCAAGTCTCGTCCGTGGTTTTTGGAGAAAGCGAACAGCGTCTGCTCAGGATGTAGTGTCGGTTGCAACATTACCGTAGAATATAAAGCCGATGGTGTGTACAGGCTTAAGCCGCGCTTCCATGAAGACATTAACCAGCATTGGATGTGTGACGATGGTCGGCTCGGTTACCACTATGTCAACAGCGATGACCGACTCCAACTTCCACTCAAACGGGTTGATGACGAACTCACGCCAACACATTGGGCAGATGCCTTAGCGGTAATTACAGAAAACGTGTCGGAAATAGAAGCTGAGGACATTGTTGTTATCGGTTCTGCACAGGGAACCAATGAAGACAACTACATTTTACAGCAGTTGGCGCATGATATGCTGAAAACAACGCAGTTGGGACTCTTTGGGCAACTGCCTGGTGAAGAACACAAGTTCCCGCAGTTTACAATTGAAGCCGACAAGAATCCAAACGCGGCGGGTGCCCGAACAATACTCGGTTCTGGGAATGGCAACGTCGTTTTGGAGGGTGAGGCACTTTGGGAGAAGGTATCGGACGCAAAAGTCGTTTATCTCGTCAGCGGTGGACCGGAACGACCTCTCGAAGATGCTGAAAAAGCGGCGTTGGAGCGTGTTGATTTCCTTATTGTACAAGACGTTTTGCCTTCAGAAGTAACGCAGTTGGCAGATGTCGTGCTACCGGGGACCACCTTCGCTGAGAAGGATGGCACCTTCACGAACTCAACAGGTTGGGTGCAACGGATTCGTAAGACGATTGATCCACCGGGTGAAGCGCGTGTGGATTGGGAAATTATGCAACAACTTGCCAAACAGTTGGGCGGTGAGATGAACTATCACTTTGCTGGTGAGATTGCCTTGGCAATTGCCGAGAATGTCCCAGGCTATGCTGACGCAACACATCAGAAAATTGGGGACATGGGTATCAAATTAAGCCTCTGACGATTGTTGTTACGCTGCCCTGCCGTTGTTAGGGCAGGACTCCACATTGTTAATAAACCTTTCATAACCTGAAAGAGGTTTCTTAACGATTTTAGATCGTTGCCGACAACGGAGGCAACGCCCAGAGATAATAATTAAAAAAATGGAAAATATCCCTCTCGTTTTAATCATCAGTTCACTCGTCAAGATTCTCATCGTTGTCCATCTGCTGCTGATTGGCGTGATGATAATGATTTGGGCGGAACGACGGGTGAGTGGATGGATGCAAGATCGGTTAGGACCTAACCGGGTTGGACCTCAAGGTCTGCTCCAACCTGTTGCTGATGGGCTTAAGTTTCTGTTTAAAGAGGATCTCATCCCAGATCATGTGGATAAACCACTTTATGTGATGGCACCAGCAATGCTGTTAGTCCCGGCACTTGTTGCGGTTGCAGTCGTGCCATTTGGAAGTTCTATTACGGTATTGGGACATGAAATACCGCTCCAGATTGCAGATATCAACATCGGTATTCTGTATATATTGGCGATAACATCTCTTGGAGTCTACGGTGTTGTACTCGGGGCATGGGCGTCTAATAACAAATATTCGCTCCTCGGCGGTTTACGCTCTTCGGCACAGATGATTAGTTACGAACTAACGCTCGGATTGGGGATCATCGGCATACTAATGTTAACAGGCAACACACTCAGTCTGCGGACGATCGCAATAGAACAAGGGGCATATCCATGGCAATGGAATTTCCTGATTCACCTTCCCGCATTTCTGGCGTTTACAACGGCAATGTTTGCCGAAACAAATCGATTACCCTTTGACCTCGCTGAAGCGGAACAGGAGCTCGTAGCGGGATATCACACCGAATACAGTAGCATGAAATTTGCGATGTTTTTCATGGCTGAATATATGAATATGATTGTCGGCTCTGCCGTAACGGTGACGCTCTTCTTAGGAGGATGGCATTTCTTCGGTTTAGAAAATATGGGCGGTCCTGTGTGGAGCGGGATAATCTCGTTTGGTATCTTTTTTGTCAAAACTGCTATTTTCCTATTCGTGTTTATCTGGGTTCGATGGACGCTTCCTCGGTTCCGCTATGACCAACTCATGAATTTCGGTTGGAAATTTCTATTGCCTGTCGCCTTGACTTCAATCGTCGTAACCGGTACTTTATGGATAACGACTAACTCTCGTCTAATCGTGGGTATCGGCAATGTCGTTTCCGCGTTTATTGTTGTATCTATTGTGGCAGGACTCCTTGTGATGAGAACGCCTAAGCCGGCAATCCAAGATAGCGATGATCGGCTCACACCGACCGCTCTCGACGCAATAGAGTAGGAGGCATGCTGATGAATGCAGAACAGATTCTATTTATTCTCTTTGGAGCGGTTTCGCTAATCGGTGCGATTTCTGTAATCTCGTTCCGACATCCGATTTATAGCGCGCTTTCGCTTATTGTCACGTTTTTCGCACAAGCGGGGCTTTTTGTCCTGTTGGGTGCACATTTTGTTGCGGCAGTACAAGTAATCGTCTATGCCGGTGCAATCATGGTTCTGTTCCTCTTTGTGATTATGCTCCTGAACTTGGAAACACTCTCGGTGCAAGGGGCTATTGGGAGGAAACTGAAAGGATTAGCTATTATCTTAGGCATCCTCTTTGCCGCTGAAGGTATCTATATCGCGGTGAATGCGCTCAACGACACCGCAGTGGCATCGGCAGAATCTGGGGCGGCAGCGGTAACGACAACCACTTATGACATTGGCGAACTCTTGTTCAGCAAGTACCTCTTACCGTTTGAGGTTACCTCACTTATTTTGTTGGCGGCATTGATTGGTGTTATCGTCTTGGTAAAACGCGAAGGTCAAGAGGAGAGCTAAAGTCAGTAATCAGTAGATGAGGTATTTATCTTCATAGCGTCAAAAACGTAGCCTGTAATGAAATTATGCCTTAAATGGCATAATTTGTCTTTGCTTTACATTTGGAAGGGTTTTTTGCTGGGGTGTTTCTCCAGATTTACGCTAAGGACTGTCAAAGTTCCAAACCCGCTTGATCGAACTGCAAGGAAAGTTAAAAAAATGTCATTAGAATATTATCTCATATTGAGCGCGCTCTTGTTTACAATCGGAGTAATCGGGGTACTCATCCGCAGGAACGCTATTATCATCTTCATGTGTATTGAACTGATGCTGAATGCGGCGAATCTCGCCTTTGTGGCTATCAGTCGTAGTCTGGGCGAAGCAACGGGACAGGTGTTCGTTTTCTTTGTGATGACGGTCGCTGCTGCAGAAGTCGCGATCGGGCTTGCAATTATTGTGAGCGTCTTCAAACATCGACAGACAGTTAATGTGGATGAAGTTAATTCGTTGAAGGGCTAAGCAATTCGCTAAAGTAGTAGGCATACTCCGTTATGCCGTAACTAATGGTTTTCATCACTGAAGTCCATCAGTTAAAAGAATGTAATAGGCAAGGATAAAATATGACAATAGAATTAATTGTTGTCCTGTTAGTTGCCCCACTTATTGGGTTCTTGATTAACGGGTTATTAGGAAAATGGCTAAAAGGGAACGAACAACTCAGCGGGTGGATCGGTTCGCTTGCAGTGCTTGTCTCTTTAGTCTGTTCGATTATCGCTTTTGCCAGTTTGCACGGCGGTGCTGCACCATTCGATGAAACGCTCTATGAATGGATTACAGGCGAGTCGTTCGCTTTCAATATCGGGTTCCGTGTGGACGCACTCACGTCAGTGATGTTGTTAGTGATTACAGGTGTTGGGTTTCTCATCCACGTCTATTCGATCGGCTACATGCATGGCGATGAAGGATATACACGCTATTTTGCCTATCTGAACCTGTTCGTCTTTGCAATGCTAATCTTGGTCCTTGGAAACAACTATCTGATGATGTTCGTCGGATGGGAAGGCGTTGGTCTCTGCTCCTATCTCCTCATAGGGTTTTGGTATGAGAAGCAAACGGCGACAGATGCTGGGAAAAAGGCATTCATCGTGAACCGGATTGGTGACTTCGGATTCTTGCTGGGGATGTTTACCCTGTTTGCTGCGTTCGGAACCCTCGATTTCGCATCGATATTTGAAGCCGCTGAGGCAGATAATTTTCAGAAAGTCTTTGGTGCGAGTACCCTCGTCATTGCGACCTTGTTACTTTTCGTTGGTGCAATAGGTAAATCGGCACAGATTCCGCTCTATGTATGGCTCCCGGACGCAATGGAAGGTCCGACCCCTGTTAGTGCCTTGATCCACGCCGCGACAATGGTGACTGCGGGTGTATATATGATAGCACGCTCCGCTGTGCTTTATAATATAGCACATACCGGCGAAGTGGTCGCATGGATCGGTGTTTTGACTGCCTTCTTCGCGGCAACGATAGCACTTACACAGAACGATATAAAACGTATCCTCGCCTATTCGACTGTAAGCCAACTCGGGTATATGTTCCTTGGTGTTGGTGTTGGGGCTTATGCCTCTGGCATTTTCCATTTGGTAACGCATGCCTTCTTTAAAGGGCTGATGTTCCTCACCGCTGGTAGCGTGATGCACGCGATGGCGAATGAATTGGATATGCGAAAAATGGGTGGCTTAAAGACAAAGATGCCGATAACGCACTGGACCTTTTTAGTGGGTGCTCTTGCTATTGCTGGGTTTCCATTTCTGAGCGGTTTCTGGAGCAAAGATGAAATATTGCACAGTGCTTGGGGGAGTTCGCCTATTATTTACGTCATCGGTTTAGTCACTGCATTCTTGACGGCGTTTTATATGTTCCGTCTGATCTTTGTGACGTTTTATGGTGAATCTCGTGTTGAACCCGATGTTGATTCGCATCTGCACGAGTCGCCGCCAGTTATGTGGGTCCCGCTCGCAATTCTGGCGATTCCTTCTGCCTTGATCGGATTGCTTTTAGGTTGGGGTGGACATGAAAGTTGGTTCCATCACTTCACGAAGAGCGTTTTTCCAGAAGCGCATCATGACGCATCGGGTAATGTGATCTTATTCATGGTGATTTCATCTATAGTCGGTTTGGCAGGCATTGCGTTCGCATGGTCGCGCTATCGCGAAAGAACACCCTCTGACGAGCCTACCAATGCCCTACATAGGCTTCTTGCGAACAAATACTATGTTGATGAGATGTATAATGCACTCATCGTGCAACCGATCAAAAACGGTTCTCATTACCTGCTATGGCGGATTGTAGATAACGGCATTATTGATGGAATTGTCAATGGTGTTGGGACGATTATCCGATTTATTGGTGGAACGTTGCGACGCCTCCAGACAGGACTTGTCCAAGTGTACATTGTGTCAATGGTTCTCGGAATTGTGTTATTCCTCGCATACTATCTGTTTTTTACGTAGTCCGCGGTTTTGGCTTTATCCATGGTTCTGGCGGTGATTTGTTCCTTTAAGAAAGGAAATCGCGATCGGTAGGTTGTGCCTATAGACGAAGTTAAGTTATCCTAAGGAGGTTTCCTTGTTACTTTCAATAGTCATTTTTTTACCACTACTCGGCGTGATAGCCATCGCGTTGCTCAGAGGGCTCGGTGCATCCGCTATCAAAGGCATTGCACTCGTCATTGGACTCCTGACGTTTATTGTTTCATTGGGGCTGTACACCGGTTTTGACACAACAACTGCAACGTTCCAAAATGTCACGCAGCAAGCGTGGATTCCCGGTTTAGGGACAAGCTACCACATCGGCATCGATGGTATTTCGCTATGGTTGGTGTTGCTTACGACTTTCCTGACACCGGTGTGTATTCTTGCCGCATGGAACTCGGTCGAGAAAGGGTTGAGCGGCTTCATGATGTCGCTCCTCGCGCTTGAGACCGGGATGTTGGGTGTCTTCTGTGCTTTGGATCTGTTCCTCTTTTTTGTATTTTGGGAATCGATGCTGATTCCGATGTACTTCCTCATCGGTATTTGGGGTGGAGAACGTCGAATTTATGCAACCGTGAAGTTCGTCCTTTATACAATGGCAGGTAGTGCGCTAATGCTGGTTGGCATTTTGGCACTGTACTTCCAAAACAACAATAGTTTCGACCTCACGACGCTCAGCGGCCCGTTTGAACATTCACATCTATTGTTCCTTGCGTTTTTCATTGCCTTTGCCATTAAGGTTCCGCTCTTCCCCTTCCACACTTGGCTACCAGATGCACACGTTGAAGCTCCCACGGTGGGAAGTGTAATCCTTGCCGGGGTGCTTCTAAAAATGGGAACCTATGGGATAATCCGATTTTGCCTACCGCTCTTTCCCGATGCCGCGACTGAATTCACGCCCTTGATAGTGCCGCTCGCTGTAATAGGCATCATTTACGGCGCATTGGTGGCGATGGTCCAACCCGATCTGAAAAAACTTGTCGCATATTCCAGTGTGAGCCACCTCGGATTTGTGGTGTTGGGATTGTTTTCTAAAAATCCCGCCGGTATTCAAGGAAGCGTCTTACAAATGATTAATCACGGTTTGAGCACAGGCGCGTTGTTCCTTTTGGTCGGAATGATTTATGAGCGACGACACAGCAGGATGATTGTGGATTTCGGGGGGCTGGCGAAGGGTATGCCGATCTTTGCTACGATTTTTATGATTGTAACGTTATCGTCAATCGGGCTACCGGGGTTGAATGGATTTGTTGGCGAGTATATGATACTGTTTGGCAGTTTTGTTCAGGGAGCCTTCTCGAAGATATATGTGGTTCTCGCAACAGCAGGCGTGATTCTGGCAGCCGTGTATATGCTGTGGATGTTCCAGCGTGTGATGTTTGGAACACTGGATAAAACGAATGAAGCTTTGCCTGACCTGAACGCACGCGAGATCGTTGTGATGTTGCCGATACTGCTGTTCATCGTCTGGATCGGTGTTTATCCAAAACCTTTCCTAAGTAAGATGGAGAAATCAGTAGGACTTGTCGTGACGCAGGTGCAAACCGAGCCTGCTGTGGGACGCGCTGGCGAACAAATATTACAAGACACTGAACTCGCTTTACACGGAACACAGCGCGCACAAAATGAAAAGATTGAAAAGGAGGCAGAGACGAAGTAATTGAAATTTAAATTTACAACTTGTCTTATTCTTTGTGTGATTTTGGGGCTTATGCTGTTGGTTTCAATGGAAGCCTTCAGCGCAGATGACGCACACGGTAGTGAAGGCGCACATCATGGTCATGGCGTAGACGGGGCAAAATTGCCTATTTGGAGTATTATTCCGTTTGTGGGTATACTACTCTCTATTGCGATTTTCCCGCTTGTGTTGGATTCCCATTTTCTGGTCCATCACGGTGGAAAAATGTCATTGGTTTGGGGATTAGTCTTCGCAATTCCGTATCTCATAGCATTTCGAGGAGAAGCTTTTTACGACATTCTGCATATCTATCTGATAGACTATATCCCCTTCATTATTCTGTTGTGGGGATTGTTCACGGTTGCGGGTGGGATTCTCGTGCGTGGGACATTGCGTGGTACGCCGATAGTTAACACCTTCTTACTACTTATCGGCACTGCTATTGCTTCATGGGTAGGTACAACTGGCGCATCAATGCTTCTCATTCGCCCGCTAATTCGAGCAAATGCGTATCGGCAGAGCAAGGTCCATCTGGTTATCTTCTTCATTTTTCTCGTAAGTAACATCGGGGGGTCTTTAACACCCTTGGGGGATCCACCCCTCTTTTTGGGATTCTTGCACAACGTGCCCTTCTTCTGGACGACGACGGCTCTCTTCCCACACATGCTGTTTATTAGCATCATCTTAATTGCGATTTTCTTTGTAATAGACACATTTATGTTTAAACGGGAAGGCGGTGTAGTGCCAGACGATGGTACCAATGAACCCATTCGTGTGGATGGACTCTTCAACTTAACGTTCCTGCTCGGAATCGTCGCTGCTGTTCTGATGAGTGGTAGTTTCAAGTGGGGAGAAGTTAATATCTTTGGTGTGCATGTATACTGGCAGAATATTGCACGCGATGTGTTGATTGTCGTGATGGGGCTGTTATCCCTCAAATTCACACCTTTTAGTGGCGAATTGCGACAAACAAACGAATTCTCATGGGAGCCGATTGAAGAGGTAGCAAAGGTATTCGCCGGTATCTTTATAACCATTGTTCCAGCATTAGCGATTCTAAAGGCTGGTGAAAACGGCGCGTTACGTGGGTTAATTGGGGCAATAAAAGAGCCGATGCACTATTTCTGGATAACGGGGGTCCTGTCGAGTTTCTTAGATAATGCACCGACGTATTTGACGTTTTTCAATACGGCACTCGGGAAATTGCATCTCACTGAAGCCGTAATACCGGAAATTTTGTCTGGACAATTGACAGGTCCCGAGCACTTAGAGTTTGTCAGATTGCTAACGGCTATCTCTGTTGGGGCGGTGTTTATGGGTGCGAATACCTATATCGGCAATGCTCCGAACTTCATGGTAAAGGCAATCGCGGAACAAAGCGGTATCCGCATGCCGAGTTTCTTTGGATATATGCTCTGGTCGGTAGGAATTTTAGTCCCGCTTTTTGTGATTGTAACGTTTGTGTTCCTGCGCTAACGCACTTAAGACTACAAAAGGAGATTTTGAATGCCAATAGAGATTAACTGGCAATTACTGATGCCGGAACTGATCATCGCTTTAACGTTGCTCATCGTCCTCGTTTTTGATCTGTTTGACTCCATTTCAAAATCGATCCTCGGCTGGATGACGATCGTTGGTTCCGGGATTGCGCTATGGGTCTCCATCCAGATGCACCAAGCAGGCACAGTTGGCACCCAGTTCAACGATATGTTCAAGGTAGATAATTTCTCCCTCTTTTTTAACATTATTTTCCTTGTTTCGACGATTTTGGTCGCGTTGATTTCGTTGAGTTATTTGGGTAGGGACGACAGAAAACAGGGACCTTACTACCTACTTATTCTGCTCGCGACGCTCGGCATGATGCTCATGGCTGCAGGCAATGAGTTGATTATTGTCTTCCTCGGCTTGGAATTGATGTCATTATCGCTGTATGTATTGGCGGGTTATTTTCGAGATAGTCCTGCTTCAAGCGAGGCGGGCATGAAATACCTGTTGCTCGGCGCGTTCGCAAGTGCTTTCTTCCTCTACGGGATCGCTCTGATTTACGGTGGGACTGGGACGACGAATGTCCCCGCAATCGCTGAGGCAATTATCGCCCCGAATAAATCGCCACTGTTGTTAGCAGGAATGTTTCTTCTTATTGTTGGGTTCGGATTTAAAGTCGCCATTGTTCCTTTCCATCAATGGGCACCAGATGTTTACGAAGGCGCGCCCACAACGGTAGCCGCGTTTATCTCCGCTGGACCAAAGGCGGCTGGATTTGCAGCGTTCCTCAGAATTTTTATGGAAGCACTACCAAACCTGCAAGTCGAATGGAGTGGCGTTATCATTGTGCTGGCGATGTTAACGATGACTGTCGGGAATGTCATCGCGATTGCGCAGACGAGTATAAAACGGATGCTCGCTTATTCGAGTATTGCGCATGCAGGTTACATCCTCATAGGCTTAGCGGCAGCAAATAACGACGGGATCTCGAGCGCAATGCTTTATCTGCTCGTATACTGTGTGATGAACATCGGTGCGTTCGGTGCGGTCATCTTGGCGAAAACAGAGGATGGCGAGAGTCTCGTGATTTCTGATTACGCAGGACTGGGGCTCCGAAAACCGTTGCTTGCTATGTTTATGACGATAATGCTTTTGTCACTCGCTGGTTTTCCACCGACTGCCGGGTTCGTCGGTAAATTCTATATCTTCAAATCAGCAGTTCAGGCAGGGCATATCTGGCTTGTTATTGTTGGCGCGGTCAACACAGCAATATCGGCGTTCTACTATCTCCGGGTTGTTGTCACGATGTATATGCGTGAACCGGAAGAAGAGTTGCCATTCGCGTCGTATCCGAGCACACTTGTTGTGGGATTGGTTCTCGCGGCTATTGGTGTATTGCTTATAGGTATTCTGCCATCGCTTATGCTCGCTCCGGCACAGAATTCAGTCTTTTAATGGTTATCGGTCATTGGTGATTGGTTAAACGTGTGGCAGCGTGAGAGGGGTCTGATCCCCAAGCATGCACACCACAAACTGTAGGGGCAGGTCTTGTACCTGCCCAATCTTTTCTAATAGACCGTTCGTTTTTCAACAACGGAAAGAAACCAGTAAGGATAATAATAAAAAATGTCAGATGTTAGGTTAGGTTTTATTGGCACGGGTGGCAACATGAATCGCCACTTGCGTGAATTAACTGAAATCGGTGGTACAAAATTCGTCGCCTTCTGTGATATTGTAATCGACAAAGCGGAACAGGCAGTTACCCAATACGGCGGTAAAGCCTATGCAGACTATAATCAGATGCTCGCACACGAGGAATTGGATGCCGTTTATATTTCAATTCCGCCGTTTGCCCATGGGGCACCTGAACGCGCAGTCATTGCCGCTGGACTCCCGATGTTTGTAGAGAAGCCGGTGCACATGGATACCGACGAAGCGAAAGAGATCGCTGCCGAGGTAGAAGAAAAAGGGATCATCACCGCTACCGGGTATCAGGAACGCTATCTTGATATTATTGACAAGGCACAGGAACTCCTCGCTTCTCGACGCGTCGGGTTCTTCATGGGCTATTGGATGGGGGGTATGCCCGGTGGATGGTGGCGCGAGAAAGCGAAATCCGGCGGTCAGCTTATGGAGCAGACGACGCACGAATTTGATATGGCGAGATACCTCTTTGGTGAGGTCAAAACCGTCTATGCTGTCGCACGCAACGATCTGATCCCGAATACCGATTACGATATTGAGGAAGCATCTGCTGTCTCGTTACAATTCGAGAGTGGGGTCTTCGGTGTTATGTTTTCCGCCTGCTTCACAACGAATGGAATGCGGCGTTCCGGCTTAGACATCTTCTGTGAGGACGGCTCGCTTGAATACCATCTCCGTAGTGCGCTTGTCCTCTCTACTGCTGAAGAAACGACCACATGGAATCCACAAAACAATTGCACAATTGATATGGATAGCACCTTTATCGAGGCTGTTCGTACTGGAGACGGCAGCGCAATCCGATCACCCTATTCGGATGCCGCTAAAACCGCTATTTTGTCCATCGCCGCCAACGAATCTCTTGAAACGGGTCTACCTGTCCACTTAGGCTAACTGGAAGACTGTTGCTTATTATCTCTTATCCTTGCGTCCCTCGTCCGCGATGTGCTAAAATATTGATAAAGTACCTTTTTTAAGTTCCAGAGACGGTTGGAGTTTCTGTAGGAGTGGGGAAATCCGCAGAAACACCCAAGCAAGGGGAAACGCCCAAGCAAAAACACCCCTATCAAAAACACTCCGATTCCCGACTTCCGCTGACGGATAACGATAAAAAATGGAACATCGAGTTAATCTCCCCATCACTGGCATGCACTGCGAGAACTGTACAAGCACCATCACACGGCATCTGAAAAAGATGGAGGGTATCCTTGCCGCAGAAGTCAGCCTCGCCACTGAATATGCCGCGGTTACCTTTGACACATCTATACTCAGCGAGGAAGCCATCGTTGATAAAATCCGAGATCTCGGTTTTGACGTTGTCGATGCGGACGAAGAAGAGGCCGCTCGGGCTGAGGAATCCCGACGTCAAAAGATGCAATTCATTGTCGGAGTCATCTTCACGCTCCCGCTTTTCCTAATCAGCATGGGCAGGGACTTCGGTATTATCGGCGACTGGGCACACGCGCCTTGGGTTAACTGGTTCATGTTCAGTTTAGCACTACCTGTGCAAGGGTATGTTGCTTGGGATTATTATGTCGGTGGTCTTAAAGCGTTACGCAACCGATCCGCTAATATGGATGTGCTCGTCGCTATGGGTACATCCGTGACGTTTCTCTACAGTCTCGTTGTAACGATGGCATTGGAGATGGGCACGGGGACGACCTTTGGAAACCACGTCTATTTTGAGACAGCCGCGGTTATTATCACGTTGATTAAGTTAGGGAAACTTCTTGAAGCACGTGCCAAAGGCAAGATAAACGCCGCCCTCAAAAAACTCCCCCAACTGTTCCCCAAAACAGCGTGTCGCCTAAAAAACGGCGAAGAACAACACATTCCTATTGAACAGGTTGGTGTAGGAGATGTTCTTCTTGTACGTCCCGGCGAAAGTATTCCTGTCGATGGCATAGTGCGCAGCGGCGAAAGTGCCGTTGATGAAAGCGTCTTTACCGGAGAAAGTGTGCCTGTAGATAAGGTGCTAGGCGACCCTGTGACGGCAGCGACGATGAATCAGAGCGGGATGCTCACAATGGAAGCCACGCATATCGGCGCAGAAACTGCCCTTGCCTGTCTCGTTCAATTGGTACAAGTGACGCAACAGAGTAAGCCGCCTATCCAACGTGCCACCGATGCAGTCACAAACGTGTTTGTGCCTGTCGTCACCGGGATTGCCGTTGTGACATTTCTCGTATGGTGGTTCCTCATTGGAGAAGGATTCACCCCGGCAATGCTCCGTTTAGTTGCAATCCTCGTCACAGCCTGCCCGTGCGCATTGGGACTCGCCACTCCAACGGCAGTTATGATGGGAACCGGCATTGGCGCGCAGCGCGGCATCCTCTTCCGAAACGGTGAAGCACTTGAACGCGCAGGAGACTTAACCGCAATTGTCCTTGATAAAACAGGGACCTTGACAGAGGGGAAACTCACGCTTACCGATATTCTCACGGATGAAGACGAATCAGAACTCCTACGGTTATCCGCCGCGGCGGAGCGTGGCAGTGAGCATCCTATTGGCAAAGCAATTGTACGAGTCGCTGAGGAACGGGGACTTAACATCGCTACGCCAAGTGCGTTTAAGGCGGTTACCGGACACGGTATAACCGCACAGGTCGGTGAAAATAGTGTCGTCATAGGCAATTTGTCCTTAATTCAACAACACAAAATTCCGACAAGGAGATTTGAGGAAGAAGCAGAGCGTTTACAAACCGAAGCGAAAACCGTCCTATGGATTGCCGTTGATGGGCGAGTTGTTGGACTTCTGGCGGTCGCGGATACATTGAGATCGGAAGCGCAAGCCGCGGTCGCGGAACTCTACGAACTTGGATGTACTGTATCAATGATGACAGGGGATAACCACGTTACGGCTGATGCAATCGCCAAGGCTGCACGGATTGGTGATGTCATGGCAGAACTTAAACCCGAAGATAAAGCGGCAGCCGTTAAAAAGTTACAGGCGGAAAATAGTGGGCTCGTCGCGATGGTAGGCGACGGCATTAACGATACCCCCGCATTGGCGCAAGCCGATATCGGAATCTCACTCGGGACAGGTGCCGATATTGCCAGGGAGACGGCACATGTGACGCTCATGCACAGCGATTTGCGCACACTCCCTGAAGCAATTCGGTTAAGCCGCTCGACCATGCGCACGATTAAACAGAACCTTTTCTGGGCGTTTTTCTACAATGTGCTTTTAATTCCTGTCGCCGCGGGCGCACTGTATCCGCTATCTTTCGTACCGACGATGTTTCGGGAACTCCACCCGATGCTTGCAGCGTTTGCGATGGCGTTTAGTAGCGTATCCGTTGTGCTAAATAGCTTACGATTGCAATGGAAGCAAAATTCCCTGCTTTGATTAAAGCATGCCTATAGGAAAATGGAAAATTTGTCTATGAAAACAGCCTTGACATTACTTATTCTTTTAACACTGTTTTCACTAAACGCTTTTGCACAAGATTTTCCACCACACACGGTCCTTGCACAGAATATAGAAGGGTTCCAGTTCAGTTTCCACGATCAGACACTCATAGGTTGGCGTGGGCACGAAATTAACTTATGGGATATTGCTACGGGCACGCGTAAAACCACACTTAAAGCGGATGGTGAGGTCCGAAGTGTATCGTTCAGTTTTGACGGAAAAACGTTGGCGAGTGTAAGTGGAAGAGCTATCCAATTATGGAATATTGCTACAGGCACGCGTAAAACCATAGATAAAGGGAATTGGAACAGCGTGTTGTTTAGTCCAGTTGGTCAGATATTATTGGCAAGTGAACGTAATGGAAAGATCCGATTATGGAATGTTGCCACGGACCTTCCCAAAGTCACGTTTGAAGGTGCAGGCGGTTCCGTGTCTTTCAGCCCGGATGGGAAGACATTAGCGAGTACAGATTACGAGAAAATTAACTTATGGAATGTTGCTACAGGCACGCACAAGGAAACCCTTAAAGTACGTACAGATTGGATTTTCAATATACTTTTCAGTCCAGATGGACGCACACTTGCTGTTGAGACTAGTACTACCACCCACTTATGGGATGTGGAAACGCGGACACACAAAGCAACCCTTGCCGGATTCGGTGTTTTCAGTCCAGATGGACGCACATTTGCCATCGGGAGCGGTGGTACCATTCACCTATGGGATGTGGAAACCGGGAACCCAGAAACTACCATTGATACCCTTGAAGGGCGTACAGAACTAATTACCGATCAACCACCCATCGCCCAACCACCTATTGGCAAACCGCCGTCCTTTATATCAATCACTGATTCGAGAGTTTATACAGTCGTGTCTTTCAGTCCAGATGGGAAGACATTGGTGAGTGCCACTGGAGCACTCCAATTCAATGACATCACCGGTACTGATAGAGATTTATGGTTGACTATTGACCTGTGGGATGTTGACACAAGATCGCACAAAATAACTCTTGATGAATTTAAGGAAACAGGGGTCTATC
>JAAXHD010000439.1:28422-28727 GCA_012271015.1 Candidatus Poribacteria bacterium | reverse complement strand
ACGACGACCCCGGCGACACCTGCTTCAAAATCTCAATACGATGTGAATGGAGATGGCTCGGTTGATAGCATGGATGTTGATGCCGTCATCGTTGCGGTTGCAGCGGGCGTAACGGATGCGAAGTATGATGTGAATGGAGACGGCAAGGTGGACATCAATGATGTAGTAGCGGTCAGTGCCAATCGTGATGGGGGTGCAGCAGCTGCGCCCACCCTTCTCGGCAGGCAGTTCAGTGCGGTTGAGAGAGATCGCCTCCAAGAACAGATTGATCTGTTGATTGCCTCGAACGACCGGTCTCCTGACGC
>JAAXHD010000439.1:20172-28251 GCA_012271015.1 Candidatus Poribacteria bacterium | reverse complement strand
ACGGGTCGTGATAGAGCGGCGTATTGGGACGGTCGGAATGCACTTGGCGAGCAGGTCGCGAGCGGCGTGTATTTCTACCAGTTTGAAACCGACGACATATCGTTAACGCGCAAGATGGTGATTTTGAAGTAGCAATCAGCCATCGGCGATCGGCAATCAGGCACAAGAGGGCAGCCACAAGGGCTGCCCCTACACATGGATATAAACAGAGGCGCGGTTTCTACACCGCGCCTACCCCTATTCTATACCCAAACTTCCATGAATTTAGCTCCCAACCAACACTTTGTCTACGCGTGGCGTTACAAAGACGATACCGCCTGTAAACTCGGTGTCAGTACGCCTCGCACATTTTACGCCTGCATCAAAGCCGCAAAAACGGTGACCTATCAGGAGATCGAACTGCTCGGTATCGAGGTTTTCAAGACCCAAGCCGCGGCGCGTGCGGCATATCAGGAACGACTGGAAACCTTTCCACGGCTTGCAGGTCGGCGGGCATGGGTGCTGCTCGCCGATGCGGTCTGGGAGTGGTTGAAGACCGAGTGTCTGCCCACTCCCCCGAGCCTTGATGCCTTTAAAGAAGTGTTTCTGAAGGACCCGGTGCGTCGGGAGAAGGAACGCGAGTATCAACGCAGAAGCTCACAGAATCGGGCGGTGAAGCGTCGGCAGCGGCGTACCGAAAAACAGCGGGCGTATGAACGTGAATACGCACGAAAACAGCGTCAGAACAACCCGGAATATAACGAACGTCGGCGAAAAAGTTGGCGGAAATGGAAACAGAACAACCCGGACTACAAACAGAAACGGTATGCCGAAGACCCCGAATACCGGGAGAAACGCAAAGTTGCACGGCGGAAACGATACGCAGAAGACTCCGAATATCGAGAACAACAGAAATCCCGTTGGAACGAATGGAAGCGGCAGAACCCAAACTATAAGCGACGCCGGGCTGTGTATATGCGTGAATGGCGGAAGAAGAATCCAGACTACGATAAAAAACGGCATCGGGCGAAGATGGAGGGAGCCAAAGCCGCTGCAGAAAAACAAGAGTAAAGTTTAGCATTAAAAAAACAACGCTACAGAAATGCCACCCCTACGGGGCTGAAGCCTATATTCACATCATATTTCATCGGTGTCCGGAAAGGTTTTCCACCTGATAACGCACTTCTTGTTGTGAAAACCATGTCCCTTGTTCTAAAATTGACACCTCTGGGGCGGTTGCCTAACCGCCCTGGGTCCGAGACCCAAACCGTGCCCACCCAAAACCCTTCTTTAGCCCCGTAGGGGCGGTATCTCTGTAGAAACGCGTTGCCCCAAGTCTTTAGCCCTGTAGGGGCGGCATTTGTAGAGTTTCGCCTACCAAATGCCGTGAAAATTCTAAATTGACACCTAATCGATAAAAATTCCAAATTTTGTCTTATTTTCGTAACAATTGTGCGTTATAATTTAGATTAGAATCTTGTGAGAGAGGGAGATTGATGCAAATGAAGGGTCGAATCGGCTACACGACTATATACCTTCTCGTCGTTTTGGCGTGCGGCTTCGTCCTGAACGGTTGTTCCCCTAAAGACGATGCAAGTGTTGCAGAAACAGAAACAACACAATTCATCATAAAAAATAAAGGCTCAGATACAATGGTGAATCTGGCACAGGCATGGGCAGAAAAATACACAGAGGTCAGCACCACCGCATCGGTGGAGGTGTCAGGTGGCGGTTCCGGGACAGGTGTCGCGGCACTCATCAATGGCACCGTAGATATTGCGAACTGTAGTCGCCAAGTTAGACCGACAGAACTGGAACTCGCGACGCAAAATACCGGTAAAGCCCCTCAGGAATTTATCGTCGGCTATGATGCCCTCGCCGTCTATGTCCATCACGATACACCCCTGAATAAAATTACGATTACTCAACTCGCAGAAATTTATGGTGAGAACGGCACAATCAGCAAATGGAACGATCTCGGTATATTACATAGCGACTGTCCAAGTGACAAGATTATCCGCATCAGTCGCCAATCTAATTCCGGTACTTATTTCTATTTCCGAGAAGCACTTCTCGGCACAAGCCGTGATTTCCGCATAGGTTCGTTGGATCTACACGGCTCCAAAGATGTCGTGGAAGTTGTCGGAAGGACTCCGTGTGCTATCGGCTACAGCGGAATGGGATACGCGACCTCACATGTGAAAATGTTAGAGGTTGCCGCCGATCCCGATTCGCCTTACTACCCCCCGAACCTTGAAAATGTCCTTGCCAAAACCTACCCTATCGCGCGTCCATTGTACATGTACTCCCTCGGTGAACCTATAGGAGAAGTGAAAATATATCTCGATTGGATTTTGTCAGCAGAGGGACAAAAGATCGTTGAGAAACTCGGCTTCGTACCGTTAGAAAGTAAATCAGAATAAATATGAACATCCTACGCAAAAAAAGCGCGGCAAATCTGCCCTTTTCCGAAACAGCGATTGAACTGTTTATTCGTCTGTGTGGTATTAGTTCCATTATCTTTGTATTCGGTATCTTTTTCTTTGTATTCAGGGAGGGAGCGGGTTTTCTTTTCAACGGCTTAGATTTAGGACAATTTTTAACAAGCGTAGAGTGGCAACCGACCTCATTGAACAATAAAAGGTACGGCGCATTTGCGCTGATCGTCGGAACTTTCAGCGTTACCCTCTTAGCCATGTGTATCGCTGTCCCGTTTGGGCTTGGTGCGGCGATCTTTGTATCGGAGTTCTGTAGTCCAAAACTGAGAGAAACATTTAAGATCATCATTGAACTGCTCGCCGCCATCCCGTCGGTTGTATGGGGATTCATCGGATTGACACTGATGAATCAATTGATTATCGCAGTGTTCAAAGCTCCGATTGGTTTAACAATGCTGAACGGTAGTATTATGTTGGCATTGATGAGTTTGCCGATTATCGTCTCCATCGCGGAAGACGCGCTAAAAGCCGTACCCGATTCCTATCGCGAAGCG
Organism: Candidatus Poribacteria bacterium; assembly: GCA_012271015.1. GTDB lineage: Bacteria > Poribacteria > WGA-4E > WGA-4E > WGA-3G > WGA-3G. Next base: position 25,280 of record JAAXHD010000439.1, on the reverse strand, counting down.
GCGGAGGCACTCGGTGCGACTCGGTGGCAGGTGGTCTATCGTGTGCTTTTACCAGCCGCAAAAAACGGTCTCCTGGCGGCGGTCCTACTCGGTGCCGCACGCTCTATCGGTGAAACGATGGCTGTCCTTATGGCAACTGGACACTCCGTTAACATTCCATCAGGTCCACTCTCTTGGATCCGCACGCTCACAGCAACGATCGCGGCTGAATTGGGTGAAGTTGCAAGAGGAGACGAACACTACCAAGTGCTCTTTATCATCGGTATTCTGCTTTTCACCATTACATTTGTGGTGAACCTCATCGCCGACTTAGTGATAAAAGGAATCCGCGCAGAATAGTTGTCAGTTATCGGTTATCAGTTGTCAGTTAAGAGGGGTTTGCAGAAGAAAGCGTATCTCTTAAGATAGTCGCAGAACCCGTAGTTCGTAATGTAATGGAGATCGGATTTAAGAAACAGACTTGAGAGTTCAGACGCACGTTATTTAACCGCAAGGTAAAATTAAAAAATGTTTACAGAAACAGCAATCAGCAAACAAAAACGGAGGACAGAGAATGTGATGCGAATCTTCCTCCTTGTGATGACAAGCCTGATGATCCTTCCACTGCTTCTCATTATCGGTTACCTTTTTTACAAGGCACTGCCGGTTCTGTCCTTGGAGTTCCTATTCACGAATCCGAAAGACAACATGCGCGCAGGGGGACTTTGGGCACCCTTCTTGGGTACAATTTATTTGGTGGTCGTTTCTTTATTAGTATCGGCACCGATTGGTGTATTTGCTGCAGTGTATCTCAACGAGTACGCCCGTGAGAGTTGGTTCACGCGTATCACGAATTTAGCGGTTGTGAATCTTGCGGGTGTACCGAGCATCGTCCATGCCCTGTTCGGTGTTGGGGCGTTTGTGCTATTCGCGGGTTTAGGCGAATCCATCTTAGCGGCATCGCTCACGTTAGCAATCATGACGCTTCCAGTTATTATCGCCAGCACGACAGAAGCCCTCAAAGCCGTTCCTATGTCTTTCCGAGAGGCATGTTGGAATCTTGGTGCGACGCGCTGGCAAACGATTCGTCGTATCGTTATCCCTAACTCCATCAGTGGCATTTTGACAGGCGTTATATTACAGGTATCACGAGCGGCAGGTGAAACGGCACCCATTATGTTCACGGGTGCGGTTTTTTATAAAAATATTGCAGAAGGAAACCCTTTTGCGTATAATATAACAGAACAGTGTATGGCACTCTCGCTACATCTCTTTACGATTTCAACACAGGTTCCAGACGTTACAGAGGGTATCCCGTACGGGACTGCGATTGTCCTTGTAGGCAGTGTCTTACTCGTCAATGCCGCAGCGATTGTACTAAGGGTGTATCTCCGAACACGGAAAAAGTGGTAAGATGGCAATCAGCCGTCAGAAGAATAGTAGTCGGCTATCGGCTGTCGGCAAGAGGGTTTTGGATCACCAGACGCTTCTTAAGTATTCCGCAGAGATCGCGAGTACAACTCGCTCCTACAAGAAAACATTGCTGCCGAATTACCCAATTAAGTTAAGCTTCATACGGTTTTCAATAACTATAAAGAATGAACAAAGAGAAATTACGAGCGATCATTGAAGGGAACATCGTTAGTGGAATAATCCAGTTCCTGATCCTCGCTTCCGCTGTCGTCTTTGTGCTTGAATCTGATAGCGAGGACCCACAGGCACTTCATTTCATTGTGCTGGACTCGGTATTTCTTGGCTTATTTTCCATCGAATATATCCTACGAGTTTATATGGAATCCAGAAAGCGGGATTTCATTTTCAGTTTCTACGGCATAATAGACTTACTCGCTATTCTACCATCTCTGTTTCTTCTACCAGGGTTCCGTGTGCTTCGGATACTACGGTTCCTACGGATTTTCAGAATCTTCAAAGCGACCCGATTTATCCTCGCAGTAGATCGGCTCACCGAAGCATTGAATGAAATCCGGCGAGAACTTTTAGCACTGGTCATCCTGTCAATGATGTTGGTCTATCTCGCGGCGTGTGGTATCCACTATTTTGAAAGAAATGTACAACCCGAAGAATTCGGAACCATTCTTGATTCCATGTGGTGGGCTATCGTGACGCTCACAACAGTCGGCTACGGAGATGTCTATCCGATAACACCAGGAGGCAAATTTTTCACGGCGGTTGTCACCCTTGTTGGCGTAGGATTAATCGCGATTCCATCCGGACTGTTAGCCTCAGTTTTGACGGAAGCACGGGTGGAACGTAAAAAAGAAGAAAATGACGAAGACGTGGAAAATAGATCCACGGGAGGCATCGACAAATAGACATGAAATCAAATAGCCAGAATGGATCACAAACTACACCTATAATTGAGGTTACTGACCTGAAAGTGCGTTATGGAGATAAATCTGCACTGAACGGTGTCTCATTCGATGTGTACCAGAACGAGATTCTCGGCATAATCGGTCCTGCGCAATCCGGTAAAACAACGCTCTTGAAAGTTATCAATAGAACCCTGGAATTTACACCCGACACAACCATAGAAGGCTCCGTGAAATTGGATGGCGAAGACGTTAACACAGTTGGTGATGTATATGGCTTACGTCGACGTATCGGTATGGTTCAGCCTTTACCGGTCGGTCTGCCGCTTTCCATATATGATAACGTCGCTTTTGCACCACGCACAGCAGGCGTTCGTGCAAAAGCGGCATTAGACGAAATCGTCGAACGGTGTTTACAACAAGCGGCACTATGGGAAGAGGTAAAGGATCGTTTGAACACACTTGGCACTCAATTATCAGGTGGACAACAACAACGTTTGACAATCGCTCGTGCCCTTTCACATCAACCGGAGATCCTCTGTCTCGATGAATTCTCAATCGCTGTCGATCCTGTCACAACGATGCGTATTGAAGAAGTGCTCAAAATTTTACGAGCAGAAATGACTATTTTACTCGTTACGAATTTGGTGCAACAGGCGAAACGACTGGCGAACCGCACTGCTTTTTTCCTCAACGGCGATCTTATTGAGATTGATACAACAGATATAATTTTCTCTGAAAATCCGACAGAGCAAGCCACTTACGACTATGTGAATGGGACTTTTGGTTAGCAGTTAACAGTCAACAGTTAACAGTTGTCAGCGAAAGAGGTTCTTTGCGTACCCAAGTTTCTTTTGTAACTGGAAATTTTGGAAAAAATGAATTATAGCATTGAAACTGAAAATCTCAGTCTCTGGTATGGTGATTTCCAAGCCCTCATTGATGTGAACGTGAAAATACCGGACGGTCAGATAACCTCGCTTATCGGTCCTTCTGGGTGCGGAAAAACAACGCTACTGCGCTGTTTCAATCGTGTCAACGAACGTTATGGCAACGTCACGACCAAAGGGAAAATCGAGATTTTAGGAAAAAACATCTACGACCCCGATGTCTCTTTGCCGGAACTCCGAAAATCGGTTGGCATGGTGTTCCAAAGACCTAACCCATTGCCGATTTCAGTTTACGATAATATATTGTTCGGCTTGCGTATTCACTCTCCAGTGCGGAGTATAACACGAACAGAATCAGATCAGATTGTTGAGGAAGCACTCACATCCGTCTTCCTTTGGGAGGATCTGAAGGATAAATTGAAGGTGCGGGCAACATCACTCCAACTCGAACAGCAGCAAAAACTCTGTATTGCGCGTCTGCTACCGCTGAAACCGAGAATCATTCTGATGGACGAACCGTGCTCTGCGTTAGATACGAAAGGCACGCTTGCCGTTGAAGAATTAATGGAAGCCCTTGCCGGAACATACACATTCCTTATTGTAACTCACAACATGGCGCAGGCGCGGCGAGTCAGTAAGGAATGTATCTATATGTTTCTCGGAGAGCTTATTGAACACAGAGAAACGCAAACTCTCTTTGAAACACCCCAACATCCTAAGACTGCGGATTACGTGCAAATGCGTTACGGATAAGAATAGCCGTCAGTCATCAGCCGTCAGCAAGAATGGCTGTCGGCAGTCAGCAATCAGCAAAGAGGTGGGTTTGTAACAATCTTCCGCAGTTTGGAATATTTCAGGATGCGGTAAATTGTTCCCAAGAACCCTCTTACCGATAGCCGGTGGTCTCCGATAGCCAATTATGATTTCCTTGATGACTCGCTCAGAACTCAGAAAAAAAATCGCTTTGCAGGGTATTACTTTCATTATAGTGGGTGCCGCGTTTATTTTTCTCTGGAACAACCTTAAAAAGACCCAAGTCGCTAACATTCAAACGCCGTCAGCTTCTCGTATATCCGGCACATTGCCCAGTCTGCTCAGCGATCTCAATCTGATTCTACCCGTCAGCCTTCTGGCTGTTCTGTTCGGGGTAGCCTGTGCTTTTTACTTAGAGGAATGGCTGCGACCAACAAGTTGGGTTCGGCGCTTCATCGAAAGTCAAGTCGCTTTTTTGACTGAAATTCCTTCACTCTTGTACGGACTCTTAGCAATCGCAATTCTTTTTGGCTACGCTGGCGTTTTTAAAGAGATTGGAACGCCCTCTCTTGCCCAAAATGTGAATGAATCCGGATTAGAAGCAATACTCTTCCAGCGTAATATTGCGATATTTTACGCAGAGACTTCAGTCTTCATTTTGATAGCAATGCCAGTAGCAATCAAAACAACCCAAGAGGCACTTCAATCAGTTTCGACACCGATCCGTGAATCCGCCTATGTGTTAGGAGCCAATCAATGGCAAGTCTTAGCAAAACAGGTCGCGCCACTTGCCTTTCCAAGGATACTAGCGGGGGGATGCCGAGCAATGTCGCGAGCATTTGCCGCAGCCGCATTACTCATCGGTGTTCATATACCGGGACATACAACAGGTCCCAGAGGAATACCAGACAGATTCATGTTATTCTTAGGAGGCGCACTATTACTGAGTGCCATTTCCAGTCTCCTGAAGGAATCGGGGTCAGAAAGCCCCTCCACCGCTATGGCACGCCCCGATTAACTTTCGCAAGACAGATGGAGGCGCGAATCCTAAATTTCTCGCGATACCAACGATGCAGATTGAAGAAAAAGAACCCATCCTGAGCATCCATAACCTAAGTGTGTGGTATGGCGATAACCAGATTCTGAACTCCCTCTC
>JAAXHD010000439.1:0-20079 GCA_012271015.1 Candidatus Poribacteria bacterium | reverse complement strand
AACGTGGCATACGGGGCTCGGATCGCAGGTATAAATCAATCTTCACAGCTGGATACCATTATCCAAAGAAGTCTCCAAAGATCAGGACTCTGGGACGAAGTTGAACCCATCTTGCACGGTAATCCGGCGCGACTCTCTATAGGACAGCAGCAACTCCTCTGTATCGCACGTGCTTTAACTGTTGAACCAGAAATCCTAATATTTGATGAACCGTGTGGGGAACTTGATCCGATCGAAACCGTTAAAATCGAGAATCTCATGCGGGATTTAAGAAACGATTGCACACTTATCTTCGTCACCAACAAAAGAAGGCAAGCCGCTCGCGTTTCGGATGTCGCGGGGTTTCTCTACTGTGGCGAATTGATCGAATTCGGATCGACAGAGAAGATTTTTACAAATCCACAAGATACCAGAACAGAACAATATGTGACAGGAAGATTAGGTTAACGACCAATATAGTTGTCAGTTAACAGTTATCAGTTAACAGTCAGAAGAGATTTTTGATGAGACCACATGCTCTTTCATTGATAATTGAAGACTCCTCTCAGTGTGAGGCATGTTAACTATCGTCCAAGGAAGAATATGTTAGAACATGAAATTAAGGGACTTCAGCACAAAATCTTGGAAATGGCAGGGCTCGCGGAACAGATGCTGCGCCAAGCTATCGAATCTATTTTAACACGAGATAGCGCGTTAGCCCAACTCGTTGTTGATACAGACGATAAGATTGATTTGTTTGAAAACGAGATCGAATCAATGTGCATCCAACTAATAGCACTCCACCAACCGGTAGCCGTAGAACTCCGATTTCTAACAACAGCGATGAAGGTTAACCACAACATTGAAAGGATAGCGGATAAAAGCGTTGCCATCGCCAAACGGAGCATTGAACTGTCGGAACACCCGCCGGTCAAACCGTTCGTGGATCTACCCTATGTCGCACAAGTGATTCAAGCAATGGTGAAAGACGCGATAGATGCCTTCGTCAATCGGAATGCTGACCATGCATTAGAAATTCGAGAACGGGACAATGAGGTAGACGAGATTTATGAAAAGATGCTCCACGAACTTCTGACAATTTTAAGCAAACATCCCAAACTTATCCAGCCCGGCATCAGCCTCCTACTTCTTTTCCGACACTTGGAACGGATAGGCGACCTCGCGGCACATATCGGTGAAGAGGTCTATTATCTCGTCAAAGGCGATGTAATTAGGCATTCTTAAGAATAGCAGTCAGCAAAGAGGATATCGTTAAACGAAAACCTTTTTACTGCTCACCGACAGCCGATATTGTCGGGATTCGGAGATCCCTCCTACAGAAGAACTGAATGACCCGCCATCTATATAGTAAAGCCCGCAATGACTTGGACATTGACATCGGGATTCGGAGATCCCTCCTACAGAAGAACTGAATGACCCGCCACCTATTCCGACTATCAAGATTGCTATTCGGTTTCCGGTGGATCAAAATGGACATCCAGTTGTGGGAATGCGATTGTAATATTATGTTCTTTAAATTTATGCCAGATTATGAAATGGAGATCGCTGGCAACATCAAAACGCTGAAAAGAGTCAGGAATCCACGCCAACAACTCAAAATCTAAAGAGGAATCTCCGAAACACATAAAGCGAACAAAAGGAGCAGTAACGTTGCTGATGTTCGGAATTGGTTCTTTGATCACGCCGAGATGCTCATCTGCAGCATCAAGTAGCACTTGCTTGACAAGATCCACGTCTGAACCGTAGGATACCCCCACCGGAATACGAAGTCGGTACAGATTGTTCGCGTGTGTGAGATTATGTACCGATTCCGTAATCAATTGAGAATTGGGAACAATAATTTCCTTCTCATCAAGCGAGACGATAATTGTTGAACGGAGATTAATGCTCCTGATTCTTCCAAATATGTTAACATCCATAATCTCCACAAGGTCTCCGATTTTGATAGGGCGTTCAAAAATCAGAATAAACCCTGAAATCACGTTTGAGGCAATATTCTGTAAACCGAAACCGATACCGATACTCAGACCCCCGAAAATTATTGCCAAGCTTGTGAAACTCATCCCGATGGAACTGAGACTGATAAGAACACCGACAATAATTAGACCGAAGTGAATGAAGCGGAGTAAAATAAATTGCGTATGCTCTGCAATTTGAAAAGCCTGTAGCACCTGCCGCCGGAGCACCCACTGCACATATTTAGACAAGATAAACATCCCGAAAACAATCACGAACCCATAAAAAAGCCTCGCCAAAGTTAACTTGCCCGTATCCTCACGGGCTTCAACTGGGGATTGTTCCCCCACAGCCTCAGTATCGACAGGCTTTTGGGGCGGATGAAACAGGTCGGTGAGTGGATAATTAAAAAGTTCACCGAAAAATCCAGTGCTAATTCCCGAAAATCGGAATGCCAAACCAATCCCAAAAATTAGAACGATAAGGAACAGAAGTGCCAGCAACCGATTACTCAGGTGCTGCGGCATTCTGAAACTACCGAAAAGATGACGGAACCATCGACGTAAAAAACCCGCGACTGCCAAGGCAGCTACCAAACCACTAATCAACCACACAATTTGGATGACTTTTACAGGTTCCTCACCTAAAGTGATCACCCGCATTTGAAGTAAATCCAGAATTTGTCGAATTAACTCATCCATCTAATGCCAGCCTACTTGCTATCGTGTGTTTACAAAAACGCAACACCCTATGACTTCCAGAAACATTTTGCCTCTTAGCTGAGTTTCAGGCTGTAAATCGAGACGTTTGCACTAATCGATTGAGATTTGTTCAATTGCATGAACGAACAACACGTCATTGGCTGCCGCATAGGACTGCAGTGTTTGCCCTAATTTTTCGGAGTAGAGATCTTCTCCTGCTAAGCCTGCAATAACCAAATCGCTCTGAGAGGATCGGTGCTCTATCTCCTCTTCTAAAGCTTTCTGACTGCTGTAAGACACAGAAGTCACATTATGCATTGAAATCGGCAGTCTTCCCTCTTTCATTAGCGTCGAAAGTCTGTTCGCCTCACGTTCAGCATCCGTAGCCTCGGAACAAGCAAAAAGCCGAATCTCAGCACGTCTCCAATCTGAATGTCCTACGATGATATACGCGAGCAACAGCATCATTGGAGCGTTTTTCAAGTTGTCGTCCGTCACCCACACATCAATCGAAGAGCGATACCCAAAGCGGTACCCCGTCGACCGCAGGACCAGGACATTGAACAATGAATTCGCAGCAAGGCGTATCCCTTCCTGAACCTCTTCAATCTCGTCAGGGTTGTCTCGATGGAACTCAAGGAGAACACAATTATTTGGTAGCCCAGAAATTCCGGGCATTTGCAATATTTGTGCCAGAGCGAGTTTAAACGTCGGGCAAATTATGGAATCGACAAAGATACCGGCTCTGCTGACCTCTGTCCTTTTAATTAATTCATCAACGTGAACGCGTGCTTGGAGCTCGCTGGAAAACGAATAGTCCCCAGTGAACAGACGGATGAAGTGCCCGAACCCGTGCCTGTGGCAGATCCAGCGGAGCAAATCGAAATGTCCGAGTCGGCGCTCTCCGAATCGAGTCATCGCGACGATCGATGGACGCCATCCACCTTCAGACGAAATGACACGGCTCTTCTGTAAGGTAATTTGCAACCACCGGGTTAACTGAAACATTGTCCCTTGGAAGATTGCGGTCAAGTCTCGCTGTCCCTTGTGGCTCCTACGGAGCCCGAGGTAGGTCACCGCCATGAGTCCAATTGAGATAAACGCATATAACGCGCTTATTTGAAACATCATCAAACCGCACATGACAGTGCCCAACAGGGACAAGTACCAGCGAGAATGGAAGGTAGGACGATAAGACGGATTACTCGCAAAATGCTCAAGGAACGACACCGCACAGAGCGCGCCATAAGTTACCATGAAGAACATTGTCAAGATCTGTGCGATAAAGTCCAATTCGCCAATCGCCACGAAAACAATCGCAATGATGCCTGATACAAATGTTGCATATACCGGTTCCTGCGACTCGCCTACGCCTTTTTCCATAAGGCGGTTCAGCTGCGGAATAGGTAGCACATTGTCTCGGGCAAGCATTTGCAACGTTCGGGGAGCCACCATAATCGATCCGAGGGCAGAGGAGAAGGCAGCGGCACCCAATCCGATGTAGATAGCAGGTCCCCACAGAGAAACCTTTGCCATGATAAACTCGTCGGCATCAAGTACCTCAGGAGTGGCACTCTGTCCCAACTTGATAGCGACAAGTACATATATGACCATGCCAGTGAATGTCGCGCCGATGGTACCGAGCGGTATACTTCTTTGCGGGTTTCTCAGATCACCAGATAACCCAAGTCCTGCAATCATACCAGTGAAAGCGGGAAAGCATGTAGCGAAAACTATCCCAAAACTATCAGGATCCTCAATACGTGCTGTAAGATTCAATCCTTCAGGTCGAATTGTTTCAGGTCCTTGTCCCAAAAGGAATGAAATTATTGATGCTGTCAAGATTGCACAGACCCCCCACAGAAGTCGAACCCCTATACCCGCTCCCTTCGTTAGCATCAGAACAAGCATCAGAACTGTGGCAGGAATACTCATCCAACGAGGATCGGGAATCAATCCGTAAGTTGTCGCAACCCAGTCATAAACTGGTTGAAAAGATTGTGCGAACGCCACGATATAGAAGGCGACTGAGATCGCTTGGGAGATATACAGCGCAATTCCGATAGAACCTCCGATACTTTCACCAAACGAACGGCTGACAATATAGTAGGCACCACCACCCGCCACGCGACGGTTCGTCGCAATTTCAGACACCGCCAGAACCGTCGGGACGGTCACAAGATGCCCAAGTGCGATAACCATGAGGCTACCCCAGAGTCCGACGTGTGCGACGGCGTAACCGAACCGCAAGAAGAGAATTGCACCAAGGATTGTACTCACCGAAGCGAGGAATACCGGAGCAGTACCGAAACCATGCCCATGTTGGGAACTCGGAGCAGTACCACTGAGATGAGATTCGGATTGCTGTCCTGGGTTTGAAAACATCGCTATTTTCCTTTCGTTAAGCAAACACGGCTAACATTGAAAAACGAGAATCTGAGATGAAGTATTGATTCTCGTTCGTTATTATAAGAATAAATAAAAAACATATCGCCATGTCTGCTGAAAATATTAATTCGATTCTCCATGAGTCTTAAGCTTTCACCATATATTAACCTTATCCAAACCTTCGGTTCTAAAACTCAGATGCTTTAGCAGGGAGATACAGAACCGCTTTTGTGAATTAGACCATGGGTCTATATCTAAAGTTGATTCGTTTGAGTATTTTGTAATCTTCCTGTTTTGCTTGAAAGACGACCTGTTTGCTGCTACTGATTTCACTGAGTGTCAGTTTCCCGTTTTGGTGTCCTGATACCCGGAGCAGTCCGTATTTGACATGTCTAACGAGTGTGTTCTTGACAGTCTGCAAACACCGTGTCCCTCCGTATCGTGGACGTTTTCCACCTTTCTGTGGGTTCTGTCTATAAAGTTCACGCCTGCGTATCGGTATGGGTGCTATGCAGAATATGTCCGTATTGTCGGGTATCTCTGAACCCCGGACGGTGTGATATGCTAAGCACCAACTGTCTACGCAATGTGCCTCAAAGGTGTCGGCTAACTTCTTTGACGATTTCTTGAGTGCTAATCTGTCGCGTATCTCTTTCGTCTCCCACCCTTGGAGGGTCAGCAGTTCCCACCGCTTTCGGATTTCGCTATAGAACCACTGCTTACCGACTTCAAGAGGACTAAAGGACTGATTCCATTTCTTCTGATATTGCTTGGTCTGTGCCTTAATATCTTCCACACAGACGTGTGTGATTGGATATAACTTGGACAACCATTGCAATATCCGAAGTTTCCAGTCCCATCTTGCACGCGTGCCTGCGGGTATCCGTTCTTTGTTCGCAAGTCTGTTCATGCGGTTCTTGCGGTTCGGACACTTCCGGGAACGTCTCCCTCTCCGCAACTCACAACGCTTTGCGACTTTCTTACTCACTTTGTTGTGAGCGTCTGCTTGCACATTCAGATAGGTATGGGATTGGCTTTTGACGGTAAATCCTTCCTTCTTACTACCGGGGTCTACACCCACAACAATCTCTTGGGTATGCGCTTTTGTATCGTAATTGAGGCGGATACAAAAGATACCATTCGACCAATACGGCGTTGCTTTGCCACTTTTGATAAGGTGTCTGGCGACCGGTGGGGAAGTCGGCATCAGTTGCTGACCTTTTTGGTTTTGACTGGAACGAACATGTCGTAAAACTCCTTTTCAGGGTATATGTTACCCCATCCAGATCACAGTATCTTAGGGAGTTCAGACTTGAGGAGCATCTGACTATTGTCCGGCTGCCACGCACAAGATACCGCGATAGTTTACTGTAGTCAGGACTTAATCTTGTGGATTGACCGCTTGGCAGGCGGTTCGCACAAGCACACATGCTTTAGCAGGGTGTCACTGACGGGTTATTGAAGGCTCCAGTAGAACTGTATTGTGTTCTCATGAAAACCTACTCATATCCTATAAGTTTAAATTAATTTCAACGGTATGTCAATCAATTCTTCATACCTTTTACGTCAGGTTGTGCCCCTTAAACCGATAGGAATGGTCCCCTAACCGTTCTATCTGTGTGAAGAAGCAGGCAAAACCTAATTGATTTTTCAAACTAAATTATCCTGCGATAAAAAGCACTCAACTTGCTAAAAAAATGTATCTGTGATATTTTAACTCATCAGATATTTTGACAAAAAAAGGGGAAAATCATGGCGGTCCAGATTGCAATTATCGGATGCGGTGGGATGGCAAACGGGCATCTCAACGCCTATCTTACAATACACCAAACGGAGCCGGGTAAAGTGGAACTCGTCGCCATGTGCGATGAAGTCAAAGAACGAGCAGATCAGTTCGCTAACCGGGTTAAAGAGGTAACGGGTAAAAAGCCTGCGATATTTGATGACACCGATACAATGCTCGCGAAAGTGGATTTAGATGGAGCAGATATTTGCACATCGCACGCACATCACCACATCAACGCGATAAAGTGCCTCAACAGCGGTGTCAACGTCATGGTAGAGAAACCGATGGGTGTTACCGTCAGAGCCAGCCATGCGATCATCGCAGCAGCGGAATCGAATAACAAAATCGCGGCAACAGCTGAGAACATCCGTCGAATGCCGAGTCGGCGCACCGCGGAATGGTTAATGAACGAGAAGCAGATGCTGGGAAATTTACGAATGTTCTCAGCACAACACGCCTCTTATCGGGAACCAGATCCGCAAAGTGATTGGCACTGGCGACTCGACCTAACACTCGGCGGCGGTGGCATGGTGATGGATTCTGGAGCGCACTATTGTGATACCATACGCTATCTCTTCGGTGATCCAGATAGCGTGTACGGACGCGTCTGTCAATTTGAGAATCTGCAAGTTACCAAAGCAGGGGAATTCGTCAAAAACGAGCAAGAGGACACCTGGGTCGCAACTATTAACTTCAAAAATGGCGTACTCGGACTCTGGACGTGTACATGGGCGGCAGTCGGACACGATTACCATCATGTTGTCTACTATGGCAGCGAAGGATGCCTGCTCGATGACGGCGACATATTCCACGGTCCGTTCGATGGTGCGGAAGTGATTCTTAAAGATGGCACCCGCCATAGTATGGAAAGCCTTATCACCGAGTATAGGTCAAGTCTCTCGGATGAAGAAGAAGCGCGGCTCTTTCCCCACAATTTCACCGATGGCGTCGTTCTTGAATGTTATGATTTTGCGGATGCAATAGAAAATAATCGTCCACCCGAACTCGACGCAGAGGTAGGGCTACGGGCGAAATCCATCTGTGAAGCGATTTACGAGTCTAATGCCTGTGGACAGGCTGTTGACTACGAAGAGGTGGTGGCAGGCAATATTGAAGTCTACCAGAAACCGATCAACGAACGGTGGAACCTCTAATTGTCTAAACAGGAACGTTCCCCAACAAAACCCGCGGAAGAACAACGGGAAATCGGAAAGTCGGTCGGTTATTTTGAACTAATTCTACAGAATGCTAACTTCCGCTGGCTGTGGGGCGGGCAAGTCGTCAGTCTGCTCGGAGATTGGTTTAACCTCATTGCGTCTGCCATACTAATTGCTGAACTAACTGACTCCGGTCTCGCGTTAGGTGTCCTGTTTACAATCCGAATGCTGGCACCATTTGCCGTTGCCCCGATTGCGGGGATATTCGCCGACAGATATAACCGGAAGTATCTGTTAATCATCACTGACCTTGTGCGCGCCGTCGTCGTTCTCGGATTTCTCTTCGTCCAAGACGCAGACGATATCTGGTTGCTTTATGTCCTCACGGTCCTTCTGTTCGGTGTAAGCGGCTTTTTCAGCCCTGCCCGGAGCGCGATCCTACCAGACATCACCTCTCCACAAGAACTCGGCACGGCTAATACGCTTGGGGCAGCTTCCTGGTCGGTTATGCTCGCGGTCGGTGCCGCCATCGGCGGTTTAACAACAGGACTCTTTGGTAGCCAGACGGCTTTCGTTATTGACGGATTTACCTTCGCTATTTCGGCAGGACTCTTGCTGAAGATCAGACTCCCGAGTTCATCCTCCACTGCTGGGGAGGCTTCGGGGGGTGCGAGGTTAACGGCACTTCGCTATATGCTTCAGCATCCTGACATTCTTATCATCGCCCTGCACAAGGCAGCGGTATCCTTCTTAATGTCCACTGGCCTTCAGGTCGTGTTGGTTGAAATCTCCAACACCTATTTCATTATCGGAGTCGGTGGTGCGTTGAGTTTAGGAATGATATACTGCATAAACGGCATCGGAAGTGGTATTGGACCGATTCTGGCGCGACGTTGGACAGGCGACCGAGACACACCGCTCCGAATCAGCATCACCCTCGGCTACTTAATTGCGGTGGTCGGCATCGCTATCATGGCACCTCTATTGAATTTCGGAGTTGTACTTCTCGGTGGGCTTGTTAGGAGCATCGGCGGCGGAATCGTATGGGTGTTTTCAACACAATTGCTGCTACAACGTGCGCCGAACGAAATTCGAGGACGTATCTTCGGCACTGAGTTCGCCCTTTTTACACTCATGGGCGGAGCCAGCTCAATGATCATTGGGATGCTGTTAGACCGGTTTCAGATACAGATGATCTTGTGGGGAATAGCGGCACTCAACCTCATTCCAGCACTGCTATGGGGGTTATGGCATAAATATCACAGCCGGACAGGGCAGCAAAGGTAAAATTAAGATTCTTTCCATCGTTGGATTAACTCGGCATCTATTCCAAACTGATCCAAGATTTTCGTAACAACGAAATTGAGCAGATCGTCCACGTTTTTTGGAGAGTGATAAAACCCCGGCATCGCTGGTAACACACAAACCCCCACGCGCGACAATTTCAACATGTTCTCCAAATGAATAGGACTGAAAGGGGTCTCGCGCGGGACAACGACGAGCTGACGATTCTCCTTTATACACACATCCGCTGCGCGTTGGATAAGATTGCGCGACATCCCTCCCGCGATAGAGGCGATGCTCCCCATACTACAAGGCACAACAACCATTCCCTCCGTCCGGAAAGAGCCGCTGGCGATCGGGGCGGCTATGTCTGATTCATGATGGTATATAACTTGCGGCGAAGAAACACCAATAAGCGACTCCAATTTGAAATTGTCAAGGTCGATTTCAAGCTGAAGTTCTTCAGACAAGGCACGTGCCCCAGATGAAGAAATTGTTAGATGTATCTCTATATCCGCTTGTTTCGTGAGCACTTGGAGCAAGCGGACTCCATATACACCTGCGCTCGCTCCGGTTATCCCCACAATTAATCGTTTCAATGACCACGTTCTCCTTTGCGTGAATTGCGTACAACCTTTAACAATATCCGTGTCCGTAAACACCGACATTATATCTGGTTATGAGAAATTTGCAAGGGAAAACCGCTGTAGCTGAGGTATTCAGGTTCGACGGTTAGAAGAGAGGTAGCGGAGACAGGAGTACTTATTGCGTTCGTAGGTTGGGTTGCGCTTGCAAAACTCACCGCCTTTGATATTCACACCGATGTAAAAGACGTTGTGACCGGGAGGGCACTCTTACAAGAAGAAGCATCAAAGACGATCGCGATCAGGAGATCGCTCCTACAGCAAGAAGTCGGGATTCGGAGATCCCTCCTACAGAAGAACTGAATGACCCTGAGCAGCGTAGTTCTATCACTTGACAGAAAAATGTATAACGGGTAAACTAAGCGCAGAAACCTATATTGACGTAAGGCGTTGCTTGTCAGCCCGTACCACGAGGAAAACTATGAACATCGCTGCCTTAGACACACCGGCACTTGCCGCAGACCTGGACGTGCTTGAACGGAACATCGAGGGTATGGCAACACTCTGCGACCAGATCGGCGTTCCCCTACGCGTTCATACCAAAACGCATAAAGTGCCAGAAATCGCTAAATTGCAGATCGCTGCCGGCTCCGAAGGCATTACCTGTCAGAAATTAGGCGAAGCCGAGGTGATGGTGGATGCTGGAATCGACAATATCCTTATCCCCTATAATATCGTCGGCACACCGAAACTGAAGCGGTTGACAGCACTCGTGAAACGTGCCAAGATTATCGTCGCCCTTGATTCAGAGGAGACAGCAAAAGGCATCTCGCAACAGGCACACACCGATAACTGTACTGTTCCCGTTGTTGTGGAACTCGATACCGGAAGTGGGCGTTGTGGTGTGCAGTCTCCTCAAGCAGCACAACACCTTGCACAACAGATTGTGAAGATGCAAGGCATCGACTTCCAAGGTGTGATGACGTATCCGAGCAACATCCGAGCGAAACCGTTTATCGAAGAAACGCTTGATCTGCTCTCAAGCGACGGGATTCCTGTGAACATTATCAGTGGTGGTGGCACCGGATCGGAAGCGGCATCGAAAGAACTCGGTTGCACGGAAACCCGGAGTGGTTCTTATGTCTACGAGGGTATAACCCGGATCGGTAATTCCGAGATGCTCGCGCCCGATAGGTGTGTCCTGCGGGTCATCGTAACCGTTGTCAGCACGCCGACACCTGAACGGATTATCATTGACGGCGGGATGAAGACTTTTGCCAGTTATCCACCAACGCCGTACGGACACATCATTGAACACCCCGATGCGAAGATTTACGGTATGTCGGTCGAGCACGGGCATGTGGATGTCAGTGAATGTTCCCACCGATTTAAGGTCGGTGAACAACTTTCTGTTATCCCGTTACATCAAGGGATGACGAGTAACCTTCACGATGAACTGGTAGGTATAAGAGGCAATACTGTCGAAACAATCTGGCAAATCGCAGGCAGAGGCAAAGTTTTTTAATCTACCGCAAAGCGGACAAGACCTGTTTTTTGTCCAATAACCTTTTCTCTTGAGATCCGCAGGCTACCGTTGTTGCCTGCTCATATCGCGCTAACACGGCAAGAGAAATGAGAAAACTAAGCCTGCAACAACGGCGCAGGCGACTCCTCACAAAGGCACGAAAGAGTTTTAACCTACGAAACTCACCCGCAAGGAAAAATTAAAAAATGATTCTACCGACATCCGAACAGAAAGAACAGTGGGAAGAAGAAGGGTATCTCGTTTTTGAAAACGCAATTCAAGGGGAAGACCTTAAGCGACTGCAAACGGCTTTCGATTACTGGGCAGATGCGTGCAAAGAAGAATGGCTGGATAGAGTCGAAGCGGGAGAGTCTGTCGCAACCTTCTATGACATCCCGAATCCGCTTGAAAAGGACCCTATCTTCATCGATATTATCGACTATCCGAGCTACTACGGGGCGTTGATGGCGTTCACTGACCATGACCTGATTCTATTGGGACCACAGGTTCGGACGGTGGCACCGTGGCCCGTGAGCTACACCGGATGGCATCCCGATGTAGGACATGACAATCCACTCCACATCAAGGTCCAAATCTACGTCAACGATGTCGAACAGGGAGGTGGGGAATTCGGATTTGTCCCGGGCAGTCATAAACCCGATGCGGGTCCGTACACACGCCCGACGCGGCAAGAGAGTATGCCGGGACACAAAGCTTTCCCCGGTAAAGCAGGCACAGCGATTATGTTCAATTCGTGTGGATGGCACGTTTCAATGGACAATCACTCCGATGTGCCACGTAAATCCATTATCCTGATTTACGAAAAACGAACACCGGGACGCATTGGACCGGAACAGTATGCCTCCATCTCGGAGTACTGCCAGACCCCGGAACGTCGTAAATTGTTTAGTTTGGACGGCTAATTAAAGGAGGGCACCTATGCCACGAATTGACGCGCATCTGCACGTATTCACAAAAGTCTCCTCCGAGTTCCCCCGGGAAATTTCAGACGTTTGGCCCGCAGAACGGGAAGAGTCTGTCGAAAAGTTGTTAGATGAAATGGAGAAACACCAGATTGATCAGGCAGTGCTCGTCCAGATGGCTGGTACGAGTATAAAACAGCATCGTTATTTACTCCATTGCCTCAAAGCGTATCCGAATCGGTTTTTAGGAATCGGATTGGTCCCAGAAGGACATCCAAACCCTGCTGACCACATGGCGGAACTGACAGATGAGACTGGGATTATCGGATTCCGATTTTCCACATTCGGCGGACCGCGTGATATTTTCGCGAAGATGGATGTCCGCGAGTTTGAGGCGTACCCGATCTGGAAGTGCGCTGCCGAACGCGATTATGTCTTGTGGCTCTATCCGAACGCCATCAATGCGCACCTCCTGCCATACCTGATACAAGAATTTCCACAGGTCAGGGTTGTGCTAAATCATCTGGCTGTGTGCCCAGGAAAAGGCAAATTCAGTTGGGACAAATTCGGAAGACCTCAGATACAGGTGACAGGTTACAACCTTACTATGCACACCACCTATCGACTCGCGCGCTTTGAAAATGTCAATGTGCATCTCTCTGGTCAATACGCCTTTAGCACAGAAGAATTCCCTTATAAAGATTTGGCAGGATGGCACCGGGGTCTTTTGACCGGCTTTGGGGCAAAACGATTGATGTGGGCAACCGATTTTCCATGGATATTGGAAGAACCGGGGTATGGGAAACTGACCACAGTGATAGAAGAATTACTGCCAGATCTATCTGCAGCGGAATTGGCAGACATTATGGGCGGCAATGCGAAAAGGATTTTAAGGTTTCCTGACCTCTAAGACATTGAAATCCACAAGAGACAGTTCAGAATCGACCATCCGCTTGAAAATCAAACGCGCTCTCAATCTGTTCAAGCCGTAGCAATTCCAGCTGCGGGGACAAGTGAATTGCGATAACATCAAAACGACAGGGTGCGTCCAAGAGGTTCTGAGCCTGTAGATATGCCAAAGCAACCTTGGAGATTTGTCGCTGTTTCTGTAGCGTTACAGCCGCTTGAGGTAACCCAAATTTGAGGCTCCGCCGTGTTTTTACTTCCACAAAAACGGTGAATTCGCCATCTCGGACGATGAGATCAATTTCGCCACGTATCGCACGATAATTCTGTGCCAGGATTTCACATCCTCGCGCTTTGAGATGCTCTACTGCCAACGACTCACCAATTTTTGCGACTTTCAAACGATCCATTTTTTAATTTTACCTTGCGGAGAAAGGACGTGAGTTGGAACTTTGATGTGCTTTTCTCACGAGTTGAAGAAATTGAAGAAACACCCAAGCAAAAACACCTCCGCTACGCTTACGGGCTTGGTTTTCGTTTGACCTTCCGAAAAATCTCTACTTTTCTCTTTTGAGAGTTCCCCACAAAGTTGACAATTTTCCTGTGGGAGAAACAGCCAACGATGCGGGTGCCCATGCAGGTTGTATAGCTACTTTTAAATCCTCAACAAGAGCAACACTGTCGCTCCCATCGGCGTTCATCACGTAGATACCATAAAGACCACCACGTTGCGATGAATAGGCAATCTGCGTGCCATCCGGAGACCACGTTGGATGTTTGTCATTGGATTTGCTGTTCGTCAGATTCGTCTCGCCTTTGCCATCAGGGTCTATGGTGTAGATGTCCCAGATACCGCCACGCCAAGATGCAAAGGCAATCTGTTTCCCATCTGGAGACCACGCCGGTTCTGAGTCCCACTGTCGAGCGTCAGTGACCCTTTTTAGGTTCGTACCATCAGCGTTTATCACAAAGATGTCCGATCCAAAAATACGGGGGGATTCAAACGCAATCTGTGTGCCGTCCGGAGACCATGTCGGATGAACATCCGGACGCGGATGGTCGGTAACCTGTGTCAGGTTCGTGCCGTCGGTATCCATCACATAAATATTGAAACTTCCATCTCGCACTGATATAAAGGCAATTCGCCGACCATCCGGGGACCACGCTGGATCACCATCAGGCGCGGGATGTTGGGTTAGGTTAATTGGGTTACGTCCGCTCGCTCCCATTACATAGATTTCTGGATGTCCAACGCGTTCGGATTCAAAAGCGATCTGTTTCGCATCTGGAGACCAAGTCGGTGCCGAGTCCCAGCGTTCGTGGTCAGTGAGTTGTCGGACCTTTTTCCCCTCGGAATCGACCATATAAATATTTGGTCCGGGTGTCCAATCGCCCGATGTAAAGACGATTTGTGCCTCAGCAGACCGTGCTATACCTATCACCACCAACGTCCCTAAAAGTAAAAAGAGCAGTAGGTTTTTTCGCAGATTGTTTGGCAGCGTCAATAGTCTCAATCGGATTCTCATTTTCTCCTCCATTCGGCATGTTCAGAAGTTCCCTTTTTATAGGGAAATCTCATTTTAAATCGACGGGTTTTTTGCAGCACAATTTGTATGAAGATTCAGAATTTAATTCGGTAATTTCCTAATCAGGTCCGGTGTCCCTTCCCAGTAACGGGTGGGGACCCCGGTGGCAAACCACACCTACCGGATCTGGGGAACATATCAAATTACCGAAATATTTNNTTATAGTAAATTCCAAAAATAAATACACACTTTCAACCTCCGGTAGGTGCGGAATGTAATACAAGGAACGGATTTAGTCTCTCCCCAGACTAAATCCCCTAACCGCACCGATACTAAGTGTATAAGTAATTACAGAATCTACTATAAACCCCATTTAGATTGTGTCCCATCAGGCGCAAACTAACAGTTTGCGCTACAAATACGGGACTGACGTTCATTTTATATTGTTCTGTTTGATTCGTCCCCACAAGGTGCCTAACTTTTCCTCCGTGGAAACAGCCAGTGGCGTTGGATGCCAAGAACTCACGAAATCGTCTGCGCTTTTATTTTCAGTGAGATTGATGAGGTCAGAGCCGTCAGCATTCATCACATAAACATCGGCATTAAGAATATGATTGAACGAGCTAAAGGTAATTTTCGTCCCACTCGGAGACCATGCCGGGGCAAAGTCTATCTCCCATAAGTTGTGGGTCAACTGAATGGGATTGGTGCCATCGGGGTTCATCACATAGATCTCATAGTCGCCATCACGGTCCGAAGAAAAAGCAATCTGCGTTCCATCTGGAGACCAAGCAGGTCCTTCATCTGATGCCCATGGATCCTCGGTCAGTTGAATGGGATTGGTGCCATCGGGGTTCATCACATAGATCTCATAGTCGCCATCACGGTCCGAAGAAAAGACGATTCGCGTCCCGTCCGGAGACCAACTCGGGGATCGATCGGACTTCAAATGTTGTGTAAGATTGATAAGATTCGCACCATTCGCATTCATCACATAGATTTCCTCATTCCGATCCCGCTTTGAGCTGAAGACGATTCGACTCCCATCCGGAGACCAGTCAGGAGACCAGTCACGTCCGTTCGGATTTTGTGTGAGATTGATTGGATTGCTGCCATTAGCATTCATTACATAGATGCCCAAATTACCCTTACGGCTTGATGCGAAGGCAATTTTCGTTCCGTCCGGAGACCACGTAGGATTCAGGTCTGAGGCAGCACCCTGTGTGAGTCTGACAAGGTTCTTCCCAGTGGTATCCATGACATAGATATTATATATTAACGCATCATCAGCGAAATCCCGATTTGATTGGAAGGCAATCTTTACAGCATCAACGGGGAAGTGGCTTACCAATATTAGCAAAAAACCCATAAGCCCGATGAAAAACCATCGCATGATCCGCTTAGATAATGCGAATCTCATAGTTCTACTCCTTTTTCACCAATACAGTGCTTATCTATTCCTTCTCAAGCGAGACCTGAAAGATTCCGAGTTGGTAGGTGGCAACGTACAACCTGTCCTTATTTGCAATAAGAGAAACAACTCTATCCGTATCGGGTGGATCAAACTCCCAAGGCTCTCGTGTAGAATTGTTATTACTGGTGATGAGCGATGCAGTTTTATCTGAAATAGTGGGAGAAATCTGATACCATTTACCACGATCATCCAAGCGATAGACCCCTGTATCGCCAATACCAAAAACTTCGGTATTATTAACGGTGAATTTGTCTATGACGACAGGCATACCAATTTTATCGGTGATTACATGCCAGTGCGTGCCGGTTTGCGATCCGAGAACCCCTTTGTCTGTCGCGACGTAAACCGTTGAACCCGCAAAGACTATCTCTTTGAAATGGTTAAAGCGGAGTGGAAGGCTCGATGTAAGGTCTCTCCAATTGTCGCCACCATCAAACGATTGAAACAACCTACCATTCCGCTTTCCTACGTAGACGGTTTCTGCTGAGACTGCCAACTTGAATTCGTTATCCAAGTCGCTATTCGGCTGTTTACCGGTATCTATCAGTCCAGTGTTTGTCCATTCCCAATCACCGGGTTTCCACTTAAAAAGCCTTCGTAAATATTCTATATAGAACGTTTCTCCACTGACTGCAAATCCACCAATATCCCTACCATATACATCAAGGAGATAATACGTAGTTGGCACATTTTTAATCACCGGACGACCTGCCGCCACGTCTGCCTGTTTCAGTTCTTCAAAATGCTCCTCTGTCCAAAACTCAAGAACGAGTGTTTCACCATCAAAATCAGGCATGCCTTGAACCGGTATAAGTTCGGGATTTCCATCCGTAGATAAACGCAAAACACGATGGGTGTCCCATTCATTAACAATGACATAGAGAACATTATTAACAATAGCTACCCTTGAGTATCCAAAGTAACCGGCATAAACGATTTCCCACGCCGCGCCGCCATCGGTTGATTTGTAAATCCCTTCGTAGGTATGTAGGTAGAGGTGATCGTTGAACACAAGCAAATTGAGCGTCGCGCTTCCGACCATCCCTTTCATAGATGGGTGCCATGAGTTCCCACCATCAGTTGTACGATGCGTACCATATATTCCCGCTCTGTAATAAGTATCTTCGTCCACTGCCACAAGGGATCGCCTATCCACCCGAAACAAATCTATAACAGATCGGAGATTTATCGGAGCATCCTCTCCATACTCTGGATAAAACATAGGTTTATCTTGCGTTAAGGACGTTTTACCATCAGCCAAAAGCTGTATACCAGTGGCGGTCCGTATAAACGTGGACTCCTCCTCAGGCGTTATATCAGTCCACGATGTCCCCAAGTCAGGTGAGAGAAAAATACGACATGAACTGGCACTGTCGCCGTGCACTATATCCTTTACAGTCTTCGTCTTTGCCAAAGGATCGGGTCCCGTTTTAACGTAGAGATCGTTTTCAAAAACCTCTAAAGCGTGAATAGCCTCGGACACACCCATCGGGAGTTGCTCCCAAACATCAGATGTGCTGAGACGGTAGAGACCCCGGTTCGTGCCAGCAAACACCGTATTTTTAACCGCTGTCAAGGCATAAATTTTCTTACCCACCAACCCATTGTTAAAGGAGTTCCACTGCTGGCCCATATCCGTAGATCGGAAAACCCCTTTATCCAGAAGAGCGAGATACATTGCAGTCCGTGCTTGTGAATCGTGTTTTTGTGCCTCATCCGTGATAGCAAATCCAGTAATATATCCCCTTGGTGAAATACCTCCAAGCACATTCCATGACCCACCACTATCGGTTGAAGCATATAATCTATCAGTAGCAATATATAAGGTCCCTTCATGCTCTGCGATAACATAATCTCCGTAGATCGGAACACTTCTGTCAACGAGCATCCACGTATTACTGCCCTTTGCTAATCTGTAGATTCCTGTTCCTGCGACAGCGTAGACTGCCCCCGCTGATGAAGCAAAGAGATTGATGGCGGCACCGCCTTGAAGTCCATTCATTTGGGTCCACCCCGAAGGAGAAGACGTGGCAGAATCGCCCCATGCATCAGAGGCTAAAACTGTCTCGGGAACTTGAAAGCCAGCATTATCCTGTCTACTTAGAGCAGCAGCACTCCCAGCCTGTTTGCGTATTGACGGTTTTGAAGGTATATCAAGGACGACAGGCGCGTCAACAATTTCAATCGTGGGTTCAGACTGTGCCTCGAAACTATACGGTTGCTGAAAACGAGTAACGTATCGACTGCTTACTCCCATCAGTACCATAACCAATAGGGTAGCCACCCCTACAGCCGCCCATGGGAGCAAAGGTTTCCCAACTGGTGGGAGTGTGGGCTTTATGTCAGCAACCTGTCGCATAATGTTCTCGGTGAAGTTGGTAGAGAGATGGACATCTCCAAGCATTTCTCGGATCATCGGTTCGTCATCTTTTAAACGCTCGCGTGCGCGTCGCAGTCGACTCTTAATGGTATTCACTGAAACACCTAAAAACTTGCCAATCTCCTTCGCTGTCATTTCGCCGAGATAGTAAAGCGTCACTACTGTGCGTTCACTCTCAGGCAATCTTTCCAGAAGTCTTTTGACGATTGCATAGCGACGTTCGGTCGCTTCCGTCTCACGTTGCTCCGATATATAACGGGTATAAGAGGATCTCTCTATCTCTCCCATAGATATGTCCTCCAGCGATTGCATTACAGATCTGTTCCTTTGGATCCACCTAAGGCTAAGCCGATTTGCGATCACATAAAGCCATCCAGCAAACTGATTGGGATCCTTTAGCATAGCAAGATTTTTGTATGCCTGCAAGAAGGCATCTTGGGCAATTTCCTCAGCAAAATGAAAATCGCCAACCTTCCGCCATGCTAAGGCATGAACACTTTTCTGATACTTTCGGACTAAGGTGTTGAATGCCTTATCATCGCCTGACAAAATCCTACGTATCAGCTGAACATCATTTTCTATCATCAGAGGTCTCCATGATTAAGGAAAATAAGCCTTGCCTAATACCACAATTGCGTATCAACGACTTCTCACACGAACCTGCTGGAATGCTCCTGTAGATAAATAACTCCCTAATACTCTCAGAACGTCTACCTCCGTGAGGAACTGCGGCGTAATTAAGATACATTTGTTCCGTGATCTCGCTGTGCCAAACATCTCAAAATCCCTGTAACTCACCCGACGCTCACCAAGATTAACTGGATTTTGGAGAATCACTTCGCTTGACCGATCATCATAAGCAGACATCGGTAAAATTTCCGGACTCCGTCCTTGCAATTGAACCACGACAATAGGTGCCCATCCTTTCGCTATAAACGCCTTCAGGACATCAAGCGAAGCGTTAGAAATAATAGCGATATGCTGCACTTTCCCGCGGGTTGTTGCATAAAAATCGTCAAGCCCACCCCTATCAATACGCAACGGCTGTTTAAAAATATTTCTGACGTAAGGCATCTCTCGTAAATTGATCGCGGCGGCTTCTGGTAAGTTCGCAGCAGTCTGCATTGACGGCTCCGGTACTGTCTTCGCAGCGGCGGCAATCGCTGTTTCAGGGACGTGGTATTGTCCTGTAGGCGGGGGGCCACAACTTATTGCCAAAACCATGAAGACAAGCAGCAGAACACAAACAGACGGTGTTGAATATGAAGAACCCACAAATAATGCCCGATTAACTTTTCGTAGAAAAAACGGATGGTATCTCATGATTGCACTCCTCCTCGCGCACTGCTATAGAAGCAGATACGCATTCGCATTAATCTATTGAAAATAGGCTACACGGTGGACAGTGAACTGGAGCCATTAAATTTAATACGTTCTCTGGCTATTCAATCATTAATGCAGGGTCATTTATGGTAACCCTGAGAAATAA
>JAAXHD010000369.1 GCA_012271015.1 Candidatus Poribacteria bacterium | reverse complement strand
ATGTCAACTCTTTTGCGTAAGTCCTATGGGTCTTACGGAATGCCAATGGGAGAATAAAAACCTCACGCCGTGTCCTTTTTGAACCACCAAAATCGACGTTTATTGTTAATTATAATCGGTTTGTATTTTGACAATTCGCTCAATTGTGATAATATTAGTTATCATGAAATTTTTTGCTATCTTTCTATTATGTAGTGCGATGTTGCTTTCAGGTTGCGGGATATTTGCCACCACACCGATTCAAACCGAACCGCCGACAACTCTTGTAGATCCACTCAACAAACTACACACCGATATTGATGCCGTTTTGGAGGAAGTGTTGTTCACGAATGCCAGTATCGGTATTAAAGTGGTTGCCGTTGAAACGGGGGAAGTGATTTACGAAAAAAATAGCCACAAGCTACACCATCCCGCCTCTACAACAAAACTCTTCACAGCAGCAACTGCCTTAGCGAAACTGGGGTCAGACTTCCAATTTGAAACAACACTCTATGCTGATGCCATTGTAAAGGGTGAAGTCGTAGGAAACATCTATCTAAAAGGCAGGGCTGATCCAGTACTCCAACCTCAAGACGTTGTAAAATTGGGTGATGCATTGCTTCAAAGCGGCGTGAAGTCGATACAGGGCCAGATCGTCGTTGATGAAACATACCTCGACCCCGTTTGGGAAGGTCCGGGATGGATGCGGGACGATAGACCGCTGTGGATCAGTGCTTTGAGTATCCGAGAAGTCGAACCGAATGCCAGCACAATGAGCAGAGCCTTCGCCTGTGGACACCTCTTGAAAACTGCGCTTATAAAAAAAGGGGTTCACGTGACAGGTAAAATCGTCTCTGGAACAGTTCCATCGGATGCACGCAGCATCGCCAGGCATCTATCACCGCCACTCACCGATATTCTCAGACTGATGAACAAACCGAGTGACAACTGGGTCGCTGAATTGCTCTTCAAGACAATAGGTGCTGAGGTGATGGGTGAACCGGGGACGTGGAAAAAAGGAAGAGAAGCCATCGCCGAATTTTTAGGGGAAATTATGGACGCGCCGCCGACACACCGATTCGTTGACGGTTCTGGACTTTCTCGGTACAACCTTCTCAACGCCGAATTGCTCACGAAGTTGCTGGTTTATATGTATCACAACTTTGAATTGATGCCGGAGTTTCTGGCGTCGCTTCCGATCGCTGGTGTCGATGGCACCTTGAAAAATCGGATGCAAGGCGTTTCCGCTGAGAAGGTCCTGCGTGCGAAAACGGGGACGTTGAGCGGTGTCTCTGCCCTTGCGGGTTATACCGTGACCGGAGACGATGAGGTATTCGCGTTCGGCATCCTCATCAGCCATTATATCGGTCCAGCAAGATCGGCGCGAAGTATCCAAGATAAGATTGGGGATTATCTGACTGGATTTAGTCGACTTCAGGGAGCAAGAAAGGAAAAAGAATAGATGAAACTGAATCGGGCACTAAGGAATTACAAGTCCGGATTTCCCGTAGGCGCGGTTTAAAACCACGCCTACAATTGAACTAAAGGTTAGTTGAACCGCGACGCAATATCGGGGGGTGGGTCTCCGACAGCAGACTTGCCATCGCGTAGCAACGGCTCTGCATTGCCCCACAAGCGGCTTCCATCGTGTGCAAGGAGCGGTTCCGCGGAATACTGCGCAAGGTAGGCACGTCGCAGGTTAGACGTGTAGTTCGTGCCGCTGCAGTGGAAGTTGATACTCGTGAATGCGACAATGCTCCCTGCAGGCACGACAGCTGGCACCCCCTTTTCCGTTCCGAAATAACCCACCATATCGTTGCTTCCGTCTTCACGGACATGCTTCACCCATGAGCGGATGCCGATATGCGAAAACGGCATTACATAGACTGTCCCATTCTCTTCGGACATATCATCAAGAGCACACCAACAAGTAAGATACGGTTTATGGTCGGGATAACCCACGTAACCCGAGTCTTGGTGCCAGCTGAATTTCATTCCCGCTTCTGCTCCCTTGACGACGTACTGTTCCCAGAAGAGATACGCCGTATCGCCTAAAGTCGCACGGCAGACCTCTGCCATCAGATCGCTGAACAGAAATTCGCGAAGCTTCGGCTGTTTCCTGAAGCAGTTTGAGACGAAATATCGTTTATTGCGATGGTTGATGCCGAGGACATCCGTATCCTGCCGGTCCATTTCAGCGTCCATCTGATCGATAAAGGTTCCGCATTCGCCGCGGAGCAGTGCCAGCAGCGACTCCGGGATCACATTCTCTAAAATGAAATAGCCTTCCTCTTGGAATTGCTGTTTCTGGGCATCGGTTATGTTCATATTTTTCCAATTATTAAGTTTTTGCTTGCCCTCCACTGTAGGAGGGGTTTGTAACCCCGATTCTTCCGGGCAGGTTTCTGGTTAAGTAAGAGTCGCGAGTGGAACCCGCTCCTACAGAAGAGGGATAACCCCATATCTCCCGCAAGCAGGTGGGAATGAGAGTCGGGAATCGGAGTGTTTTTGCTTGGGTGTTTCCCCCTCCTACAGAGGAACTGAATGCCCTAAGAGGCCACTACTCGATATTGACGTGGCGGACGACCTGACCGTTGCTCTCCCAATAGGTGTGCTTTCCAGTGATGTAGTCAGAATCGCCCGCGGGTTGGATGTTTCCCATCGTATCAATGGCTCTGGAAACAACGGTGTGTTCACCCTTCGACGGATTGCCCCAGTCGAGATGCCAGATTTTCCATGCGAATTCGGTGTCCTCTTCGGGATCTATCGTCGCCTTTTGCCACGCGCCACCATCAATACTCACTTCAACCGTTTGGATGGGAGCACCCCACGCGGCTCCGTAGATACGATATTTGTCGCCAATACGGGTTACCTTCGCCGCTAACGATTTCAATTTTGTTCTACCAACCGAGGTCTCCATCCAGACGGATTCACCGTCGGCACGTTTCTCCTCGCGTATTGTGACATAATCGCGCCCCATAAACCTCCCCATAAACCGGGTGTCGCGCACCTCAATACGTTTGAGCCATTTGACGCACGCAATGCCGTACCAACCCGGAGCGATCAAGCGCAACGGAGCACCATTCGGGTGTGGCAACGGTTCACCGTTCATTTCGTAGCAGAGGAGGTTGGTATCCTGTAGCGCGTCTTCAACGGACAGGCTTCGTGCGAAATTCTGGCGCATCTTTACATCGCGTCGTTCCTCTTCCCCGACATCGTGTCCGAAGAAGATGACCTCAATGCCGTTTTCCTGGATACCGGCTTCTTTGAGGATCGGTGCAAGCGGTGTACCCGCCCATTTTGCGTTGCCGATACCGCCTGTGAACGTTGGAAATCCGTGGTTGCCGGAGCATTCTAACGTAAAGGTTACCTCCTGTCGGGGGCGCGCTTTAATGTCCTCAATCGTGAGCATCAACGGATTTTCAACCAAACCGCTTACTTCCAGTTTCCACGTCGCGAGGTCTACTTCAGGCGTGCCGTAGTGCGAAA
Source organism: Candidatus Poribacteria bacterium (assembly GCA_012271015.1). Lineage (GTDB taxonomy): Bacteria > Poribacteria > WGA-4E > WGA-4E > WGA-3G > WGA-3G. Next base: position 14,827 of record JAAXHD010000369.1, on the reverse strand, counting down.
CGTTGAAGAATTTATCGTTTGGCGTGATAAAGGAATCGAGTTGATTCCAATCCAGTAAAACACGCTCTGAAGACGATTCAGGCGGTTGATCGGTGAACGGGATCAGCACTTCACCCTCGTGGCTCGGGAAGGCATAGACTGCCCACGGGCTGAGTAGCAATCCGGTAAGCGTTAAACCGCTCTGTCGTAAAAAATCTCTACGCTCCATAGTGCCTCCTCTTTTCTTATTCGGCGCGACTTGTAGCCAAGTTTAAGCTCTCACTGCCGCGAGATAGTTGGCGTTGACCTGTTCCCAATTGACGACCTTGCCCCACGCGTCAATGTAATCGGCGCGTCGGTTCTGATAATTGAGGTAATAGGCGTGTTCCCAGACATCGAGACCGAGGACTGGTGTGTGTCCCTTCATCAGCGGACTATCCTGATTTGATGTGGAGTAAATCTGTAACTTCTTGTTTTCATCAACGACGAGCCATCCCCATCCTGATCCAAAATGCGTTTTCGCGGCTTTGATGAACATTTCACTTCCGGCATCAAAGGAACCGAAAGTGGATTGAATGGCTTCCACAACTTTGCCTGTCGGCTCGCTGCCACCGGGGGTCATGATGTTCCAGAAAAGCGTATGGTTCGCATGTCCACCGCCGCTGTTGATGACGGCTTGACGGAGATCTTTCGGCACCTTTTCAATATTTCGGAGCATGCCCTCAAGGGTCATGTGCTGTAGGTCGTGACTGCGGGCAATCGCCGCGTTAAGTTTATTGACGTAGCCTTGGTGGTGTTTTCCGTGATGGATTTCCATTGTACGTTTGTCAATATGGGGTTCAAGCGCGTCGTACGCATAAGGTAACGGCGGTAATTGCTGACCCACGTGATGATCGGCATACACACGCAACGGACTGCTCGCGAGAAATATCCCTGCCAACGCGGTGCTTCCGTGCCTTAAAAAATTTCTACGATTCATGAGTGCTCCTCGTGCTGTTGTTTTGAAAAGCATTTTAACAGAAATTGTGGTTTGTGTCAAGTGCCAAAATTCAGTTGATTCTGACAGAGACCTGTGATAGGTTGATTACAGCATAAATGTCTAAAAAAACAAGAATGAAAAAGGAGACCGCCCTTTATGGCTGAGATTAAAGAACTGTCCGGTCTTGAACCCGTTGAACTCCGTGATATTTGGCCCAACGAAGCTGCAGACTTTACGCCGTGGCTGGCTAAAGAGGAAACCTTGCTCTCCTTGGCAAGACACTGAATATGGAACTTGAACTCGAGGGGCAAGAGTTAGATGTTGGAGACTTCCGAGCTGATATCTTGTGTCTCAACACCGAAGACAATTCGCGGGTCCTGATTGAAAATCAGTTGGAACGGACTGACCACAACCACCTGGGTCAAAATCTAACATACGCGGCTGGACTGGATATCCATACGGTTATCTGGATAGCGCAGGAGTTCCGGGAAGAACATCGTGCTGCGCTTGATCGGTTAAATGAAATTACGAATGAAAACTTTCGCTACTTTGGGATAGAGATTAAGGTGTGGAAAATCGAAGATTCTGCCTCTGCCCTACAATTTGAGATTGTCTCAAGTCCAAACGATTGGAGCCGCACAATTAGTCGAGATACACAGCAAGCGGCAAGCAGAGACCTCTCTGAAACTCAACTACAGTTGAAGAGATTTTGGACCGCGATGCGAGACTACATGGCTCAAAAGGACAGTCCGCTTAAATTCCCAAAACCAAGTCCATGGCGTTATCTAATCTTCAGCATAGGACGCGCTGGCTTCAATATTAACCCAGTAGTAGCCACCAGAGATAAAAGTATTAGCATTTCGCTCTATTTATCGGACAAAGACAGTACAGCACACTTCCACTTACTGAAGGAACAACAAGTGGAAATCGAGACAGAACTTGAGGATTCGCTTGAATGGGCAGAATTACCTGAACGCAAAAGTAGTCGGATTTCTTTACGTAAGACGAACACCGACCCGGGAGACGAAACTGATTGGCCTAATCAGCACGAATGGTTTGCATCAAAGTTAGAGTTGTTTGATAAAGTCTTCCGACCGCGCATCAAAGCACTCAATGCCGACGACTGGGAACCACCCGAAGACGAGGACGACAAATAGACATCTTTTTTATCTCTGTGCCGTGTGAACGAAAACCGACCGGAGTCTGCCTACTACTATGGACAACAGGGACACCTTCCACATCCTCGCGTTAGATGGCGGTGGCACTCGCGGCATATACACCGCCCAACTCCTTGCCAAGATTGAACAGGCTTTTGGGATGCCCATCAAAACCTATTTCGATCTCATTGCTGGGACGAGTACAGGGGCAATCATCGCCGGTGCCGCCGTTTCCGACATCCCGATGGCAGATATTGTTGAACTTTTTGAGACCGAGACCCCCTATATCTTCCGAAGAAGATGGTATCGCATCCCGTTGTTCCTCAGTAAATATCCAAGCGAACAACTCACCCAAGTTATCGCCAAGCATATTCCGGCAACACCTCTCGGTGAAATCGCGACCCCATTGATGATAACAAGCTCAGAGATCGCCAAAAGTGAAGTTCACATTTTTAGATCCGATTATGGACATCGCGATTCGCAGATCGCTCCTACAGATAAAGATGTGAGTTTGAGAGACGCTATCCTCGCTTCCTGTGCCGCGCCTACATTTTTTGCACCGAAAGCCGTCGAGGATCTCTTGTTAGCAGACGGCTGCTTATGGGCAAACAACCCTTCCACAATTGCCGCCACAGAGGCACTCTCAGCGTTCGGAAAAGAACCACAAGAGATTCGGATGCTGTCTGTTGGCACAGGACATTCGGTAAATATGTATCGCAATAGACGCGGATGGGGATTTATCACGGGGTGGGGTGGTGCGAAGTTAACCTCTTACGTAATGACATTGCAAGCCCAAGCATCCGCATATACAGCGAAACTGTTGCTAAAGGGCAATTATTTACGCATCAATCCAGAAATAGAGCGTTGGGAGATAGATACCCTTACGCAGTTGGACAACTTGAAATCTCTCGCCGAGCGTGATTTTGAGAGGTATGCCGCGGAGATTGAGGCATTTTTTCCATCTAAGTTAAATAAAGTTTAGTGATTACCTGAAGACGTGGTTTTCACGCGTCTCTTCACTTTTCAACAGAATCCTGCAGTCTGCGATTTAGACTTCCGAATATACTTTTCTGTAAAAAAAATTGACATTAAATGTTTAAAAATGTATAATATGGGCAATCCGGCGAATTTTTCCGTAACACTTTCCGTAACACGTGGTAATCTTCTTTTTGGGATAAAACCTTATCAAGGAGGTCCCAACTAATGAATATCCGAGACCGTGTTCACTCCGCATCGCAAGATTCTTTGTGCCTGAATTCGTCGGCGGTTTTGCGCCTGAGTCATAACGAATTGAAACGCATCGGCACCCATTATCGACCGGCACTCAACAATGGCGTTGGGCACCGGTTTGTGCTGGGATGTCAGCAGCCAGATCGTTCCAAGGGAAGGGGGCATGCGGAGTACGCGGATGACCACAACGGTTTCAAAAGGTGTATTGTAGGCAGTGTCCATTCTTACCACCAATGCTATACCCAATTTCGTTTCTTGGGATAGGATTTAACTATACCCAGTCAGGGAAGAGGAGGAAATTCTCATGGCAGCCTTCAAACGAATTATAGGCGTTGTACTTATCGTCATCGCGGCGATAGTCGCCATCCAGACGGTATTTGAACCGATTTACCATACTTCCACCGATGATAGTCCGTACAGTTCCACTTGGGACTATATCAATCCGCTCTCTGCTATTTCAATAATACTGGGAGTGATATTCGGCTACATTCGCATGAGCCGTGCTGGTGCGGATTCGAGCGTCCAAGAGTTCATAGCGGCGAACACGATGTTCTATGGGTTCATGTTCGCGGCTATAATCTTCTTCTGGAACTGGTTCGGCATCAGTGATATTGGATCGGACTTTACTCCCGTCGGTCACAACACCCGATCGTTGATATGGATTATCTTTGATGCGATACTCCCGTTGTTGAACGGCGCGATGGGTGTCCACCTGATACGCACCAGTGCCAGTGAGTAGATAACAGGGATTGATATTTCGGTTCGTAATAGCACAATTTATCGAATGAAAGTGCTATTGTAAACCTAAACACGGAGTGCGTGCTTCTCAAGTGCGCACTTCACTTTTTTATGGACAACTTTCAGGATTCCTGATACCCTTTCGTTCTAAAACAACACCCTTAAGGGAGAAATCTATGGAAATACGACCAAATCGGGTTAAACAAAAATTGGCAGATGGTGACCTCGCGTTCGTTATCTCAGGGTTGACAAGTGCTGACGATATAGATACCTTCGGTCCGAACGGATACGACGGTGTATGGTTGGAAGGTGAACACGGACGAGTGGACGCAGCACAGCTCGGCGACCTGACACGTGCCTGTGATCTCTGGGGGATGACCTCTATCACACGGATCAACCGCAACGACCAAGGACTTATCTACCGCACATTGGATTGTGGGTCAATGGGCATCTGCGTTCCGCACGTCAATACGAAAGCGGAAGCGCAAAACGTCGTGGATGGTACGAAGTTCGCACCGATCGGACACCGTGGGATGTATACCAGTCGCCAAGGCTATGGGGTGGACAACTATTTTGATGTCGCCAACTCACAGACGCTCGTCATTGTCCTGATTGAAGACATTGGCGCAGTTAACAACCTCGACGATATCCTTACCGTCGATCATATTGACGTATTTTTCGTTGCGCCATCGGATTTAGCGACTTCTATGGGGCATATCGGGAATCTTACCCATCCAGATGTTCAGAATACAATTGATTCCGCGCTTGCTCGTATCCAAGAGGCAGGACGGGTTGCCGGGACTTTGACAACCGATGCGACTGTTGAGAAATACGTAAAGGCAGGCGTGCGGTTCCTGATGACAGGCGTTGGTGGATGGATTACATCGGCGGCGGCGGCGTTTAAAGAACGCGCGGAAGGCGCGAAATCCTAACACAGTTTACTTTGACAGGCGTGCTCTTCTTTTATCTGCGCGGTTTCTAACCGCGCATTTCTATTTAATCCAAAGCCACTACGCCAAAAAGGTTATTCCTCCGGATGACTCTCTGCCCTGCCAGACAGAACCTGTTGGGTAAGTGTGTTGCTCGACGAACTCCGGGGACATTTCAAGCCCCCAACCGGAGACTGTCGGCGTAACATAGGCACCATCGCGCACCTGAATCGGGTGCAGGAAAACGTCCTCTTGTAAGAAGTTGAGGTATTCAACGACTTGTGTTTCCGAATGCGCGGCGACGCAAATTTGATCCCAAATAGCGTAGTGTTGGATCATGTTACACAGCCCGATGCCACCACCGTGCGGACAGACAGGGATAGCGTATTTTGCTGCCATCAAAATGACTCCCAATACATCGTTGACGCCTCCGAGTCGTGTTGCGTCAATCTGGCAGTACTGGATCGCTTCATTTGTGATTAACTGTTTGAAGATGACAGGCGACGGCACCTGTTCCCCTGTAGCGACACCAATACCGTGTTTCTCTAAGGCGCGTGCAATTTTCACGAAGCCGAGTACATCGTCGCGTGCTGTCGGTTCCTCAATCCATGTCGGTTTGAATTCTGCTAACGCTTCCATATAAGTGATTGCTTCATCGACACCCCATATCTGGTTCGCATCCAGCATCAAACGTGCCTCTGGACCGATTGCTTCCCGGATGAAGGCGAGCCGTTTCTTGTCAAAGTCCAGATCCTGTCCGACCTTCATTTTGAAGCAGTCGAGTCCCGCAGCTTTCACCTGATTCACCGTTTCGATAATTTGTTCGTCTGTTAAACCGAGCCATCCTGCTGTAGAGTAAGCCTTCGGTCCCTGTTGACGGAGGTTCTGTTCACGGACTTCGCGACTGTTCCAGTGTGTATTGAGAATTTCCTCTGCTTCGTCAGGTGTCAAGGCATCGCGCAGGTACCGCCAATCAATAGACTGCACAATCTTCTCCGGCGGTAAATCAACGAGGAGTTTCCAGAGAGGCTTATCAACGAGTTTTGCCCAAGCATCCCACATCGCGTTGACAATGCTCCCAATCGCCATCCGGCTGACACCATCAGCAAGCCAGCGTAACTGGTGATGATCGACGAGCAGTTTATAGAGCACGCCGGGGTCGTCAACGAAGGTAGCCATCTCCATCCCGACAACGAGCTGTGCAAGGTCTTTAACTCCATAAGCGATCCAATCGTTTCCGGCACCAGCGGTGAACGCTACGGATATACCTTGATGTCCTGTGCTTGTTTCAAGTGTCGTTAGGACTGCTGAATAATTCGGTTTTTTATGAAATGGATCGGAACCGAGTAGTGTATCCGATGTAGGGACCCGTAGATCGACAACATCAACTTTTACGACTTTTCCTAAGATCTCCATGTTTGCTTGACTCCTTTCTCGACAGAGTATATAATAAATTGACATGAAAATCTATACTAAATTTGGCGATTCTGGAGAGACCGCGCTGTATGGCGGAACACGGTTAGGGAAAGATGAACCACGCATTGCGGCGATTGGTACTGTTGACGAACTGAACGCCTATATCGGTTATGCGCAGACGCTGGTTGACGATGTTGATCTTTCCGAACTCATGGCGCGGGTTCAGAATCACCTCTTTGATGTCGGTGCGGATATGGCAACACCAGCGACACACGCGAAAGCTGCCGCATTCCGCATACCGGCAGATTTCACCATAGAGATGGAGACCGCAATAGATACACTCTCTGCGGAGCTTCCGCCGCTGACGAACTTTATTCTGCCCGGGGGCTGCACTGCTGGCGCCATCTTACATATCGCGCGTGTGGTATGCCGTCGAAGTGAACGGTGTGTCGTGCGTCTCGCACGCGAAGCGGAGGTCAATCCTGAGATAATCCGCAGTTTGAACAGATTGTCGGACCTCCTATTTGTTCTCGCTCGAACAGTGAATTTCCGAGCAAACGCTTCGGAACCGATTTGGGAGTCACAATCGGACACTTGAAAAAGGTGTTGTATTATATCAGGATGATGTGTTAGACTTGAGAGGCTAATGGATTAGGCTTGAAAAATTTTTACGTTCTATCTATCCGCTATTTTTACCGAAGAAGAGTAAATAATGAATCTGAAATTAACAAGTTTCTTCTTGATAATCCTCATCGCGCTTGTTACCCTTGCAGGCTGTGAAAAGGCACAAAGAGTAGTGCGAGGTGCGCCGACTGATACCTCCATGGATGAGACGATGACTGACATGGAAGCGATTCCAGTGAAGTTTGTTTCGTTGGTTGACTATCCGGAAGGTGGGAAGGATGCTTATATCGCGTGGGTTGCCTCCATTGTCCCAACGCTACAGGCTCCAGAAGAGGTCACTCGCATAAGATCCTACGACAATCGTGAGGCGGATATGAGTCCGAATCGGCTGGTTGAATTTGAATTTAATAGTTTTCTTGATATGACGACCTATCTGAACCGACCAGAGATCGCTGCGATCCTCGAAGACCTGCCGAATCGCTCAAGCGATGTAACCGTGCACACATTTATCCAGCGTTCCGATTACTCAAAAGGCGAGGAAGGTGAATGGACGATTAAAGGTGTTTATCTTATTGACTATCCACTTGGTGGAAAACAGGCATATCTGGAGTGGGTGGCATCGATTTCACCGACACTTGTCGGACCTCCCCAGCTGAAAGCAATCGCCTCTTACGACAACTACTACGGCGAATCCCCACACCGACTCGTTCAGTTGGAGTTTGCGAGTCAAGAGGATTTCGATGCTTATGAGCAGTTAGAAGATATACAGGCTGTTGAAGATGAACTCGACAATCGTACGGGCAGTTGGACAGAGCATATATTTGAGTTGCGCTCGGATTACATCAACGAATAACGTCTTACGGTTCGTTTCTCTTTTTTGTAGGCGCGCTTTCCGAGCGCGCCCCTCTTTTTTTCATCTCACCGTGCGTATCCTGGACCGCTGTATTTTCTACCGAACGCCAAACTATGGGGCTCCTCAAAGGGGCGGAACGGCACCATATCCGCTATTTCCTGAAGCCGACCTAATACCTCCGAGGACAACGGACCTGCTTCAATAGCACGAACATTCTGCTCAACCTCCTCCACAGATCTCGCCCCTACCAACACAGTAGAAATATCGGGATTGGATATAACCAGACGGATCCCTGCCTCTGGAAGCGAGAGCTCGATCTCGTCCAGAAACCGGTAGAGTGCTTTGAACTGTTCCTGACGCGGACGGCTCAGCCACCATGCCCCCGTTTCTACTTCGGTGTGGCGGCGTGACAATGCACCCTGTTGTAACGGAGCACCGATGACAATTCCCATATTCTGTCGTTTCGCCTCTGGAAAAATTGAGATTGCCGCCTCACGCCAGAGCAGACTGTAGTTCTGCGCCGCCAGCACGACATCGTAAACACCTGTCGCCATAATTGCGGGGAGTTGATGCGCGGTTGTGCCGCCTAATCCCGTGAAACGGACAATCCCTTCCTCTTTGAGTGCTGCTAACAATTCACAGACCGGTCCATCAAAGGTCTCGTGGCTCGTCCACCAATCGTATTGTCCGGGTCGATCGGGTTCATGCACCATCAAAATATCGATCGTATCCCTTTTTAGCAGACGCAGACTCTCTTCCACCGACTGACGCAAGAGGTGTTTATCTTTTGGATCAAAGGGTTGCGGTCTACCACCGATTTTCGTGGAAAGATAGTGCGGTTGAAGTACACCATCCAAGGCTTCCCCGACCACCTCTTCACTGTTACCGTAACTTGGTGCGGTATCGACATAGTTGACACCGAGTTCCAGAGCGCGACGGATAGCGTTACGTCCGTCGGCGCGATTCCTACCGCCAGCCGTTGAGACGAAGAGTCCACCCATCCCTAAAACGCTCACTTCAAGCCCTGTCCGTCCGAGTATACGTTTTTCCATAACTGCTTGCTCCTTTTGATGTTCCTGTAGAGTTGGCACGTCCCATAAGACAGAGTTTACAATAGATGCTGGCTTGCGTCAACGTCAAAGTCTTTGTGCGCGATAGAAGCGATCTCTATGTCTCTACCGAAAGTAAAATTTGTTTGACAGAGTCCCACCGAATGTGATAAATTGATTATTAATCCTTATCAAACGACGCCACAGTTAAGGGCGAAGCCTATGGATAGTAGGAGAGTCAGCTTATGAGTGATTTACAGTTACAACAGTACCTCTTTGACGTGCAAGGTTACCTCGTCGTTGAGAATGTCTTGAGTCCAGAAGAGGTCGCGGCACTCAATCAATGTGTTGACGAACAACAACTTCCCACACCCGGAAAGGTTCAACGGTTCGGGAGTGCTCCGGAGGGTCCAGGTTTCCTGCAGTGGGGAAAACCTTTTTGTGATCTCCTCGACCATCCGAAGATTATGCCGATACTTCAGTTTCGTTTAGGCGACTGCTTTCGACTCGACCGAATTTACGGAATGTACATGCGGGAAGGCATGCCACGCGGACGGCTGCACGCAGATTACGGTGCGACCTCTCCAACAGCAAGAGCAAAGCCAGGAGAATACTACTCCTTCCGAGATAACGAAATCCATAACGGGTTCGTTGTCGTGACGTGGAACCTCACCGATGCCGGACCAGAGCATGGTGGATTTTGCTGTGTTCCGGGCAGCCATAAAAGCAATTTTAAACTGCCACGACAGATAGATGATGCCCCCGAAGATGCACCCTGCGTCATCATCCCAAAGGTACCAGCAGGTTCAGCGATCCTGTTTACTGAAGCACTGACACACGGCACAGCAGCATGGAACGGCAAGCATCAACGCCGATCTCTGTTGTACAAGTATTGTGTTTCACACATTGCGTGGAAATCCCAGCGTATGACTCCACCGGAAGGTGTCGAACTCACAGAACGCCAGAAGATTCTCTTCCGTGAACCTGGCGACCCGTACCGCCACTTCCCATCGCTATTTGACGCAGCATAATCGGTGCGGTAGGAGCGATCTCCGAATCGCGATTTCTTGATATAGAACAAAGGTAACCGAGAACTATATGCCAAATTTCACACAGAACCAGTTACAGAAAATCACAATTGACATCTTTGAAGCCGGTGGCGTCCCTAGCGATGAAGCAGAGATTATAGGGGAATTGCTCGTCGCTTCAAACCTCGCAGGGCATGATTCCCACGGCGTTCTCCGCATTCCGCAGTATATTGGACTCATCGAATCCGGGTTAATTCAGCCGGGAGCACCGATGGAAATTGAACGTGAGTCGGCTTCGCATGCCCTCATCAACGGCAATTGGGGCTTTGGACACGTCATTGCGCAGAAGGCGATGTCGCTCGCTATAGAGAAGGCACAGTCAAGCACTATCAGCGCAGTCAGCGTCTACAATTGTAATCACATCGGACGCATCGGGAGTTACCCACTGATGGCGGCTGAGGGTGACATGGTAGGCATCACGATGGTGAATGCGGGTGGAACCGCGCTGTATGTTGCTCCGTTTGGTGGACGCGATGGACGGCTGGCAACGAATCCTATCGCGATTGCCACACCGACACGCAATGGACATCCGATTCTGCTTGACATCACAAGTAGCGTTGTTGCGCAAGGTAAGATTCGCGTGGCAGTGAATCGCGGTGAGTCCGTCCCCCTCGGTTGGCTTATGAACAACGAAGGCGAACCGACCCAGGACCCACGCGACTTGATGGAATCTCCACCGGGTGCGTTATTGCCGCTCGGTGGAATTGTTGGACATAAGGGATATGCTCTTGGTCTGATGATCGACATTTTGGGGGGTGCGCTGTCTGGCGCGGGTTGTAGCGGATCTGGGAATACCCGTCTCCAGAACGGGGTCCTGATGATTGCACTGGATATTGCTAATTTTACGCCGTTTGATGACTTTTATGAACATGTTGACGGACTCGTTGCCCACGTGAAAGCCTCACCCACCGCACCGGGATTCGATGAAATCTTGACACCGGGCGAAATCGAGGCGTGCCAAACAGAGCGGCGTCTGCGCGAGGGAATTCCTATTGATAACGAAACATGGCGACAGATCCAAGAGACGGCAGCGGAGGTCGGGATATCCGAACTTGAATTTTGAGCCACTTGAAGCTGCCTGTTCAAACAATCATATTCGATTTCGACTATACGTTGGTAGACTCGGCGTGGGGAACAATTGATGGTGTGAATTTCGCGTTTGAAGAAATGGGTTTGCCGCTCGCTTCTGATGACGCGGTTCGTCGGACAATCGGTCTGTCGCTACCGGATATACTAACGGCGTTAGCAGGGAACGCATACGCCAAGTATGTTGACGAATTTACTCGGCTGTTTTTTCAGCGTGCTGATGAGACAATGGTTGCGTTGGCGGAGTTTTATCCGGGTGTGCCACAGACGGTGAAGGCGTTACGGGGACTTGGTATCCAACTCGCCATCGTTTCTCAGAAAACTCGTCGCTACATTCAGCCGATTCTTGAGAAAGAGAACCTGTTGGACTCTTTTGAAGCCATCGTTGGTGGTGGGGACGCCGCGTATAAACCGGATCCTGAAGGTCTACAGCTGGCGATTGCGCAAACAGATAGTGCCGCCGAAAATTGCCTCTACGTCGGAGACAGTGTGACGGATGCTGAAACTGCGCGACGCGCCGATATTGCGTTTATTGCTGTACTTTCGGGTGTTACGCCACGAGCGGCTTTCGAGGATTACGATGCTTATGCGGTTCTTGAAGATGTGTCCGAGTTACTGAGTTTAGAACCGGTAAGGAGACTGCAATAGTATCGACAATCAAACAGTAGCAGAGGAGGGAAATTAAGCGATGAAAACGGCAATTTTATCGGTACTCTTCGGGTCTCTACTTGTTTTTTCAGCGAGTGGAGCGTTCCTGCCGGAGGGAAACGGCGATGTCTTTGGGTTGGAATATGGGGAATCAATCGCTGGCGTTCCGCCGAATACGCCTAAGATTGATGGGGATCTCAACGATTGGAAGCATGCGGTCTGGATAGCCTTTGACTCCGAGAAAGAACTGCTTCGGGGTAAAGGCGCGTGGAAGGGAAAAGACGATCTGACGATGACTTGGTCGACGATGTATGATGCAGAGACCTTCTATTTCGCAGCGGCGGTGCGAGATGATATTTTTGCACCAGCGGCAAATGCGGCACAACCTTGGACGGGTGATACGATTTTTTTGTATATTGATTGGGAACAGGTAGGAGCCGGACAACCGTCAAGCAAGCCTAACTTCGCGTTTATGAAGAAAAAAGCACTCGTTTCTGACTTCAGTGGGGGCAAAAATCCGAATCTCCCTAAATCCGATATCGCGGTTGTTCCGACACCCGAACTGGACAAAGGTGGGATGATTTATGAGGTTGCGATGCGATTTGAATGGCTCACCGACATCAAAATCAAAGAGGGAACGGAAATCGGTTTCACCCCCGGATACGAGGAAGGAACCGATAATCCAGAAAAGAAGGCAGGGCTTGTGTTCATGGATTGGCACGGTCTGAATCCTGACGATTCAGGGAATCTTGGGACGCTAACTTTCGGGGGTCCTCTTGCTGTTGAGGCAGTGGGCAAATTGACGCTGACGTGGGGACAGTTAAAGAAACTTGCAAAGTAATAATGTCTGAAAAAACACGAAACCAGGAAGAACTTTTTATACAACTGCTGGAGAAAGCAGATAACTTATTGACCCACTTGGGCGGATCCTCGGTTCAATCGTCGAGTGTGGTACTTGACGACTACATCGCTTTTCGATGGCGAGCACAGAATGGATCGGGGCATCTTATTCCGGTTAAACATCCGAACCTCGTGGGACTATCGGATCTGATTGGGATAGAGAGACAGGAGGAGAGACTTGATAGGAACACACGACAGTTTCTACAGTGCCTGCCTGCTAACCACGTCCTGTTGTGGGGCGACCGCGGTACCGGTAAATCCTCGCTCGTCAAGGGGATGCTGGCACGCTACGCTGATGACGGACTCCGGTTAATCGGGATCAGCAAGGAGGGACTTGTTCATCTCCAAGAAATTGCTGAGGTGCTGTGGGAACGTCCTGAACGGTATATCCTTTTCTGTGACGATCTCGCCTTCAACGAAGATGAACCTGAATATCGCGAGTTGAAAGCGATGTTAGAGGGTGGGATCTCCGCGTGTCCGGACAACGTCCTGATCTATGCCACCTCGAACCGCCGACACCTGATGCCGCGACAGGTACAGGAGAACCGATACCCACAGAACGATGAAGATGAGTTGTATCCGCGTGAGGCGACAGAGGAAAAGGTCTCGTTGAGCGACCGTTTTGGGTTACGCCTCGCTTTTCATCGGATTTCACAGGATACCTATTTGCAGATTGTCTCACATTATGCACAAAAACACGGACTCTCCATTCCGAGGGAAGCGTTGCACCGGGCTGCCTTGGAATGGGAAGCATCCTCAAGTGGCCGTTCAGGGCGTGTCGCCTATCAATTTGTAGCGGATCTCGCTGGAGGGTTAGCACTTGAATCAAATACACAGAAAACGTAATCGGTACATGCTGTGTACTTAACAAACAATTGGCGCGGTTTCGACCGCGCCTTTATGGAGGTTTCTATGAAAAATCGATTTATGTTCTGTTTAACACTTATACTTTTCCTGAGTGGTATGCTTCTGATACAAACTGCAGATGCTGTGCCAAAAAAAGGCACATTGCGGGTCAGCGGCGATAATACCTGGGTTGCATTTGTTAACGGTGAAGAGGTCGCTGCAAGCGGGAACTGGCAAGCTCCCACAGTCAGTGAGTTTAAATTGGACAAAGGCTTCGCACAGATTGCCGTCTATGTCCACGACGCGGAACCCGGTGCCGCCGGTAGAGGTGGGTTCCTCGCCGATATTATCCTCGATGCTAAGCCTGATTACATCGGAACAGGTGAAGATGGTTGGCGATGTGATACCGGTAAACTCCTTGCCGATCGGAAAGATGGCTGGGAAACGGTCGATTTCGACGATAGTAAATGGGAAGATGAACTCGAAATTTACGAGAAATTCGGGGCAGGTATATGGGGCTTCGGTGCCGCACAGATGCGCCAAATCCTCAAGGACCCGGATTGTGAGGCGAATTGGGTATGGTGTGGTCCCAATGATGCCGAAGACGACATCTATTTCCGATACACCATTGGGACGCTTTCTGTTGAGCCTGAAGACAAACTCGCGACGACGTGGGCGCGTATTAAGCGAGACACACTGTAACCGCTTTGTGCTATATCTATGACCGCGGTTTCCTGCCGCGATAGAGAAAAATAAAATGAAAACGCTTTTCGTTCCAACAGTTTTAGTTTTAGTCCTATCCTTGGTTACCTCGAACATCTGGGCGGCGACCCTCCGTATCAATGGTGATAACGCTTGGGTGGGTTTTGTCAACGGTGAAGAAGTTGCAGACGGCAATAACTGGCAACAAGCGAGTATCACTGAATTTGACATGCCGGATGGATATGCTGTCATCGCTATCTATGTCCATGACGCGGAACCGGGTGATACTGGACGTGGAGGCGCGTTGTTCGATGTTATCCTTGACGATGACACTTATATCCCTTCTAACGATACTTGGAAGGCGGATGCGGGTCCACCGATCGCTGATCGGAATGATGGATGGGAACAACCCGATTTTGACGATAATGGTTGGGATAACGCGACACAACTTGACCAGTTTGGTGGAGGTATTTGGGGCTTCGGGGCAGCTACGATGCGTCAAACCTTGAAAGATCCAGATTCGACCGCATACTGGGTCTGGGCGGGTCCCAATGACGTTGAGGACGATGTCTATTTCCGAAAGACTGTTGGGGACCTACCAAC
>JAAXHD010000222.1 GCA_012271015.1 Candidatus Poribacteria bacterium | reverse complement strand
TCATTAATTCTAACGTTTACTATAATCAGATTATACTTGAATTTATTCAAAATACCACGACTGAGCAAGCAAACACAGATTCTATGCTACTGGGCTTTATGAGAGAAATTGAACAGGTGCAGTTGGAAGTCAGTGAACGTATAAGCCAAGATATCCAAACCATCAAAGATGACACCGAAGATATTAAGAACGATAATAAGGAGCTTGAGCAAACGACCGGTAGTAATAGTTTAGATACATGGGGTTCCCTCACGGGTAACCCCGAATTAGGGATTAGGTGTCATAAGGGTGATTTTGATGCAGATTTGCTAATGGAAGTGGCTAAACGTTCAAATTGGAAACTCGCCGAGCCTTACAACAGTTTTGTGCTTGCTTTAGGCAGAGAACGAATGAATTTAAATTCGGCATTAGACGTGAGCGTTGATTTTCTCTTTACACTTTGGAAGGAATCAATTCTATTCAGAGAAAAAGAATTCTTGACGTTGGGTTTATTAACTGGTCTTACCTATGGACGGAATGCCCACAAAGTATTGAACCGACTTGAATATCTAATTGAAAATAAGCATACATTTTTTTTACCCGTTGAAAACAGTATTCTCAGACAAATCCGTAATTTTCAACAGATCTATCCTCTTGAAGATAACTTCATGTTTTTGGCAGAAAATGATATTCGTCTTAAAGGAACACGGGTAGGTATTGAAACTATCCTATACGAATATATTCACGATAGCAAACTACCGGTCGTCATCGCTGATCGTTACTATACCCCCACACTGGAACAGGTTTACGCCACGATCTTATATTATCTTCAAAATCAAGAAAAAGTTGGTACATATCTGGAGAATTATCTGGAATACTGCCGAAAGGTGCGAGAAGAACAAGCGAAAAATCCGTCACCCGCTGTTATTCGCTTGCGTAAACTTATAGCAGAAAAGAAAGCAAATTCTGATACTTCATACACACAAATTCCAAAAAACGGATCAGCAAGCACAACACAATCTCCATCCGAAAATGAACAGGGATAAAGATGCGTCGGTACCTGATAGACGAAAATATTTCTCCGCAATACCGTACGCAATTACTTTACCATGAACCATCCCTAACGGTCTTGGTGATTGGTGATGAAGGTGCTCCAGCGAAAGGCACTTCAGACCCAGAAATCTTAGTGTGGTGTGAACAGAACCTGTACTGCCTACGGTTTTTTAGGCCACTCCCTAAAGGAAGATTGTGCTATAATGACAATCTCAATTGAAAGGAGTATCCAATGGCGAAACGAAAAAGATTCACCCCTGAGTTTAAAGCAGAACTTGTTCTTGAAGTCCTCAGCGGTGCGACTTCCCAAGCAGAAGTGTGTCGACGACACAATCTCAACGAAAATCAACTCTCAGAGTGGAAGCGACAACTCGTTGAAAATGCCGCCTCCCTGTTTGAGTCTACTGACAAGCGGTCCAGCGATGATGAGAAACGTATCGCTCACCTTGAGCAGCTCGTTGGTAGAATGGCGGTTGCCTTAGACATCCAAAAAAAACTATTGACGGAGTTGGACTTACCTTAGCTGAAAAGCGATGCCACATTTTGGCATTGCGACAGGAGCATTCCGTGCGAGATATTTGTGAAATACTCGGTGTCAACCGGGGCAGTTTCTATTATCACCCCAAAGAGGCCCCGTCCGAAGCGGTTCTGCGTGCTGAAATAGAGAAACTTGCTGGCGCGTATCCGAGATACGGATACAGGCGTATCACACAGCTCCTCGTGCGTCAGGGATACAGCGTTGGCACCCGACGCGTCGCTCGGTTAATGAGAGAGAATAATCTCTTAGTCTCTATCAAGCGTGCTCGTCAAACAACAAAATCGCTTCAAGGCGAGAAACCTTGGAGCAACCGGCTCGAAAACCTTGAGATCTCTCATCAGGATCAGGTTTGGGTGGCAGATATTACTTATGTGCGTCTCAAGCACCGCTTCATCTACCTCTGCCTGCTCATGGATGTCTTCACGCGGGTGATTAGAGGGTGGCAGATCAGTCAGCACTTGAACCAATCTCTGACGCTCAAACCGCTGAAAGAGGCGTTCTGCCACAGCATCTGTGAGATACATCATTCCGATCAAGGCGTGCAGTATCTTTCAAACGGCTGCTGCAGCGTTGAGATATAGGCGTTTGAAAGATACTGCACGCCTTGATCGGAGTGATG
>JAAXHD010000068.1 GCA_012271015.1 Candidatus Poribacteria bacterium | reverse complement strand
TATTACATTTGCGCGTGTTGCCTCGCAGTGAGAGTCAGCGGGGTGTTTCTTCAGATTCGAGAAAGGAACGCTAACGTCCAAACTCGCGTCATTTAACCGCAAGGAAAGGATTAGCAATCAGCAGTCGGTAAAGAGGTTTTTGTTAGACCTAAGCGCGTAGCCCGTAAGCGGAGAGCGGGTCTATGGGAAGACAGCATAAAGTCCTAACTCCCCTGACCGAACCGCAAGGAACAATTAAAACATGAAGATAACAAAATTGGAAACTTTTCTGGTGCAACCGCGCTGGCTCTTCCTTAAAATCCACACGGATGAGGGTTTAGTCGGACTCGGCGAGCCTATTCTGGAAGGACGTGCGAAAACGTGTGCGCAAGCCGTTGACGAACTCGCGCCCTACCTCATCGGTCAAGATCCGAGACGCGTTGTCCACCACTGGCAAGCGATGTATCGCCACGCATTCTACCGCGGCGGTCCCATCCTCACAAGCGCATTGAGCGGTGTAGAGCAAGCACTCTGGGACCTCGCAGGGAAATCGCTCGGTGTCCCTGTTTATCAACTCTTCGGTGGACCGACACGCGACCGTATTAGGCTCTATAAAGGTGGTGGCGATCCAGATGGGATTAAAGAGTGGATTGACAAAGGGTTCACCGCATTCAAAACAGGTCCCGCAGGTGGCAGACCCGCACGTATCATCGAAAACAAAGCCTTTATCGACAGAGCCGTGGATCATTTCGCAGCGTTGCGCGAAGCCGCAGGCACAGAAGTTGATCTCGCGATTGACTTCCACGGTGCAGTCAGTCCGCAAACCGCGAAAGTTCTGATTAAAGCGTTAGAACCCTACCAACCGATGTTCATCGAAGAACCGATTCAGTGCCAAAATGTGGACACCCTCGCTGAAATCGCGCGGAGTACTCACATCCCGATTGCGACAGGTGAACGTGTGTTCACAAAATGGGGTTTCCGTGAAATCTTAGAAAAACAAGCAGCGTCTATTCTCCAACCCGACCTCTGTCACGCTGGGGGTATCAACGAGGTACGCATCATCGCCGGTATGGCGGAAGCCTATTACGGTGGTATTGCCCCGCATAACCCTCTCGGTCCCATCTCTTTAGCGGCGTGTATTCAATTGGATGCCTCCATCCCGAACTTTTTGATGCAGGAACATACGACTCTCGGTGAGGGGTATCTCAAGAACCCCTTCGTCTTTAAAGATGGGTTCGTTGAACTGCCTACCGGTCCCGGACTCGGCATCGAACTCGATGAAGACGCGCTCGAAGATAAGATTGACCACGATTGGCAGAATCCCGTGACATACCATCCCGATGATGGCTCTGTTGTCGACTGGTAAAGTAGCAGGCACGCTCCGATGTGCCACAAACCCGATGGAAAAGAGTGGCTCAAGTCTTTAAAACCGTACAGATCCTTATTTCAGTCGCGGGTTAACCAGACATCACCGCGTAATGAAATGGAGCGGTGCCCAGGAGGCCCTAGTTAGAAAAATATGAAATTTATTATGTTCACGAAACATCTGGAAGGTTTAGAAATTCCAGATATTATTACAGCGTTACAATCGGTCGGTGTCAGCGGTGCCGATCTGTGTGTGCGTCCCGGCTATCCAGTGAACCCAGAAAACGCGACGGAAGCACTGCCCGCCGCCGCAAAGCAGTTCGCCGCCGCAGGCTTATCCATCCCACTTGTCACAACACCGGGTGATTTTCTTGATCCGGGACAGGAAGAAACGCGCCGAGTCTACGCCGCTGCGGGTAAAGCAGGTGTTGAAAACATCAAACTCGGATACTGGCACTGGCACGCAGAAAATGGCGGCTACTGGACACAGGTCGATTTTATCCGTAAGCAATTAGACGGGTTCGCGAAACTCTCTGCCCAATACGGACCCCGGACCTGTATCCACAACCATTCTGGAACCTCCATGGGACTGAATTCGTGTGCAGTGATGAACCTCGTAAAAGGTTTCGACGCGCAACATGTCGGTGTTTTTGCCGATACAGGACACCTGTCCATCGTCGGGGAACCGATCAACATGGCACTGGATATCGTCAAATCGCATCTCGCAGTTATGGCGTTCAAGGATCTGGCGCGCTCGCCCGGTATGCGCGGCGGCAGCGTCGTCCGAATGGGAAAAGGGTTCGTTGACTGGGAAACGGCAGTAGATACGCTACAAACAATCGGTTTTTCAGGTCCCGTAAGCTTCCACAGCGAATACAGTGGAGAGCCTGTGGACACTGTCATCGACCTCGCGCGCATAGATGTCCGGTTCATTAAAAACTTGTTGGACAAATAAGGGGGGTTCGAAGAGCAAGTTTTGGCTTGCAAGCTTCGCCAAAAAGCATGGCACAATTTCAATTAGGCTTAAATACAAGCACAATCCGTCCAGCCGGACTCATGGATAAGATTCGGATCGCTGCCGAAACCGGCTATACAGCAATTGAGTTATGGAATGACGACTTAACGGCTTACGAGGAACAGGGTGGATCTCTCTCGGAGGTCAAAAAAGCACTCGATGATCACGGGCTTTCAGTGCCCAGCGTTATCGCCTTGCACGGCTGGCTCAACACAACAGGCACCGAACATCAGGAAGCGATTGAAGAGGCAAAACGACGCATGGCACAAGCCGCCGCCGTTGGATCAACCTATATCGTTTCAAGTCCACCACGTGAAGTCGCAGACCTGCAATTAGGTGGCGAGAATTACCGAGAATTGCTTGAACTCGGACGCGAATTCGGCGTTAAACCTGCTATGGAATTTCTCGGTTTCGTTGACGGTGTCAATCAAGTCCAGCATGCGTGGGAAGTGATGGAAGTCGCAGACCACCCAGATAGCACGATTGTCCTTGATCCGTTCCATATCTATCGCGGTGGTGGCGAAATAGACGATATGCGAGACATCCCCAGCGAAAAAATCGCTGTGTTCCATTTCAATGACGCACCTGCCGAACCTGCGCGTGCGGAACAAACAGACGCTGATAGGGTTTACCCAGGCGACGGTATTCTCGATCTCGGACAGATGATCTCTATGCTGAAAGACGCGGGATATGAAGGTGTCATCTCATTAGAATTGTTCAATCCAAGCTATTGGGAGCAAGATCCCGCAGAAGTCGCACGCATTGGGTTGGAAAAGATGCGTGCCGCCGTGGAAAGTTAGATTAAGCATGGAGGCAGGAATTGCAAAACGGACAGAAAACGATCAAAAGGTGAACGGACTAATCAATGCGAATAGCACCGTAGAAGCAGCTGCGTTCATAAACCAGTACAGTCTGGAATTAAAAGAGAGTTTTGAATTCACAAGGACCTTGTTTATAAGTCGTGAGTCTTATCTTCTTGACATATTTGCCCTTAGCCGCCAAGCGACATTCTACCCTCTGCTTATCAAAACCTACAAATTGGACGACTCGGATGGCAAGGATAATTTCAAACGGATCGCACAATTAGTGGAAATTATTTGTTTTCGCCTCAGTATTATCGGATCCAGAGCAGACAAAGGGCGTGAGTTCCTTTACGGACTAGCGCGGGATTTCAATGGGAATTTCCAGCGACTTGTCACGGAACTCCAAGAATTTGTGGACTGGTATTGCGGCGATATTGCTTTTGAACGCGCTCTTAAATCACCTTCCTTCCACTCTGATGTGAACCTAAACGAGCAGCGATATCTCTTTTGGAAATACGAGAATTATCTCAGAGATATAGATGGTTATTCCGAGATGCCCTACGTCGAATTTACCAACGACAACCCGCAGTCAAAATTTTCAATGGAACACATCATCCCGCAAAACCCCAAGGAGAGCAAAGTTGTTGAAGACAATTCGATCCTGTCAACCACCGACTTTGCCTCGCCAGAATTTAAGGAGGATTATCTCCACAGCATTGGGAATTTGACAATTGATCCTATCTCTGCGAATGCCAGCAAATCGAATTAGAACTTTCCATATAAAAATCAAAGGTATTTTCGCAGAGCACCACTCATGGCACAAAACGAATTGAGCGATTTCCTGCATGATGAAACAGGACAATGGGATACAACTTCTATTTCAAAAAGATTGGAGGCGATTCGTTTGTTTGCTTTAGAACGTTGGAACCCTTTGAAACCGGGGCAGAAATCCTGGGAAATTGCCGAGGAGATCCCTTCCCGGATATCCGACGAAGAGGAGATGTGGGAAGATATCTGGTCATCTACAGAGGAACCGGTCGAGTAGTAAAGTACTCTTAACAACGATATTTGTCTAACCGATTCAGAGTCACTAATTTTTGGGTGAACCGATTTTATGCAAGAAACAATAAAGAGCGTATTTAGCACGAAATTGAATGAATTTGTTAAAACGCTCAATGCGTACGTTAGTACTGCTGATGGACAGTGGACGATCAAAGGTTTCATTGATATTTACCGGAGGATTTATACAATTTCAGTGGTAATACTGCAAACATAGGTAGTATCAATAAAATCGCTGACATTCTGGCAGGCAACGGTATGTTTAGGTTGTTAGGCGAAAATTGGTTTGATGACTATTGGATGAATTACGGGAAGATTACCGTGCAGGATGATACGGGCAAAACGACAAAGATTACAAATCTGCATGATTTCGTCGTCTATAGAGGCGGAGATACAAGTCTTGTTGTTCCGCGCGCCTCACAAAGGAAAGCACGCTCAAAATGAAGGTCCTTATTCCACCGATAAAGTGCCAAGGTATCAAAAGCAAATTGGTTGCATGAATAGCAGAGACTCGCCAATGGAACGGAGAAGGAGTTTGGATTGAACCATTCATGGGGTCGGGGGTCGTCGGGTTTAACCTCAAACCGCGCAGGGCACTTTTCTGCGATACAAATCCACATCTTATTTCCTTCTATCAGGGAATAAACCAAGGCACAATAACTCCGATTATTGTCCGGGAATTCCTCGAATCAGAAGGAAGTAACTTAGCTAAATACGGTGCAGATTACTATTATGAAGTCCGAAAACGATTTAATGTAGGAAAGTCTCCTTTAGACTTTCTGTTTTTGAACCGCGCCTGTTTTAACGGGCTCCTCCGCTTCAATAGGAAAGGCGAGTTTAATGTGCCGTTCGGACATAAGCCGGAACGTTTCTCTAAAGCGTACGTCACCAAAATTGTGAATCAGGTAGAATGGGTCGCCAAACGTGCTAGCCTCAGCGACTGGACTTTTTTGCATCAGGACTTTCGCATCACTCTGTCTGGTGCAACCGAGACCGACCTCATCTACTGTGATCCACCTTATGCAGGGCGACATACCGATTACTTTAACACTTGAAATAAAACACACGAAAAATTGCTCTATCAAGATTTGAAAACAACAAAAGCGCAGTTCATCCTTTCAACCTGGCATAGCAACGAACATAGAGAAAATCCCGAGATTCTGAATTTATGGTCAGAATTTAATGTCATCACGAGAAAACATTTTTATCATGTCGGTGCAAAGGAATCTAATAGAAAACCGATGTTAGAAGCACTCGTCACTAATTTCGAACCAGCAGCATCTGCACCGAGAAAAAACACCGGCGAACTTGACAACTATGCAGCAGAAACTCTACAGTTGAGATTTATTCTTCAGAAAAAGCAATAGACATACACTTTGGAAAACTCTCTGTCCGAAGAAATAGAATAACAGAACGATCCAATTTTTCTGTTGCTTTTCTGGTAGTATATGCTATAATTGTATAGTAAGGAACAACTTTTTGAACGCTGCACATAAGTGCAGCGTGATGTATATTAGGAAACAAGACTTATGACTTACGTTGACGGATTATTGTCATCGCTGACGCGCGTTAAAAAAGCACGTTCGTTACGCGCTTCTTCATGGGATATAACAGGCAGAAATAACGATGCATGGAATGTCGAACCCGGCGAAACCCGTGTTATCGCAGACCTTCAAGGACCCGGCTGTATCAATCACATCTGGATGACGCAGCCAAACGGTTACCGAAACGTACTGATCCGAATGTTTTGGGACGATGAGGAGCATCCGAGTGTCCTCTGTCCGTTAGGTGACTTTTTTGGAATCGGCAACGAAATCGTTAATTCTTATGATTCCATCCCATTCTCTGCCTCCACGCACCAGAACAATCAGTTCAACACAGGGTGCGCGCTCAATTGCTATTTGCAGATGCCTTTTAACCGCAGCGCAAGGATTGAACTCGTCAACGAAGGTGATACAACCCACCGTCAATACTTCTATATCGACTATGAGCAGTACACCGAACCACACGGTGATGATATTGCCTATTTCCATGCCCAATTCCATCGTGAAAACCCGTGTGATGGATGGGGACATGAAATTACTGTGAATACCCCAGAAGCCAATATTATCAATGCGGAACGGCTCGCGTGGGACAACAATTATCTGATTCTGTCCGCCGAAGGCAGAGGGCACTATATCGGTTGCAACCTGTCGATCACTAACTTTCAAGGCACATGGTGGGGTGAAGGCGATGATATGATCTGGGTCGATGGCTATAAGTGGCCCCCAGATCTGCACGGCACAGGTTCAGAAGATTACCTTAACCAAGCCTGGGGAATGCAAGAGAACGCGTTTGCACACAACGGTTCCTCTATCCATGAAAATAACACCGACGGTTACCAGACCTCCTATGTCTATCACATCGAAAACCCGATCCGTTTTGAGAAAGAGATCCGGGTTACAATAGAGCACGGACACGGCAATCACCTCAGTAACGAAACATCCTCCGTTGCATACTGGTACCAAATTGAGCCGCACGCGCCCTTTGGTATATTGCCCGTTGCGCAACGCAAGCCGGTACTGAAGGATGAATCTGGAGCATGGCAGATTGAGGCTTCTGCACAGACCCCTTCGGTGGAACTCGTGCTCAACGAAGAAATGAAGCAAATGAAAGAGAAATGGAGCCGGTCGTAAGCCAAAGCACTTAGCCTGAAACGAAGTGGAAGGCGAATATACGGAAAGGCACATCAAATCCTTAACCCAGCTTACCGAACCGCAAGGAATAATTAAAAAATGCTCACCGGTTTTCAACAGTTTTTAGCCGCTTGCATCGGAAATACAGAGGAAGAGACCGATCCATCGGTTTCCGATGCACAGCAGAATAATGAACACCAAACGGAATCGGAAGTCGCAACTGATGATAGTTCCACGAACAATGCTGAATCCGCAGCATCAGATAGCTCCGATACCCTGGTTTCTGAGCCCTCGGACATCGAAAACACCGACGCGCCGTCTGAGTCGCAGGAAACACCCTCTGAAGACGATGCGCCGCTTGTCGCTATAGATGATGACAGCCCTCAAATACAACCCGACATCGAGGTCTTACCCATCTCTATAGACGAAGAGACTCACGTCAGCGGGGACGATATCCCCGATACACTCAGTGCAGAAGAAACAGCTGTTGTCGAGATCGCCAATCTCGCGCCGTCCGATGATGAAACAACTGAGTCATCGGAAGACACCGATCCTGTTCCCGAAGGTGAGACAGAACTCCCAACAGAGATTGTAATATCTGAACAGAAAAGTGAGGGTGCTATAGCGCAGCACGCACAGATTTCCGATGTTGAAGCCGTAGCAACTGAAACGCAGGAAACAGACGGAAGCGACGATACCGAAACAGAAGCAACGGTCCCCGAAGCAGAGGAAAAAACAACGCCGTTAGAACTCGGCATTATTGAAGAGATTTATGACTTCGTGGAAATGTTTGGACAAAGTACTGTTTCCGGGACAGATCAGGTATCCGTCAGCGGAACAGATTGTTCCGGTGGCGTGACAAAACCCGCTATCTTTGAACATCCGACTCCAACCGAAACCGCAAAAATCGACTACACGCTGTCACTTCCAGATGTCAATGAAAAAGAGAAACTCTTTCTACATTTCTCCACCGGATTACGGGACGGTGTTGTTTTTGACGATGTGGACCGAAAACCTGGTGGCGTAAAGTTCGCCATCGAAATCTTCGATCTTCTTAATACAGACTTAGAAGCTACACCAGAAAGATGCTTTGAATCTGTATCAACTGAATCCCAGTGGGTAGAAGAAAGTATCGAACTTACGTCCTACGCTGGTAAAGAGATCGTCGTCTCATTCTTGACGGAATGCAACATAGAAGGTAATAGTAATTACGCGTGGGCTTTGTGGGGTAAACCGCAGTTACGCAAACTCAAACAGACGCGTCTTCGGAAAGGAAAAAGAGCCCCCGAACCGGAACTACGATGTGGAATTGCTATCTTACACGCCAGCAACGACACGATGCAACTACGTGAGTTTAGTCAATCCACGTCAACAACCGTTTCCGATTTAGTGAACATTTGTCTTGAGTCACACGAATCAGAGGAGCCTCCTGTTAAAATATCGCTTTACGCGGCACAGCCGAAATTAGAAATTGTCAACGTAGGTGCGACAGCTGCAGTTGTCGCTGCGGGCGAAGATTTTGAAGTGCAATGCACACTTCGGAATATCGGGACCGCGCCACTTGGTAAAGCGGACACAGCGCGAATTTCTATCAACGGCATAAAACTACGGCGTGGACGCCCCAGACAAACCATTAAAGAAATCGAACCGGGTGAAGAAGCCTCCGTCTTTTGGATAGCCCGCCGTTTTCCAAATCCGACCATAGCTTCACTCTCTGTCTCGCTCAAATGTCAAACTTCAGCAGGCGAAGAACGTCAAACAGTTCAAGAAAGCACTTCGGTTCTCCCTGAGCCACCTAAACTCACCGCCAAGGTGATGAAAGAATTGCACACCTACACGGAAAATGGTAGCGTTGTGCTGGGGAATAGACATCTTCGTATTGTTTTTGTCCGTGGAACCGAGAATAAAAACAACCAAGAAACTCATCTCCTTGACGAAGAGGTTGAGGGAGGGTTTGAGTACTACATAATCTTTGCGGCAAAAGGTGGTAACTACCAGCAGGTAGCAACCTGTCCGGCACTTTCCGAGGTTGTTTATTTAGATGCATCACAAAACCGTCAGACATCGCAACTTTCGCCTACAGATTATCAACTTGCTGGGAATAATCAAGGGGAATCAATTGTCCGTCTAAGCGGCTCGGATAGAGATGTAGATGGTGTTGAGTGGACCTATGAGATGCAATGGACGCTCGGTGAAAGTGCGACGCGAGTGAAAACGGAATATCAGTTGCAAACGGATGGGAACAGAGAACTGCTCGCTTTTCGGGGTCCGATGCTTTATGCAGGGCAAGGACGCAATCGCGAGAGGAAAACGGCAGCACTTTTCCCCGGGCTCGAATTCTTGGAAAACGATGAACGTTCTTCAAGCACACGGGACGCAGCCCCACCGTTCGACAACCGTCTTGTCCCGCACCCCTATAAAATTACAGTGCCAGTCATGGCAGTAGAGATGCAGAAATCAGTAGTCGGTATCATCTGGAATCCTCTGCAAACTTGGGATGGTGAGAATCAGATGCTCTCTGCAGTATTCGCTTCGCCTAATTGGCATCAGTACCAGAAAAACCATGCCCTCGGTGTATTCGTCCCAACTGTGCCAGCATGGGTTCCAGAAAACCAGACAGAGGCTTCTATCCCGTATCCATTAACGCCGTCGCGTTCGGTGTCCATCAAAACTGAAATCATCGTGGATGGGAATGCCTCTATCTTAGATGCCATAGCGCATTGGAACGATGCCTACGGTGCTCCTGAACCATTATCATCACCCCGTAGCGATGAGGAAGAGGTTTTACTTTCGCGACATGGATTTATGCAGACAACATGGGACGCAGTCACTCGAAAATCCCGTCACTGCGTAGACTGGACACCTCACAATGAACCGGGCTTCGGCACCCTCCTTTGGTACGACTACCTTGCTACAAAAGAGGAGCATGTGAAGGAACGGGTGTTGGAAATAGCCAAAAACACCACAACCGAATCTGGAGCAGGCAGTTTGGCCGCACGCGGTTCGTGCCATATTTTAAGATGGGAATTCCCATTCTATATCGGTAATATCAAGGCAGCATTATCTTACATGGAAGAAGAAGCGCAGCAACGCATTGCCACACAAGAATCGGATGGAAGTTGGCGGTGGCAACCGACAAACGCGAAAACTACTTCCCTCGGAAAGGTAGGTGAAGCAGTACTTGGCACCTGTGCCGAATCAGCACTTCTACTCCTTAAACATGCTCGGATTACCGGAAATAAAACTTCGCGTGAAGCAGGTTTAAAAGCCCTTGAGTTCACTCAGCAATTCTCCCTACCACGCGGGGCACAAATGTGGGAATGCCCAATGTATCAACCAGACGTTCTCGCGGCTGCGCATGCGATCGGCGCCTATGTTGAGGCTTACGAACTAACAGCAGAAAAAAAATATCTCAAACGCGCAACGTATTGGGCGGCAACAGCGTTGCCATTCCTTTACCATTGGCATCTCCCAGACCGACCCGGTATGCAGTTCGCCTCAATACCCGTTTTCGGGACATCTTTCTACACGCATCCTTGGTTCGGTGTCCCCGTTCAATGGAACGGATTAGTTCTCGCGTATTACCTACAACGCTTGAACCGGCACACCGACGATGACAGATGGCTTCAAATTGCTGAGGGTACTACAGTAAGTGCGATGTACCAACAGTGGGAAGACGGTGAGTTCAAAGGCACCTATCCGGATGGATTTTATGGTTTCTGTACCGAAGGCAAGGGACCACATTTGAATCCCGAGGATATTATGGTGAACGTTTATACACTCCGAGGGCTCGATCCAGGAATTAAAACTGCTATCACCGGGGAGATACACCTCAGCTCTGGGGCAATGGTAGACGGACTTACCTTAACCAACAATGGTCAACTGAACTGGCAACTCAGTTATGCCGTTAACGAAACGAGTTACACCCTTATCGCTGGTTACGGACGCGCGCCACAAGCACTTCGGGCACGCTATCAGCTTTCATCACGCCCGGATGAGCCCTCAACTACCGATGCGGATACATCGGTTGACGACTCGGAATCCGTCAACATACCGGATAAATATGCAGAAATCGAGATTGCGAGTGTGCAAACGCTTGAAGATGTCGAATCCGGATGGCTTTATATAGAAGATAAGGACGCTATATTGGTAAAGTACCAGCACACCGCCACGGATGTGCAGTTTGAACTTTTGGCATAGTAGTAGGCACACGCCGTGTGCCGTTACGTTAAGGCGGATATACGCGCGGATGGAACTTTCATAATTCCAACCGCAAATAAGGAGATTCCCAAATGGCTAAAAAAATTGTATTCACCACGCTCACCTTGGTTACTGTAGCAATTACTGCCTTTGTCCTGTTTTCACATAACGCCGTTGCGCAATCTGACGCGGCTGCGTCTGGAGACGGTCCGATGATAGATTTCAAAGTTTTAGGTGGTTTTATCATTGAAGGTATTGTCTTCAGTATCGTCGGTTTAATCATCCTGATGGTAGGCTACAAAGTCTTCGATATGGCGACCCCGTACGACTTAAACCGTCAGATTGCCGAAGAAAACAACACCGCTGCTGGTATTGCGGTTGCGGGCGTTCTCATCTCACTCGGCATTATCGTCGCCGCAGCGATGGGCTAAGTGCTATTCGTTGAACTCACGTTTCCTTTACTAGATGTTGAAAAGACCGAAAGGTTGGAGCAGCATTTTGCTTTTGGTCTTCCGGTCTTCTGTCCAAACATGCCCGCGCGAGCGGTGAGTCTGTCAATCCCAGTTGTATAATTTCGGGAATGCGTAAAAATCATGGCTAACTCATTTAAAAAAAACTGCATCGTCCTCCATGAAAATTGCACGACTGCATTAGATAGTAGGCGCGTTGAATCCAAAATAGATCTATCTTTTCTTGATCCGCCTTTCAACCAAGACAAAGCATATAATATGTGGAATGACAATTTGCCTCCAGCGAAATATTGGAGGTGGATGCACGAGATCTGTGCAAAGGTGTATGCTTTGACTGCCGAGGGCGGTGCAATTTACTTTATGCAACGAGAAAAAAACACGGAATTTGTGCTGCGGTGCTTACATGATACCGGATGGACTTTTCAAAATCTAATTATCTGGAAAAAGAAAACCTCGGCAATACCGGGGTCAAAACGTTTCGGCAAACACTATCAAATCATTACATTTGCAACGAAGGGTAAAACACCGCGTATTTTCCACCGGCTGCGCATCGATCCGCCTCTGCCGGTAGGTTACAAGCACGCGCGCGAGAATGGTATGTTCGTTACCGACGTGTGGGATGATATCCGCGAATTAACCGCTGGTTACTTTGCAGGCGATGAAGCCCTGCGCGATGGAGAAGGCAATCGCCTGCACAAACAACAAAGCCCTACTCAATTGCTCCTCCGGATTATCCTTTCTTCTACAAATCCGGGAGATGTCGTTCTCGATCCCTTCGCAGGCTCAGGAACAACGCTTGTTGTCGCAGAACAATTAAAGCGCCGCTCGATAGGAATCGAACTCGACTCACACAACGTCGCGGTTATTCAAAACAGACTTGCTGAACAGAGAAAATCAGATGATGTTTCGCGCTTTTTCAAGGATTATGCCTGTACCCCGGACCTAGAAACCATTTGGGGAGCCCGTGGGTTAAACAGAAAATCCGCGTCCTCCGCCGAAACTGATAGCAAACAGATGGCTTTTCTTGAGTCAAACCAATAGATGGCTTATTCAATTTATCACTTCTTCGCTGATTTATGCCAAAAAAAGAGGAACTCCTTTTAAAAAGTAGACTTGAAAGTTTTCCATTTGATGAGCAAATGCTTTCTTGTATTAACAAGGGAAAATTTCCCGATTTAGCCATTAAACTCAATTGTGGTGATTCACAGTTTACTGGTGGGGAATTGATTGAACTCAAAGATAGCAAAACTTACGGGGTTGCTTCTTTCAATTCAACAATTCCAACAGGTGAAAAGGACATCGAGAAGTTAACGGCAGGCCGGGAAAACATCATCCGAACACAGATGCAAGAGGCAGGCAATGACATACTTTCCTTACCTATTCGCCAGGTTTTTTATTTAATTCGGGGTAGAAAACAGTCAAACGTGAAAGTTTGCTTGACTCACGGAAAGTTTTTCGAGACAGTCCCGGTTTCAACATTAATTTCAGAGTCATTCGCTCAAGCTTTAGAAGAGCGGCTAAACGAACTTGGAGAAACTTTGTCAGCATCAATGAGACAGAAATTGCTGGGGTTGTTTAGTGAACAACAAACCTTTAGCAAAACAAGAAATGTAGACGATGCCTCAGTACGATTACGTTTTCGTATTATGACAGAAGTTAAAGCGGGTGCGAATATTCTGAATCCGAATCAATATCCTCAAATCCGAGATAATACATTGAACTTTGGGGTTCCATGTCATAGCGAGGCCGATCAGAATCGTTTGCACAGTCAAATGAAAATTGTCTTCACGGCAATGAACTGCACAAGGCTATTTGCTCAAATGGAAGTTTTTGTTCTTCAACACTATTTTAACGGGAATTTTCTTATTTTCTCGATGAATCTACCAACTTTGACTGAGGGAGCGTAGAAAAATGGCACAAACAACCTACTTGGCAGATCAGGTCGTCAGCGAGGCACAAATCCAAGAATGGGTAGAGACATTTCACCAGCGAGGCTGTCTGTTTTTGCAAAATGTCTTGACACCTGATCACTGCGCGCAACTTCGACAAGACTTAGAATGGGCACTTAAAAACGATCCGAATGACTTAAACGGTGGAGGTCCTGAGCGTCGTATGCACTTAAGCCATCGGATGTTTGAACATAGCGAAGCGAATCGTCGCTTGTTCGACCTTGAACCGATTGTTTCCTTCGCGGAAGCACTCGTGGCAGAAAACTGTCACGTCATTCATAACAATTCGTTTCAGACGTTCCCTGGCGGTGGAATTACATCGTGGCATCAAGATGATGCCCCTCACTACATCGTGACCGAGGGTGAACCCCCAAAGAACGTCCGACTGCCGGTGCTGCTTTTTACGGCGAATTATTACCTCACCGATGTCACTGAAATTGAACATGGTGGCACAGAGGTCGTCCCGGGTTCACATCTCTTCGGCGCATCGCCTCCGAATCCGATAGAAGGAACGGAGTGGGAGGACAAAGTTCAGTATAATCTCGGAAAAGCGGGAAGTGTTATCATGTTCAACAATCAGGTCTGGCATCGCGGGGGTCCGAACCAGACCCAGCGCATCCGATATATTACACAAGTGACATACGGGCGCCGTCTTGTTGGGCATAAATACTATCCGTTTATGAACTATAATATGCCGGAGTCTGTGCACAAAGATGCGAGTCCTCGTCTACGCCGACTACTCGGTTTTCTCAATCACGGTGCCTACGGATAGATCTCCGCGCCATGTCGACGCATGTCTGAGCAATTTGCTGCAAAGGATTGGAAATGCATCAAGAATATCTGAAAGCATTTGCAGATAAAGCAGCACCGGACGTGCGCGTATTAGGGACATGGCTTGAAGGGAGTTTCGCAAAAGGCACTGCCGACAGATATTCAGATATTGACATTCATCTATTGGTCGCCGAAGAGAATAAAGAAACTTTCCAACACGGATTAGAATCTTGGCTATCCGATATTCAACCGTTGGTTCTCTTCAAAGACACGTTTCCTGGACAGATGATGACCTGCATCACCACAGCAGGCTTACGAGTTGATGTCTGGTTACATACAGGAGATACAATTACCCTTGAACGTACTAAAGTTCGCGTCCTATCTGCCACTGAAGGATGTATTCAATTCAAGGAAACGTATAGAGACCAAGAATCAAAAGATGTTAGTTCAGTACTAAAACAGCATTTCAACGAGTTTTGGCGTGTGCTTGTTATCCTTCCTACAGTCTTAGGACGTGAGGAGTGCATTGCAGGATTTATGGGTACCACATTTGCTGTGATGTCGCTGACAGAAGTCCTCATTATAGGGAGCCGGAACGAGAGAGACAGAGGCGCAAAAAACATTAATGCTTTTGTGCCGCAAGTTCTCAGAGAAGAAGTCGAAACTGCCCTAACAATGCCAAGTATTAATAGAGAAGGCATTGCAAAAGCACACCTCCGGTTAGCAGCGATTATGCAACGCTACGGACCGGATATTGCCAAGCAGCACGGAGTCGTTTATCCGTCGGCATTGGAAAAGGCTGTTCTTAATTATATCTCCAGAGAATTACAGATATTAGGGCTTTCTGATTGCTTCGATGAGTTACATCGGTGTTAAACTGCTAATCATAGTGTGAATCAGAAAGTTTGCTTCATTTAGTGCCCGTTTTCCTGTGCGTACTGAAAAAGTTCTCAAACTGTTCAACCCCGTTGGAATTCACCAGAAATCATCGTGGAACGAAGCCCAGAGTCAACCGTTAGAAAAATGAAAGCAATTGTTTTCTCAGAACAGGGCAGCGCAGAAGTACTTCAGTACACAGACGTACCCAAACCAACGCTTGATACGAATGAGGTGCTGGTTAAAGTCGAAGCCTGTGCGGTTAACTATCTGGATATTCATGCTCGGCGGAACCGTCCTGAGATAGAAGCGAAACTCCGTCGGGGAGATACGCCACACATACTCGGCTCTGACATCGCTGGAACAATAACCGAGATTGGTGACGCAGTCCACGGTGTTGCGATCGGGGATCGAGTCGTTCTCGCACCCTGCATTCCGTGTGGTATCTGCAGTGACTGCCACCGCGGTGCCGAAAACTTGTGTGACACACAAGAACTCATTGGCTTCCAAACAAATGGTGGATACGCGGAATACGTAAAAGCCCCTTCCCAAAACGCTATTCAGATGCCAGCGGAAACCCTATCATTTGTTCACGCTGCGGCAATGCCGATAGCGTATCTCACAGCATGGCATATGCTAATGACGCGTGCACAACTTCGTCCTGAGGACGATGTCTTAATTCTCGGCGTAGGGGGTGGTGTCGGAAGTGCGGGACTGCAAATCGCGAAATTAACAGGTGCCAGAGTTTTTGCCACAGCAAGCAGCGATGAGAAACTTGAACGCGCACGACAAATGGGGGCAGATGTTACCATTAACTACACAGACATAGACTTTTCGGAAGTCGTACTTGATGTAACCAACGGACGAGGTGTGGATGTTGTCCTTGAGCATGTTGGGGCTGCAACTTGGGATCAGAGTATCGCGAGTCTCGCTAAAAATGGAAGGCTCGTCTCGTGCGGTGTGACGACAGGCAATATTGGAACAATTAACATCCGAAAGATGTACCAAAAGCAACTAACAGTGATGGGTTCCGCCCTCGGCACAGTTTCTGAACTTCGAACGCTTATTGATCTCGCTGGACAAGGAAAATTGGAACCTATTATCGACAGGATTTTACCGCTCCATCGTGCGGGTGAGGCGCACCTGTTATTAGAAAATCGTCAAAATTTCGGGAAAATCTGTCTCTGTCCAAATCTTTAAATTTAAACCGTATCTTGCCTGGATGTTCCCTAGATCTTTTTACTAACAGAACCGAATTTTCGCAGAC
Source organism: Candidatus Poribacteria bacterium (assembly GCA_012271015.1). Taxonomy (GTDB): domain Bacteria; phylum Poribacteria; class WGA-4E; order WGA-4E; family WGA-3G; genus WGA-3G. The sequence goes on along the minus strand of JAAXHD010000068.1, from coordinate 15,663 downwards.
CCAGTTAGATTTCATTCAACACCAAACAATCCACTATGTAGTCGAAGATTTTTTCGCTTTCATCTTAAGAAATTCATAGAACTCGTAGAGCGTTTCCTTGTCTTTTTCCGTAAATTCCATCATCCCCTTGAACATAGCACTAATCTTTGGGTCGGCTAAGAGATCATCGTAGCTTTTGTCGGCTTTTCCAAGTAGGTAATCGGTAGTGACTTTTAAAGCATCGGAAAGACTTGAAAGTGTTTTAAACGAGGGTTTTCGGGCTCCTGATTCAAATTGAGAGATCGCAGCAGGCGTTAGATTTGCCACCTTTGCAAGCTCTGTTTGTGTTAACTTCAGTTCACGACGACGTAGTTTTATACGTGAGACGACTTTATCCGTGTTCGCGTCTTTTGGTTCTTTGCCCACGTTTGGCTCCTTAACATCAGACAGCGAAATTATTGTTAGAGTGCCGCTGAGTTTTTCTAAATTTTTTAGTATTGCTGCAGTATTGCAGTGAAATGCAGTTTGAAGAGAATTCTGCTTCGATGAGAGGCAAAAGCGTTAAATATATTTTAACCTCAAAAAGCGTTAAATGCAAATTTTAATTTGACAAAAATTGCAATAATAATATACAATATACATACTGTTTGGTAAAATTACGCCAGCAGGCTCCAAAAATGGGAATTTATAGTGAAAATCGACGACTTCATGCGCGTATGTTACTGATCAGCACTTACAAAGAGGCAGCATAAACACGACCACCGAACCTAAAGAATAACGGAGCCAACGCGAAAAAGATATATAAACTGCATTCTACCTTGTAAGAATGAGCGGAAACTGGGGATGTATTATCTTCGCGCGCTGTTTTTCGCGGACCCTCTCAGAAATACCCAATTGCGCACCGAGGAGAAAATCTGAAAAACCAGAAAAAGGCGGGAGACTTCACAACATGAAAATTCAAAGTAGGCACGAGTGCCGCTTACGACGCTTTAGTGCAGTAACAAATGTATTAATGTTTTTCCTTTCCGTTTTGCTTGTCACTGGACAACTACCCGATACTGCATATGCACAAGCAGTTTCCAGTACCGGAAACCTGAAATCTGCAGCCATTCAGATTCGGGATGACCTCTCTATTGGCAACCTCCGAAAGGACATTGCACGCCTCTCAAGCCTCGACAGTCGAGTAACCGGCTATCCACAAGCTGCGAGTGGCAGTAAATACATTTTTGACCGTTTCGTCGAGATCGGCTTGCAAAACGTGGAAAGCCGTGATTTCTCGGTCACTGTGCCGATCGACCACGGTGACAGTGTCATTGAAGCACTCTCCCCAGAAGCCAACCTACTACACACCTTTAAACTCACTCCACTCTGGCCGAACCTTGTACGTACCTCCCTATTAGCAGACGGTATTAAACATACTGCGTTAGCAGGGGAAACACTCGAAGACATCGCAGAAAGTTACCAAGTTGACGAGACGACTATCCGCGCAGATGATCGGAACAAATTCCTGGCGACTCCAGTCGTCGAAGGAAGCACAGTGTTTATTCCAACAGGGGGTTTATCTGGTCCCCTCCTTTACGGCGATGATAGCGAACTTGCCGATTTCAACGGCACCAACATTGGCGGATTCTGGTATAGACTCCAAGACGGTGATACGCTCACAACGCTCGCCCGACGCTACCGTATCACCGAAGCCAGTATCACCGATGATATCCTCAATGAACACCTTCAAAAAGCGTCCGATGGCATTGATAATGATGAGGATGGCACCATTGATGAATACGGTGAAATTCCGCTGCTATCTGAAATCCTTGGGTGGGCAACAGATGGCATTGATAACGATGCTGATGGTTGGACAGACGAAACTCCAGGTGATGCTACTGATGGAATTGACAACAACAACAATGGGGAAGTCGATGAATCCGGCGAGTTTGTCGCCGCGAGTGAATCACACATCTTTATCCCAAAAGGGGCAATAGTCCTTCTCGATTTTAACTCCAGCACTCGTTATATCAATGCGGCAATGCTCGGTGGCACCGCCGTCATCTTTATCCAACCCGAAACAACCATCCGGGGGGAAGCAGAAAATAAGTTCGGTACCGTTCCTGCCAACATACCGCGATTCTGGATATCCAAAGAAGATGCTGCTGTTCTAACGGATTTGTTGGAAGAACAACACGCTCAGGGTAATCAAGTTAACGTTCGTGTCAGAGGTAAGATGACGTGGGAACGCCGCGTAGGGCAAAATATACGTGGATTTTTGGAAGGTGGAGATCCTACCTTACGCGATGAACTCATCGTGCTTACAGCTTATTACGACTCCATGTCCGTTGTCCCCGCAATGGCACCCGGTGCTGATCCAACTTGCGGTATCGCGACCCTCATGGAACTTGCCCGCCTTTTTAGTCAGCCGCAATATCGACCTGGCTATTCTGTCCTCTTTGTCGCAGTTGATGGACACTTCCAAGGGCTTGCTGGCATGCGTGCCTTCATGGAAGGTATTGGGCAAGATATTGTCGGTTCTGCCACTGATTCCCCGGGTACACCAACGATGCATGGACTTCGCCGTGGGCTTTCTACAGATGTCCTCGAATTTGAAGAATTGGGCAGAAGGCTCCTACTCTCCATTGATCGGAGCGTCCTCGTTGATCTCCCTGCCGACTTTTTCCACGGCATACATAACGTAAAGTCTGATTTGGACTCTCTCACAACGACACTGGATGGCTTGGCAGAAACGCGGTCTGAGATTGAATCCCTTACGGAGCAACAGCGGGACTTTTCAGAACGCCAGAAGAAGCAGGCAGATAGGAATCGAAAACGTGAAAAGCAAGGCTTCACAGGCGAAGAGAAGAGTCGGTTGTTAGCAAATCTTGCTCGCTCGAAGAAAGAGGCTCTGCAAACGACACATTTCCTCCGAGATATTGTCGGTAGGTTAGCTGAGGTTCGCGCTGTGGCACTCGATACGAGCCGATCCGCGCAGCGCGAATTAATTGAGACGCTTGGGCTACCGATTGCTCGTCTTGATACATGGGCGGTAAAGAAACTCATTCACGCTATAGAGACCGGCAGGGCCGACGAATATAACACGCACCCAAATGAGGCATACCTTATTCCGGTGCAACAGGGTTCAGACTGGCAAATTCCAATACCGGGAGACCTTCCACAAGAACTCATCCCTGATATCGAATTGCTTAACAATACACTTGCAAACTGGGAGATGAGTGACAAACGCAAATTTGCCCTGATGTGGACCCCTGAGAAAATACTCGACCGGCATCTCGACCTACACTCACTCAACGAAGCGAAAGAAGCACGCAGTGTTTTACGTGATGCCAACGATTCCCAAGAAGTCGCGATTCAACGAGAGATCCAATTCCTTGAAAAGGTTCTGGCACAAATACCTAACAGCCAACCCATTGAAGATGAGATCAAAGGTAGCATTCGGCAACTCAAGGAAACGCCGATGGGGAAACCAAGCGGTGATTCTCTGATCTATGGCGGCAAGTTTTTGTCGAAAGCCGGGATAGAACGCCTCACTACTATCGACACCCAACTTCGACAGCGATTAAACGAATCTGAAGACGCTGTTGATGCTGCTATATTGATAGCAGATCTTCTTAAAGACAAACAAAGCATCTTTGAAATTGCACTCCGGAACGCTCGATTGGAACAAACACGCATCCAGAACTTGATCGCGACATCAGGAACGTTAGGGCGGGAATACTTGGATGAAGAACGCCTCATTTTGGAGAATTACCTATCAGACGACGAAGTCGAACAGGTACTTTCATTGCGCTCCCGTATCTCATCACACATTATCGAAAAAGAATTGTTAGAGATCGTCAAAAAGCGTGCGGACACAGATATCGTAGCACTCGGAAACCTCGTTGAACGGTTACCCACATTAGATACCGATTTGGATGAAGAGACCAAAGTGCTCCTACGCGATAACATGCTGACACTCCGCAACGCACGTTTCCGTAACATTCAAAGCCGCGTTGAAAAGATGTTGCGCATTGACACCGATGAATACAACCGGAAGCTTGGACAGATCGAGGCGGCTATCGCACTTCAAGACCTGTTCAACCGGTATTATACCTCCCTCTATATTAGTATTGACCTCTCCTCACAATCGAATCAGTTCGGGGTATTCAACAAGGGATGGTTCTACGATCAGCAACCCGAATTTGTATTACGTCGCGAGTTTGCAAGTATCGGCAATAAACTTGCTGCTTACGCCGAAGATGCTGATTTTGGTGTCCGCGTCCGTAAACTTTGGCAGTGGACAGATGACCAAATTCGACAAGCCGTTATGGCACGTCAATGGACAGTTGCTAACGGGATCTCTGATAAAGCCGCCCTTGAAGGAAAGACGCTTGAAACGCTACTGAGTTCGCACTTTGATAAACTCACCGATCTCAGCGGTGTGAGTCGACTAATGAAAATGCAGTTTGAGCAGTGGCGCAATCAAGGCGAACCCTCTGAGGATATGCTCAAGGATATGGATTACATCCGCAAGGAGGTCGAGCGTTTCATCCGAAACGATGTCCGCACTGCAAAGAAGAATCGAAAGAACAACATCCGTACACGTGAGCAGTTGGACGCAATGCTCCAACTTCGACATGAAGATCCGGAAACTTTCTCCGATGAAGAAATTGAGGATATCAAAACACTTATCTCGATCGCGGGACTTGGTGGCGAATCAAACTTCGTTAACGCTATTTCCGCAAGCGGCGGAAAGACTTGGAAAACCTACATCCCCGGTAAAATTGCTTTTGACAGTGAGGTCGCAACGCTTGTTGGAAAAACCGGAATCGCTTTCGCAACTATTGAGGATGCCCGCGTTTTAACGGACACACCCCTTGATACGATTGAACGCGTTGATTTGCACGAAGACGGCAACCTCCATCAGCAAGCACAGACCTTGGCATCGTTGCTCATCCAAGCACTTCGAGACGAAGAAATGCCTACCGCGGCACGCGTCGGGAATTTCTACTGCAACCTCTTTGGGGATGTCGTTGAATTTGATGCACGCGAGTCCGCACTACCGAATAAACCCGTCCCCTATCCTATCATAACACTTCGTAGGAAGCATAAGAGCATGATGGGTGTCCGTGGAGATCTGTTTGTGATGGGCGACAACAAGGGAAATTTTGAAGTTGCCGGGTTAGCCATGGAAGGTAGAGCCACACGACGTCTTAAGGGGAAACAAGAAGTCGAAGCATATATTCTCGATCCAGATTCTGGAGACATCATCTACGCACCTGATTTAGGGAATTACGGTGCCAAACTGCTTCCTAATGAAATTCCTATCAATACTCGTAGACGCGGTTGTCGGGTCGTCACATTTCCGTGCGTATCTACAACTATCTATGACCTCGTGGATCAGCGGTATCTGCGGACGTTGCGGGAACTCGAAGTCTACGACGCGCTCACCGATAGTGCGCCAGAGAAGTACGGGATGTCCAAACCGTGGCAGCAGGAAGGTGTGTCGGCAGCCGAACCCATTGCACTCGTGTATAGTGAACCTAACACGCGTATTAAAGTCGGGATGGCATACGGACAGATTGGTAAACGTCTCCTTCTCATTAAAGCAACCAAGAGCGGCATGAAGAATCCGACGCTCTATACCGGTGAAGGATTTGTCGTTCGAGAAAACGGGCAAATTCGCCTCACACCGTACGTCGTTGTCCGAGATATGTGGTGGCTCGATGAGAACCGCTCACGACTTTATAAACGGTTTGGTATTTCCAGTGACCGGCTTGACAAACTCCATCAATTTGCGAACGATTATCTCGCACGCGCGGAGACTGAATTGCTCCAAAGCGACTATCAGCAAGCCCTCAAACTCGCTCGTGCAGCGTGGGGCTACGAATCACGGGCATATCCGGATGTCAAACAGACCGGTAATGATGTCGTTAATGGTGTAATGTTCTATCTCGCTTTACTCATGCCGTTTGCTTACTTTATGGAGCGGCTCATTTTCGGATTCCCGAATATTCACAAGCAGATTTTGGGATCCTTTGGTATCTTTTTACTTGTATTTTTCTTCCTAAGCCAAGTTCATCCCGCATTCCAGATTACTACCACACCTGTGATTATCCTGATCGCGTTCGTAGTGCTTGCATTGACGGTTATCGTCATCAGTATCATTGTCCGAAAATTTGAGGAGCAACTCGAAAAGATCCGGCAAGAGGGCAGTAAGGTTTATAAAGCCGATGTCGGTAGGTTGAGTGCGAGTGCTGCTGCATTTAGTTTAGGTATTTCCAACATGCGGAAGCGGAAAGGACGGACGATCCTGACATGCTGCACGTTGGTAATCCTCACCTTTACTGTCATATCATTTACCTCTGTGCGGACGTTTATGCATCCGAATAGAACAAGTCTCCCGCAAGTGACACCGCGCTATACTGGACTCCTCATCCGTGACCAGTATTGGCGTCCACTTGAGGAACCGGTGCTTACCTCCGTGCTGAACGACATGCAAAAGACGCAAATCACACTCACCGCTTTAGAACGACTTTTGGAACGTAAAAACGAACTCTTAGCCAAGCAAGGGCAACAACCGATTGACCTCGCGGAAGCACGCAAGGCTTTAGAAGAAGGTGGGTTTATCGAACAGGGAGATAAAGAATCCGTCCTGTTCGTCCGGAATGTCGTTGCACCACGCGCATGGTATCAATCGTCAGGAACTGGTGACCAATCATTTGTCCAACTTACCCGTACGGCAAACACAGCAGATCCATCGCCTCCGACGCACCAACTCACGGGTGAAGCGTTAACCTTCGCGGCAAACATGCTCGTAGGTATGAACGAATCTGAACCCGGTGTCAGTGGTATCAATAGATACCTCCAATACGGAAAATGGTTTGATCCAGCAGATGCCAACGAATGGCCGACAGAGTGGCCCTATGCTATTGTGTTACCCAAAGGAATGGCAGAGTTGCTCAAAATCACCGAAAGCGACATGGGTAAAGCCACCGTCTCTGTTTACGGTGCCGACTTTACTGTCGTTGGTGTCCTCGGTATCGGTTTCAAGGACCTTACCGATAACGATGGCGAAGAACTTACACCTGTCGATTATCAGTTGATGCAACAGCAACGAAGCCGTGGTGCTACAGGCGATGAAACGCTTGAAGGTGAATTACAAAAGTACCTCCATCTCACACCAGACAGTGTCGCCATCCTGCCATACGAGGTGGTCATGAACCAAGGCGGGACACTCCGAAGCGTTGCCGTTAACATGGAACCAAGAGAAGACGATCCAAAGTTGTTAGGTGCAATAGATAAGTTGGATCTCATTATGGCACCGCTTATGAACCGTATTGCTCTTGACTTCTTTGTGGGGCGTGATAAAGATACATACCTCTACAGTAGTATCGGAATGACGAGTTTCAGCGGGATGGGCAACTTGTTTGTACCGATCCTGATTGCGGCACTTATCGTTCTTAACACCATGCTTGGTGCCGTTTATGAACGGGTACGTGAAATCGGCATTTACAGTTCCGTCGGACTCGCGCCTGTGCATATCGCCTTCCTCTTCCTTGCAGAGGCATGCGTGTACGCCATCGTTGGTGCGGTGTTAGGCTATCTCATGGGACAAGCGATAGCAACAACCCTCGTGCATTTTGGCTGGCTTGCTGGACTGACGCTTAACTATTCGTCGATGTCAACCGTCGTTGCAACGATTATTGTCATGCTTGTCGTTTTACTGAGTACCATGTATCCGGCAATCAAGGCTTCACGGATGGCAGTCCCTGATATCGAACGTAAGTGGAAACTTCCGGAACCTGAAGGGGACGTATGGCACTTTAATCTGCCCTTTACCGTCCTTGAAGAAGAAGCACTCGGGTTGAACGTCTTTATGCGGGACTATTTTGAGGCACATGCAGACGAATCCGCCAGCGACTTCTATACAGATCAGGTTGCGTTCAGTCAAGTGGAAGCTGAAGATTCCTATCAGATCGGGATGATGGTATGGCTGGCACCTTACGACTTAGGTGTGAGCCAGTCTATCCAGTTCATTACGTCGCCGGTGGGTGGTGAAGAAGAGGATCTCTACAAGATCACCTTGGATGTCCATCGCGAGAGTGGTGAGATCGCCTCTTGGAAACGAGTCAACCGGCGATTCCTCAATCTGCTACGGAAACAACTTCTGATTTGGCGGACTTTCAGTGTCGATATCCGGGCAGAGTTCCACGAACGCGGCAGAACTGAAGGTATGGAGACATCAACAGAAGAAACAGGACAGATGGATCCCGTACCGACACCGGCAGATTGAAGAGGAGCTGTCAGCAATCAGCAATCGGCAGTCAGTTAAAGAGGCTATGAGAGTTCTAAAGTTCCTTGTGCCTGACGGAGAACCGAAAACCGATGGCTGATAGCCATTAGAAAGGACAGAAAACGTGGAAAAAGTAGCAAGTTTTATCATCATCCTTGGCACCTTCTTATGGCTGTTCAGCGTTCTTGCCCTCGAAGGGCGCTGGCAATGGCAGATGTTCTCAGCTCTTGTGCTGATAGTTGGCATTTTCTGGGCGCATTTCTGGGAAGAACTACGAGACACTGATGACACCGAAGAATCAGGCGAGGAATAGTTTTCAGAACGTTCCGTTACGTTCCACTTACTGAAAACGACTAAAGCCGACAGCCAAGAAAGGAGAACATTCAATTTGGCGAGAGAAAGAGTATCACAAGCAGATGAATGGCAAGCTTGGGCACAGCGATACGACATTGAAGGTGGTATTCGTACCTTCGAGTCAGGGCTAACAGTTAAGGTGTTCGTTGGAGCACTTTTCGTTGGTTTGCTAATGATGCCGGGTTCCATTTATCTCAGTTATGTATCCGGTGAATCCGGTGCTGGCGCAGCACCTTGGGTTGCTGTTATTCTATTTACTGAACTCGCGAGGCGTTCCTTTACAACTGCCCGACGGCAGGAGCTTTATATGCTCCTCGGGTTAACAGGTGCAGCTGTCGGAAGTGGGCTTCAGTACCGGAACTTCATCTGGTACGCTTACTTTGTCAACACTCCACAAGCCGCCTCCTACGAAATCGCAGACAAAATTCCAGACTGGATTGTACCGGCAGGCGATTCCGTCGGCGTGCTTACGCGAACTCTGATCCACCCAGACTGGTTCCTGCCTATCGGGATCTACCTCATCGGGAAATTGCTCGGCACGTTGCGTTTTGTTAGTGGACAGTATATCTTGTTCCGGCTCACGGCGGATCTTGAACGACTCCCATACCCGATGGCACCGATTAGTGCTCAGGGGGCAACCGCGCTCGCAGAAACAACAGGCAAAGAAGAAACATGGCGATGGCGCGTCTTCTCTATCGGTTCTATGGCTGGGTTAATCTGGGGCTTCCTCTATATCGGTGTGCCTTCGCTCACCGGTGTTATGATGAGTCAGCCGATTCAGATTCTGAAGATCCCGTGGATAGATTTCACGCAGAGCATTGAAGGCTTCGCACCAACAGGCGTTTTTGCTTTCCGAACCGACTTCGGACAGATGCTCTTTGGGTTCGTACTGCCGTTCCCGGTTGTCATGACAGAGTTTATCACTGCAATGGCGACGCAATTTATCTTGAACCCACAAATTCTGTACCGGTATGAGATTCTCCACCAGTGGACTCCAGGTTTGGATGTCCGCGGTGTTGGTTTGTTCAACGGTCTGGATTTCTGGATTAGTTACGGTATGGGTAAGAATTTTAGTCTTGCTATCGTTGGAATGGCAGCTTCAATTCCGATGGTCATCAAACTACGGAAGACCCAAAAAGCCGCTGGCGAACGGGGATCCTTCGCGACACCTCCGAACCGTGGCGATTTCCCGATATGGTTGATGGGATTAATGTGGCTAGTCGGTATGGGTGGATTTATCTGGCTCATCCACTGGATGGTCCCAAATTTTCCGCTGAGTTTCTTGCTTGGTTATGCATTCCTATACACACCGATTAATTCATATGTTACCGCACGGACCTTCGGTGTCTTGGGACGTGACCTCTTTGAAATACCGTATCTACACGAAATTACCTTTATTTTAAGTCGCTATGAAGAGATAGATATCTGGTTTGCGCCACTCCCAGACGAAGATTATGGACGCGGTACCCAGAGTTGGCGAGTGCTTGAACTGACAGGGACGACCTTCACTTCAAATCTCGCTGGCACACTGCTGATTATGCCGATTCTGCTTGTCAGTGGAATTGTGGTGCTTCACTTCATCTGGAAGATTGCACCTATCCCCAGTGCACAGTATCCGTTTGCCCAGATGATGTGGCCGATTAACGCCACAAATGAATGTCTCTGGAAAACGTCGCTGCGAGATGGAAACAGCCAGATGCTTCAAGCAATTCGCGGGGACTATGTCTCCGCTGGGCTCACCTCAAGCCTCGCAATCTACGGGATGTTGTGGGTGTTTAAACTACCCTCCATGTGGTTCTACGGAATTATTGGGGGTATCGGCGCGGATCCGGGGGGCATGGTTGCCCGGCTACTCGGTGCGATTATTGGACGGTTCTACATGATTAAGCGATTTGGAATGCGGCGCTGGTATATGTTCAATCCAGTACTTGCGGCAGGATTTGCCTGCGGCGTCGGTCTGATCGGCATGGGAACCGTGGCAATTGCCCTTGTCTCTAAAGCCGTAATCGTCAAACCATTTTAAGCTATTAAATCTGGGCGTTGCTCCATTACATTTCGCAACGATTTCCGGTAAAGTCAAAAACCTATTTTAGGTTTGAAAGGGATTTAGATTTTTAATTATACCTTGCGGAGTAACGACGGGCGTTTGGACTTTGATGGGCGTTTCTCAAATCCGCCCTCCATTACATTACGGGCTATGCGCTCTTTAAAGGAACTCGTAGCCTGCAACAACGGCGCAGGGTTTTTGATTGGGTGTTTCCCCCAGATATACGGAAAGACACTTTATGTATCAAACCCACCTCACCGAACCGCAAGGAAAATTAAAAATATGGAATGGACTGTTTTTGGCTGGGCAGGCATAGAACTGGAAATCCCCACGACATGGGAACTCAGCGGACTCAGCGGAGATCAAAAAACAGGATATCTCCGACTTGACGATCCAGAGATGCCTCGCCTTGAACTCAAATGGGCGCATACCCGACGCAAAAAGCCAGACCTTCATGCGACACTCGATGAATACTTCAAGTTGATTCGCAAGACTTATAAGAAAGGTACAGAACTCTCCTTCCGTCGGAACGTTAATCTCATCAAAGAAGAGGAATTCTTTAAGGGACGCACTGTTCTCGGTTTTAGTTGGAAGGGGAGTATCCGTGCGAATGGACTGATTTTCCACACCGGGAAACGGATTACGATCGTGCAGGTGATGGGACGGCTCAAGGAGAATTGGAGACCCACAGTACTTCGGGTTTTTGAATCAATTACAGATCGTGGCGACACCCCATTGACGCTGTGGAGTGCTTATGGACTTAAGTTAGGTGTTCCAACAGAATACAAGTTGGAACGTCAGAAATTGCTCAGTGGCTACCTGTTGTTTACCTTCGTTGCAAAGCCTGTCCGCTTTCAGAACACAGTCCGACTTGCGAAAATGGCAACCAACCGTTTACGGAATAATGGCTCTGTAGAGGACTTAGATACTTCTTCACCCGATATAGGACGGCTTAGCGTGGAACGATACGGACCAGCAGAGGTGATGCTGAGTGACTATAAAGACGCTCCGAACCCATTAGAGGCATGGTTCCGCGCCAAATACGCAAAAGCGATCCGTGGTTACGGATTTGAAGTAACCTCCAATATAGACTCAGAAGATGAACGCCTGACCCTCATTGGACAACAGACGCGGCTCTATGATGGTGTGCCGCTTACACCCGTATTGATGCTCGATAAGCTTTCTAAACGGACAACGCTCGTGTTCCATCTATGGCGATGCAATCAATCCAACCGTATCTATGTCATTCAGTCCATCGGCAGCACTGATGGGCATTCGACTGTCCAAAAGGTTACTGAAAGTATTGAATGCCACTAATAGTTATCAGTGCGGGGCGAACCGAAAATCCTTATGCTAAATAGAATTCTATACGCTCTCAAACTTAAGAAACGTCCCGATATGGATCGGACTCGGGTGATGAAGTCGTTCCCCGTTCGGAACCAGTTGATAACTTGGGAAATAGACGACAAAGGCGAAGCCTCACTTGTTGTTCCACAGACAGATAAACTCTGGATCCGACTCGCCAGTAAGCTTTTTATGCTCCCAAATAAAAGGGTTATTGTATTAGATTCCATCGGAACTTATGTGTGGCAGATGTGTGACGGTAAGCATACCATTTCGCAGATTATAAAAGGGGTCCAAAACCAGTATCAACTGACGCGGAAAGAAGCAGAGACGTCGCTCTTTACGTTCATGCAGCAGCTCGGCAAACGGAATTTCATAGGGTTCGCCATTCCGAACCCGCAACAGAACGCTCCGGCAATGCCCGAACCTGAACCTGAAAAATCGGGATTCTTTGGGTTCCTGCAGAGACGCTAAGTTGTTTTTTTAATTTATGGTCACCTATACTGCACTCCATTCCATATTGTGCAGTTTTAATGAAATTGTAGCCTGCAACAACGGCGCAGGCGGATATACGGAGAGGAGCGTTGGTCATTCGACCCACCTCACCGAACCGCAAGGAATAATTAAAAAATGAATATACCAACAGAAATCGGCGATGTTAACGCCATTCTCTCCGAAACCCCAGAAAAGTTCCAACGCATCCTCCCCAAGGAAAATACAGTTCGCGTCCGGAACCTCATCAAGCGATACGAAATGGGAACACAGACCGTAGATGCCCTCCGCGGTGTCAATTTCCAAATCCAGCGCGGTGAGTACATCTCCATTATGGGTCCCTCCGGTTCAGGGAAGTCAACACTTTTCAACATGATTGGTGGCTTAGACAAACCGACCGAGGGTAGAGTCTACATTGATGAGGTGGACATCGCACAACTTGACGCGTATGAACTCGCATGGCTCCGCTGTCGAAAGATCGGCTATATCTTCCAATCGTTCAATCTCATCCCTGTTATGACAGCACTCGAAAACGTCTCACTCCCGATGATTTTCGCCGGTATGAGTGCGGATGAAAGCAGAGAAAAAGGCGTTGACCTCCTTACTCTCGTCGGACTGGGTGACCGCGTGCAACACAAACCGTTAGAACTCTCCGGTGGACAACAACAGCGCGTTGCAATTGCACGTTCGCTTGCAAACGACCCCGCAATTGTTCTCGCCGATGAACCGACAGGAAACTTGGACACCAAAACCGGCCTCGAAATTATCGCTCTACTCCGCCGACTCAACGCTGAAAACGGTGTAACCATCATCACCGCAACGCACGATCACAAGATGTTAGATGTCTCTGACCGTATTTTCCACATGGCAGACGGTAAGGTAGACAAGATTGAGTCGCGTGATGAAATCGATCTCCACGTCGGTAAATTAGATGGTGAAGAAGTCGGGTAAATAGTTTTCAGTACGCCTGCTGCGCAGGCTTTCAGTCTTCAGTTTTCAGCTAAAGAGATTCTGGTGGGATCACGCAAAACGCAACCGCCACACGTCTTAACTGATAACTACCAAAAATGAGCATTTACAAACGCTTAGGAATCCGCACAGTCATCAACGGCAACGCAACGCTCACACGACTCGGTGGTTCGATCATGCCACCTGAGGTTGTCGCGGCGATGGCAGACGCTGTCAAGCACTTTGTAGACATCATTGAACTCCAAAAGCGGGTCGGGGAAGAGATTGCGAAACTCACCCACAACGAAGCGGCGTATGTTTCCTGTGGTGCTGCCGCCGCTTTGACGCTCAGTACTGCGGCGTGTATCACGGGGCTTGACCCTGACAAACGTGAAAAATTGCCTCATCTCGATGCATCAATGAAAAGCGAAGTCATTGTGCACCGGCACGGTCGTGTCGGATACGATTTCGCTGTTCGGCAGGTCGGTGTCACATTTGTAGAGATAGGGGACGAAAATGGGACGACTCCTGACGAATTAGAAAACGCCATTACGGAGAAGACTGCCGCAATCTTCTACTTCGCAAACCCCAGTAGGGAACACCTCTGGGTACCTTACGAGGAAGCCATCGCTATTGCGAAAAGGCACAACGTTCCGCTCATCGTTGATGCCGCGGCACAGTTACCACCACCAAAAAACCTTTGGCGTTTCACACAGATGGGTGCTGATTTGGCACTCTTTAGCGGCGGAAAAGGCTTGTGCGGACCCCAGAGTAGTGGGTTAATCGTCGGGAAAAAACTGTTGATTGAATCTATTGCCTTCAACGGACCACCGCACCCTTTTATCGGTAGGGGAATGAAGGTGGGAAAAGAGGAGCTGGTAGGTCTACTCGCTGCTGTTGAATGGTACTTGGATCAGGACCACGACCAATTACAGCAATCTTACGAAGATCAGGTTACCTACTACGACGAAGTGTTCGCAGGTATCCAAGGCGTTACCGTCCATCGTATTTTTCCCTCCGAAGCGGGACAACCCATGCCTCGCACCGAAATCCGATTTGATGCGGAACAACTCGGCATCACACGGAACGAAATCCTTCAGCAACTCACAGAAGGTGAACCCTCCATTGACATCCCAGGATCAGGGGAAAACGGTGTCATCATCAATGGACAAACGCTAATGCCGGGAGAGGTAGAAATCATCGCCCAAAGATTAAAAGAAATCGTTTTAAACCGGCGCAAGCTTTAAAGAACAGTTTTCTTTTCTAATTATGGGCATTTATCTTGTACCCCAACGAAGTGGAGAGGTTTTTGCTTGGGTGTTTCTTCAGTTCTACGAAGAGGCGCGTTAAATATCTAACCCTACTGACCGAACCGCAAGGATAATTAAAATAATGGAACTTAATAACGGTATTCGCCTGACATGGCTCGGACACTCCACCTTTAAAATAGAATCAGATGGACAAACGCTCCTCATCGACCCATGGGTAACCAACAACCCAATGTGTCCTGAGGCACTCAAGACCTTCGACAGTCTCGATGTTATCCTTATAACGCACGGGCACGCGGATCACATTAGTGACGCGGTGCCACTGGCGAAGAAACATACACCGACGGTTGTGTCTATCGTTGAAATCGCCGGATGGCTTGGCAAACAAGGCATCGAGAATACGATTGGTATGAATAAGGGGGGGACTGTCACTGTCGGCGACATGAAAGCAACGATGGTTTCAGCAAACCATAGTAGCAGTTTCACAGAGGAAAACGGCACGACAGTTTATCTCGGTGAACCAGCAGGCTATGTGATTGAATTTGGGAACGGCTACAAAATCTACCACGCCGGGGATACAAACGTGTTCGGGGACATGCGAATTATCGGTGAGATTTACCAACCCGACCTCGCATTGCTTCCCATCGGCGATCATTTCACGATGGGACCGCGTGAAGCCGCCTATGCCGCACAATTACTCAATATCCGAGCGATTCTGCCCATCCATTATGGCACCTTCCCTCTACTGACAGGAACACCCGAGGAACTCCGTAAGTTGACGGCATCTCACGATGTAGAAATTATTTCGTTAGCAGTTGGGGAAACTTTAACTTAATTCTCAATCATGAAGTCAATTGTGCCCACGGATAGATATGGCTCCAATCTTGGCTGAAAATTACTCGGACAGGCTCATACGCTTTTACCTCTAGTAGTGTATCAAGATTGAGTTT
>JAAXHD010000195.1:12900-20227 GCA_012271015.1 Candidatus Poribacteria bacterium | reverse complement strand
GACACGCTCCGCGTGCCGTTCACTCTCTTGTTTGTAGTCGTGCGATTCATCGCACGTTCTTACTGACCCTTGATTTCTGACCGTTGACTGCCTCTTTGTAGGAGGGAACTCCGATTCCCGACTCTTAACTCTCTGCTGATCGTTTTCCATGTTTCCGGGTGTGTAAATATTTTGTCAAAGTTGTAGATGTCACCCCTACGGGGTTCGCTGTTAGGGTCTATCAACATTCTACAGAGATGCCATCCCTACGGGGTTGAAGAGAAGCAGGTGAAAATCGGGAGTAGATACACCGTCAAGAAGAGAAGGCGGAGGACTAATGCCAAAAACTTTACACACCCCATCTTTCCCTTGACTGTTTTTGCCAAATGCCCTATGATTGTGGGCGTTTATTGTAGTATCCATCCTTAAAATGTCAAAAATAAAAAAGGAGAAATCTTCGTGCAAGACCTCCAGGAATTGATTACACAGCAACCGTACACACGTCTCGTCACCCCTAAACGGATTCTGTTCGTGATTCTCGGTTTGATCGTCTTAGGGTGTTTAGCGACGAGTTTTTATACGGTGGATGCAGATGAAATCGCGGTCGTGCTAATGTTCGGTAAATCTGTCCGACAAGCCGAGCCGGGACTCCACTTCAAATTACCGCTCGGCATTGAAAGAGCCATTAACGTACCCGTCCGAAAAGTCTTCAAGGAGGAGTTCGGTTTTCGGACGCTGAGAGCCGGGGTTCGGACGCAGTATGACACCCGTGATTACGCCGACGAATCGTTGCTGCTGACAGGCGACTTGAGCATCGCGGACGTCGAATGGGTGGTTCAGTATAAGATTAAAGATCCGAAAATGTTCCTATTCTCTGTGAGGAATCCAAGACAGGCGTTACGCGACCTCTCGGAATCGGTGATGAGCCGAGTCATTGGGGACAGGACTGTCACCGAAGTGCTAACCGTTGGGCGTATTGAAGTCGCGGCGGAAGTTGAGGAACATCTACAGCAGATGCTGGACCTCTACCAAACCGGATTAGATGTGGCAACGGTGACCTTGCAGGATGTGAATCCACCAGAAGCGGTGAAATCCGCCTTTAACGCCGTTAACGAGGCGAAACAGGAGAAAGAGCGTTTAATCAACGAAGCGTGGCGCGATTACAACCAATCCGTTCCAAAAGCCAACGGAGTAGCGGCACAACGTATTTCGGAAGCGCAGGGTTACGCACTGAAACGGGTTAACGAGGCGCAGGGTGATGCGGATCGGTTCAAGGCGATTCGCTCGGAATATCAAAAGGCGAAGACGGTTACCCGTCGCCGACTCTATCTCGAAGCGATGCGAGAGGTGTTACCGCAGGTGAAAGAGATTTATATCATTGACGGTAATGCCAACTCACCTATCCCGCTTCTGCAACTCAAGGAATGAGCAGGATTTTTAACTAGACGCGAAAACGAAGCCTGCAACAACGGAGCAGGCGACTCGAACACGGAAAGCGTCAAATCATGAATCCTGTTACTTATCCGCAAGGTAAAATTAAAAAAGGAAAATTAAAAAATGAAGTCGAAAATAGTGCTCATACCCTTGATTGTAATTGCAGTGCTGGTATTGCTGGTTGTGTCAGGTGTATTCTATACCGTCTATGAAGGTGAACAGGTCGTAATTACCGAATTCGGTCGTCCTGTTGGGCAACCGATCGTCACTGCGGGTTTGAAAGTGAAGACACCGTTTATTCAGCAGGTGCACCGCTTTGAAAAACGGGTGCTTGAATGGGATGGGTCGGCTAACCAGATTCCGACAAAGGACAAGCGATTCATCTGGTTGGATACCACGGCACGGTGGCGTATTCAAGACGCTCTCAAATTCTATCAGGCACTCGGAACGGAAGAATTTGCGCAGTCCCGTTTGGATGACATTATCGATTCTGCGGCGCGTGATTTAGTGACAGCGCAACTCTTGATTGAAGTCGTGCGGGATTCAAATCGGGTCTTAAGTCTTGATCTGGAAGTCCTTGAAGGAGAGGAGGGACAGACAGGTGAACCTTTGGAAGAGATTCAGATTGGTAGGGAACAGATTACGCGCATGATCCTTGAGAAGGTGCAGGAGACCGTTCCACAATTCGGCATTGAACTCGTCGATGTTCAGATAAAACGAATTAACTATGTAGACGAGGTCCGTAAGAAGGTCTTTGACCAAATGATTTCAGAGCGGCAACGGATCTCTGAAAAGTATAAATCGGAGGGGGCAGGCGAAGCCGCTGACATCATGGGGCAGAAGCAGAAAGAGTTAGAGCGGATCCAATCTGAAGCGTATAAGGAAGCTGAGCAGATTAAGGGGGACGCCGATGCACAAGCGATCCAGATTTATGCCGAAGCGCACGGTCAAGATCCTGAGTTTTACGCCTTTCTCCAGACGCTTGAAACCTATCGTCAGACGACCAATGAGAGTACGAAACTCATCTTGACGACGGATAGCGACCTGTATCGGTATCTCAAGAGCAGTGAATCGCTCCGGCGTTGAACGTCGGTAATTTGATACTTTCCCCCGGCTCGGTAGGTGCGGTTTGTAACCGGGGTTCCCACCCGTTACTGGGAAGGGACACCGGACCTGATTAGGGAATTACCGAATTAAATTCTTAATCTTCATTTGGTTTGCGTAGAACAGAGCACAAACTGAAGGTTTGTGCTATAAAGATGGCGGCATGGCTTATTGTATTGATAATCCCGGAGGTTAAAACGTGAGACGAATTCGTTATTGCGTTGCTATGAGTCTGGATGGCTACATTGCTGGACCCGATGGGGAGTTCGACTGGATCGTCATGGATCCCGATATCGACTTCGCCGCGCTATCCGATCAGTTCGATACCTATCTATTGGGTCGGCGAACGTTTGAGGTCACGAGCGGTCACGGAGAAGCAGCGATGCCCGAAGGAGAAACGTTCGTGATCTCGCGGACGTTACAACAGAGCGACCACGAGGATGTCACAATCGTCGGTGAGAATTGGAGACAGGTGCTGCAGTCGCTCCGTGAGGAGGAGGGAAAGGACATCTGGCTGTTCGGTGGAGGGTCCCTGTTTCGAAGTCTCGCCGAGGAGGGGTTCGTTGATACGGTGGAGGTCGCTATCATTCCAATTGTACTCGGTGGTGGGACCCCACTCATTGAGGAACCGTCCAAACGGATCTCGCTAACGTTGAAGGAGCATACGGTGTATGAGAAGACCGGGACCGTCGGGTTGGTGTACACCGTGAACAACCCAAGTCAAGCGTGAGAAATAGGCGAGATTTCCCAACCTCGCCAGCGGATGGTGAACCAGTAAAGTGTCATAGGAAACAGATGACTGCAAGGGGTTGCGTCAGCAACCCGAACTGACAACTATTTCGTGAAGCGTCAACTCTCTCCTCTTAGTTTAAAAGCGGTTTGCATCGGACTGCTGCTGATTCCAGCGAATGCAATGTGGCAAATGATGGGGCTACGCTGGGACATCGCACACATGTCGATGATCTCACTGCTCTATAACACGATCACACTGCTGTTCGGGCTGACGATCATCAACCGATTCACGAAAAAAGTCTCGCCACAACTCTCGCTTTCCACTGCCGAACTCTTAACGATCTATGTGATGTTGTGCCTTTCGACAGCTATCGGTGGGCACATGTGCGTGCAGATCCTCCTCCCGATTATTAGCTACGCCTTCGCTTATGCTACACCGGAGAACGATTGGCAATCCCTGTTTTGGCATTATATCCCGTCATGGACATCCGTCACCGATAAACGCGGGCTTGCAAACTTTTTCGAGGGTGGCTCTATGTTCTACCCACACCTCGAGGCGTGGAGCACTCCGTTGTTGTGGTGGGGACTTTTTCTTGCCGCACTCTTTTCAGTGATGCTCAGTATCAACTTCATTTTCCGTAGGCAGTGGACTGAGAACGAGAAGTTGAGTTATCCGCTGATCCAATTGCCGCTGGCGATGGCGAATCCGAGAAGCGGGTTCTTCCGAAACAAGGCGATGTGGATTGGGTTCGCCGTTGCCGCTGCCGTAGATCTCCTCAACGGGGTGAATTACCTGTTCCCGCAAGTGCCACGACTCAGTGGTATCCGTGCGTATGACATCGCCGATTTCTTTACCGTCCGTCCATGGAACGCCATTACGTGGTTTCCGATCGGCATTTACCCCTTCGCCGTCGGATTGGCGTTTTTTATGCCGTTGGAATTGTCGTTTTCCTGTTGGTTCTTTTATCTGTATTGGCAGGCACTCCGGGTGTTAGGGAGCACCGTCGGTGTGTCGGCACCGTTTCCGTATGCGGCGGAGCAATCTTTCGGCGCGTATCTCGGTATCGGTCTGGTCGCGGCTTGGAGCGCGCGCCGTTACTTGAGCCAAGTGTTCCGTAGGTTGTTTGGAGCGAAATCTACGCTCACTGATCAGGACGAACCGATCTCCTACCGGGCAGCGGTGGTTTGGATGTTATTGAGTATCGTGTTCCTGATTGGATTCTGCTACAAACTGGGGATGTCGTTGTGGGTCATCGCGACCTTTTTTGGGTTGTTCTTCGGATTGGCGACGGGGATTACGCGGATGCGTGCAGAACTCGGCTCTCCGGTTCACGACCAGCACTATGCCGGTCCCGACAGGATGATGTATTCCGTCTTCGGGGCGAAACGGCTCGGTGCGAGCAACCTGACAGGGTTGGCGTATCTCTACTTCTTCAATCGTGCATACGATTGTCTATTGATGCCGCACCATCTTGAGGGTTTGAAGATAGCGGAACGCGCCAACATCGAAAACAAGACCTTCGCGAGGGCGGTTATTGTTGCTATCGGTGTGAGCATCCTCGCGACGATCTGGGCATATCTCCATGTCTCCTATCAGGACGGTGTTTATACGGCGTGGGCAGGCAGGGAGACCTTCAGTCGACTCGGTAGACGGCTCGTTCAACCGGCGGGTCCCGACACCGCCGTGCTGAGTGCAGTCAGTATCGGGACGGTTGTTGCGATTCTCTTGGCTTTTCTACGGGGACGGTGGATGTGGATGCCATTCCATCCGGCGGGTTATGCCGTCACGAGCACCTTCACGATGAATTTCTTCTGGTTTTCGCTCCTCGTGAGTTTCATCCTGAAATGGATCATTACGAAACACGGCGGCATCGGCGGTTTTCGACGGGCGGCACCCTTCTTCCTCGGTCTTGTGTTGGGCGAATTCGTCGTGACGACCTTTTGGGGCACAGTGGCGATTTTGTTCCGCGTGGAGACATATATTACGATTAATTTGTAGGAGGGAACTCCGAATCCCAGTTTTAACAGTTCCAGATGTGGAGCTACTCCGCTGGCGAGGTTTCCCAACCTCGCTTCTTCTGTAGGAGGGAACTCCAATTCCCGACTGCTGATACCTAATAGGCGTTTAAGTTTGTAGTCGTGCGATTCATCGCACGTCGCAAGACGCAAACGGGCAATGAATGGTTTCCCTACTACGAACTGCAATATCTCTATAGCGAAGTGTATTAGGCTGGAGAAGATGTCAAATAGGAGTATAGAGGCTATTATGAAGGTCTTGGTCGGTTCTGAGAATTCAGTAAAAATTCAGAGCGTGAAGGAAGGTTTTTTAACATTTTTTGAACATATAGAGGTCGAAGGTATCTCCGTTGATACAGGTGTTCCCTATCAACCTGTGAATGATGAGACATTTGAGGGTGCCAAATATCGCGCCGAGAACGTTAAGCGAATAAACGATCAACAGAACCTCGGCGCGACATTTTTTGTCGGAATTGAAGGGGGCGTTCTTCAACTGCTTGATAGGTGGTTTAGTGTGAATGTCGTTTATATTTTAGATCAACAGAATCAAGATAGTTTTGCCACAACAGGGCTTTATGAGTTGCCTGGTGCGCTATCGAAAGACCTTTTGATCGAAAAAGATTTAGGGCATGCCATGGAGGAATTTGCCAATGATAACTACGCCGCACGCGAGCGCGGCACTGTTGCATTTCTGACAGGTGGTAAGATTGATAGGTTCCAAAATCAGGTCCAAGGCATAACTTTAGCATTGATCCCTTTTGTGAATGATAACCTTTATTTTCCTTCTTCCTGATAGGTGGCATGGATTCTGCACCTACCGGGCCTGGGAAAATATAGTAACGGTAGGCGAGGTTTGTAACCTCGCCAGCGAAGGGTGTAGAGACGCTATCCACAGCGATCTAATCAATTTCCCATTCTTTCAAACCGAGTGGAACAGGATCGGGACGTTCCGTCGTGCTTTCGATGACGATATGTTCACCCGTCTCAGAGGATTTGTCGAAGGCGCACATCACCTCAAGCACGTGGTATGCCAAGGCACCGTTTGCGCGATGCGGACGTCCTGAGCGAATCGCCGACACCATATCAATGACCCCAATCATTCTGGCGTTGTTCGGGAAAGGGATGTCCTCCGCTTCCCAATCACCACCCGCAGGACACACATTCACGAGACCCCCAAATCCATTCGGATCAGGGACCGTCATCGAGCCGGTTTCGCCATAGATTTCGATGCAAGGGAGACTGTGCCGCCACATGTCGAAACTCATGATCATTGTGATAATCGCGCCGTTCTGGAATTCAAGTGTGCCGGTGAGGTGGGTTGTGATTTTGACAGGGATACGCAAACCACTCACGGCTTGACTCGTGGCGACGCGTTCTTCAAAGGCTTTTGTGGTAATCGCGGCGACACGTTTGACAGGACCGAGGATATTGACGAGCGCGGTTACATAATAAGGTCCCATGTCGAGCATTGGACCGCCGCCGATGTCGTAGTAGAAAGCGGGGTTCGGATGCCAGTTTTCGTGTCCGTGTCCACACATGAACGCTGTTCCGGCGATAGGTCTGCCGATTTTCCCTGCGTCCAGTGTTTGCCGCGAGGTCTGGATGCCCGCACCGAGGAAGGTATCGGGTGCTGATCCAACACGGAGCCCTTTTTCTGCGGCGGTGTCAATGAGTTGCTTTCCGCTCTCGATGTCTACACCGAGCGGTTTTTCGCTGTAGACGTGTTTCCCAGTTTCCAAGGCTTGGAGTCCAACATCCACGTGTGCTCTCGGGATTGTGAGGTTCACGACGAGTTCAATCTCATCGTCTGCGAGCAATTCGTCGACGGGGCATGCGTGGGAGTTGTATTTTTCGGCTTGTGTGTGTGCGGCTTCCATTCGGAGGTCAGCACAGGCTTTGATTTCTAAGATGTCGGTTTTTCGTGCGCCTTCAAAATAAGCACTACTGATGGTTCCACAGCCAATAATTCCAATGTTCATGTATTATATTTGCCTTTCAACGCTTTAAAATAGATTCGCCTTGTAGGAGGAATCTTTGAATCCTGGGGAAACACCCAGCAAAA
>JAAXHD010000195.1:5385-12817 GCA_012271015.1 Candidatus Poribacteria bacterium | reverse complement strand
GCGGTGATACCTTTCTCCTCTGCATATTTACGGATATCCTCTGTAATTTTCATTGAGCAGAAATGCGGACCGCACATGGAGCAGAAATGAACGGTTTTTGCCGATTCGCTCGGAAGCGTCTCATCGTGGTATTCGCGAGCGGTTTCTGGGTCGAGGCTGAGGTTGAATTGATCTTCCCAGCGGAATTCGAAACGCGCTTTTGATAACACATTGTCGCGTTCCTGCGCACCCGGATGTCCCTTCGCGAGGTCAGCGGCGTGTGCGGCGATTTTGTAGGTAATAACGCCTTCCTTCACATCGTCTCTGTTCGGCAATCCGAGATGTTCTTTCGGGGTTACGTAGCAGAGCATTGCGCATCCGAACCACCCGATCATCGCGGCACCAATACCGCTTGTGATGTGATCGTAGCCGGGAGCGATGTCGGTCGTCAATGGACCGAGCGTATAAAACGGAGCCTCATCGCAATGTTTGAGTTGCAGATCCATATTCTCCTTGATAAGGTGCATCGGGATATGTCCTGGTCCCTCAATCATGACTTGACAATCATGGTCCCAAGCGATTTTTGTGAGTTCACCAAGCGTTTCCAACTCTGCGAATTGCGCCTCATCGTTCGCATCGGGGATCGCACCCGGACGTAAGCCGTCCCCCAGGGAGAAGGAGACATCATAGGCACGCATAATCTCGCAAATTTCGGGGAAATGTGTGTAGAGGAAACTCTCCTGATGATGTGCCAGACACCATTTTGCCATAATACTGCCGCCCCGCGAGACGATACCGCAGGATCGATTCGCTGTCAGGGGTATGTAAGCGAGGCGAACGCCAGCGTGGATGGTAAAGTAATCAACGCCTTGTTCGGCTTGTTCGATGAGTGTGTCTCGATATACTTCCCAACTGAGTTCCTCCGCTTTGCCACCAACCTTCTCCAATGCCTGATAGATCGGTACTGTCCCGATGGGGACGGGTGAGTTACGAAGGATCCATTCTCGTGTTTCATGGATGTTTTTACCCGTTGAGAGATCCATCACCGTATCGGTCCCCCATTTCGTTGCCCACCGCATCTTTTCGACTTCTTCCTCGATCGAAGAGGCAACGGCGGAGTTACCGATATTCGCATTGATTTTCACGAGGAAGTTCCTACCGATGATCATCGGTTCGCTTTCGGGGTGATTGATATTCGCTGGGATAATCGCACGACCGCGTGCGACCTCGTCACGGACAAACTCGGGCGTAATGTATTCGGGGATATACGCGCCGAAGGTATCACCCGGATGTTGATGGTTCAATCGGTTGCGTGTCCGGTAGTCACCGTCGATAGCCTCGTATGCCTGTGCTCTACCCAAATTCTCGCGGATTGCGATATATTCCATCTCAGGCGTTACGATCCCGCGCTTCGCATACGCCATCTGTGTAACGGCATCGCCGTTCTTTGCTCGCAGCGGTTTCCGTTTCAAACCCGGAAAGTTTTTCAATCCGCCCTTTGATTCCGATCGCATACGTGCATACTGTTCATGCCCTTTGGTGAGATAGCCGTTGTCTTGTGGCTGAATTTCCCGTCCATCGTATGCTTCAACATCGCCGCGCCCCAAAATCCAATCTTGACGCACTGGTGGGATTCCTGACGCCACATCGCAGGATTGTGAATCGTCACCCCACGCACCGCTGGTATCGTAAACGCGCAACGGTTCATTCTCCTCAACCGTTCCATCCGCGACGTGTGTCGGAGTGAGTGTGATTTCACGGAAAGGGACGCGGATATCGGAATGCAAATTACCAGAAACGTACTCTTTTCTACTGTTCGGGAAGAAACCTTTAGTTTTAGAATCCATGACATTGACCTCCAATAACCTCATCGTCGTTCTGTTTGCATGAGTGTTAATTGTCTGTGCATCTGTTGCCAGTCATTCTGCGGCGTGACTTTTCACACCGTCCGTGATGTATTTCGCTTCGGTAAGAAAAATAAATCTATATGCCGTTTAACATCTTAACATAAGTTCTGCATTTTCGCAAGTCGCATGGCAATGGCAGTTTAAGGGGGCGGTTGTCAGTTATCAGTTGTCAGATAAAGAAGTTTCTTATCTTCTCGAAACATATTGTAACAGATAACCAAAACTATGGTAGATTTTAGAATTACTTTTGCATTTGGTTAGTGCGTTTACGGGCAGGCGCAAGACCTAGGGAAACACCCAAGCAAAAACCCCCTACAAGATGTAAACTTATTTTTATAATTCACCATAAAAAGCCGTAATTTAAGAAAAAAACAATTGACAAACTATAGATTTCTCGCTATGATAAATGGCAATTCAGACGGAATTGTTTGTCGGTGCAACGAGGCATCGGCTAACGGAGATCCAACACCTTAAACAGCACCTTGGAATGGAGAAAAGAGTATGGAAAACCGGATTGAAATCGGTAATCTCAGGATAGATGAAGATTTGTACGCATTGGTAAGAGATGAGATCGCACCCGGCACGGGGGTAGAGGCGGAGGCCTTCTGGAAAGCGTTGGGCGACATCGTTGCGGCGTTCGCACCAGAAAATAAGGCACTCTTGGAGAAACGGGATACGCTCCAGCAACAAATTGACGAATGGCATCTGGCGCGTAAAGGTGAAACGGTTGACAGTGAAGCGTATAAAGCTTTTCTTACCGACATCGGTTATCTGCTCCCGGAAGGAAGAGATTTCACTGTCATTACCGAAGACGTTGACCTGGAGATTTCGCTCATCTCAGGTCCGCAATTGGTTGTCCCGACCGATAACGCCCGTTATGCCCTAAACGCCGCGAACGCCCGCTGGGGCAGCCTCTACGATGCCCTCTACGGCACCGATGTTATTGATGAATCGGATGGGGCGACACGCGGGACGACCTATAACCCGATCCGAGGTAAGAAAGTCATCGAGTATACCGAGAAGTTTTTAGATGAAATGACCGAACTTGAAACCGGGAGTTTCTCTGATGTCACAGAATTTTTCCTCAAAACCGTTCGTGACGAGCAGCAATTACGCGCAACACTCAGTGATGGGAGTGAGGTCGGCTTGGCGGATCCAACCAAATTTGTAGGTTTTATGCAAAACAATGGTGAACTCAGTGTGATTCTCCTACGGAACCACGGGTTGCACATTGAAATACAGGTAGACCCGGAACACCCCGTTGGGAAGGCACATCCCGCAGGTGTTGTGGATGTTATCCTTGAGTCGGCAATCACGACGATTCAGGATTGCGAAGATTCCGTCGCGGCAGTGGATGCGACAGATAAGGTGCGCGTCTATAGCAATTGGAACGGTATCATGAAGGGGACACTGGAGACAACATTCGAGAAAAACGGCGAAATGCTGACCCGTCGTCTCGCACCGGATAAGACCTTCACCGCACCCGACGGAAGCACATTGACGCTACCCGGCAGGAGTCTGCTCCTGATTCGGAACGTTGGACTCCACATGTACACGGATGCTGTCACGACAGCAGATGGTGAGGAGATCCCAGAAGGTATTCTTGATGCCATGGTAACGAGTTTTGCCGCAAAGCATGACCTGCAGGGGAACAACCTCCACACCAATAGCAAAACGGGGAGTATCTACATCGTCAAGCCGAAGTTCCACGGACCCGAAGAGGTGGATATGACGATCCGGATGTTTGAGTGGATTGAATCTGCACTTGGACTTCCGACGAATACCATTAAGATTGGGATTATGGATGAGGAACGACGAACGACCGTCAATCTTAAAGAAGCGATCCGAATCGCACAAGAGCGGCTTGTCTTTATTAACACCGGATTTTTGGATAGGACCGGTGATGAAATCCATACGAGTATGGAAGCGGGACCCATGATTCCGAAAATGGAAATTCGTGACGAACCGTGGATGCTCGCTTATGAGGATTGGAACGTTGATATCGGGATTGAAACGGCGTTGCTCGGCACTGCACAGATCGGGAAAGGAATGTGGACGAAACCGGATCAGATGGCAGAGATGGTTGAAACGAAGATGAATCACCCGTTAGCGGGTGCGACAACGGCGTGGGTGCCATCGCCGACAGCGGCGACGCTTCATGCGATGCACTATCATCGGGTTGACGTTGCAAACTGGATCAAGGAATTGTCGGCGAGACAGCGAGCCAGTTTGGAGGATCTGTTGACCCCACCACTATTAGAAGAACGCGTCCTGCGATCCGATGAGGTCCAGAGTGAATTGGATAACAACGCCCAAGGTATCTTGGGATACGTCGTGCGGTGGGTGGATCAAGGTATCGGTTGCTCGAAAGTACCCGATATTAACAACGTCGGTTTGATGGAGGATCGAGCGACACTCCGAATTTCAAGTCAACACATCGCGAATTGGCTACACCACGGGATCGTTACGAAGGAACAGGTAACCGAAACGTTCCAGCGGATGGCGAAGATCGTTGACGAGCAGAACGCTGGGGATCCGAATTATCGGGACATGTCGCCGAACTATGATCAGAGTGTCGCATTCCAAGCGGCTTTGGACCTCGTGTTCAAGGGGTGTGAACTACCGAACGGGTATACCGAGTTTGTGCTGCATCCGCGTCGGCGAGAGGTGAAGGCGGGAAGTTAAATCAGTCTCCAACACTGGTAGGAGCGGTTTCTAACCGCTCCAAATCAAAAATAAAAAAGGGAAGGGTGCACAAACACTCTTCCCTTCTCTTTTTTACAATTGCTACTATGCGTCGAGTCGATAAAATCTGATGGCGTTATCTCGGAAGAGGTTGTTTAGTTCTTCAGGTGAGCACCCGGATACTGCCTCTCTTAAGGTCTGTACCCATCGTGAATAATCCGAGGCTTGCGTCGAGACGGGCCAATCGCTACCGTATATAACGCGATCAAAGCCGAAGCAGGTAATAATGTGTTCAATATACGGTTGTAGGTCGGCAGGTGTCCACGCCTCGAAGTCAGCCTCCGTTACCAAGCCCGATATTTTACAATGGACATTCGGCAACGCCGCGAGCGTCTGAATTTCCTGTTTCCAGGGATCGAACAGTTGGTTTTTGATGTCGGGCTTGCCGATATGGTCCAAGATGAATTGAACATGCGGGCACTGTTCCACGAGCCGAATGGCATTGGCGAGTTGTGGGCGGAAGATACAGATATCGAAACTCAATCCGTAGCGGGAGAGTGTTTTAACACCGTCCACGAAGTCGGGTTGGACACAGAAATCCACGCTTTCGGATTGGATGAGGCGGCGGATACCTTTGACGAGCGGATTCTCTGCCAGTTTTTCAACAAAAGGTGCCACTTGGTCTCCCTCTTCGAGCGGTGCCCATGCGACAATACCCCGAATCCGAGGTTCTACCCTTGTTGCAAGATCGGTAACCCACGCTGTCTCTTTCAAGCCGTCATCGGGATGTGTATCGCACTGGACAAACACGATGGCTTCGATGTCCACTTCGCCGGACGCGTCGTTATAATCTTTTAGGAGATAAGGTCTGTTTAGAGCCAGGACTTCCGTAAGCCATGGATATCTCAACTGATCTGGGTGCCATAAATGGACGTGTGTATCAACGATCGGGAGTCTCTCCATTGCGTGCTCCTTTATTTTATTAAATTTGGGATATTTTAAGGCCTCTCTCCGAAATTGTCAATATTTTCTTTTGGTAATTAGGGGTCATTCAATTCTTCTTTAGGAGGGATCTCCGAATCCCGACGCTTCACTGTAGGAGGGAGTTTTACTCGCGAGATCGAAGAAGCCCGCGAATCCTGATTCAGACAACTCCCACCCACAACTGAAAGGGTACGTAGCACCTTGGGGAAATTGAGGAAACACCCTATCAAAAACCCCTGATTGCTGACTGCTGATCGCTATCTATCAAAATGTTTTGCTAAAAAGGCACAGGATGTGCTAAACTGATAGATATTCCCAACGAAGGATCAAAAAAATATGGCAAAGAAATCTCGAATTGTTATGGTGGCAGGAAGTGGGAGTAGTCATGGCAGTGGAGCGCATGAGCATCCCGCTGGATGTGCCTTTCTCGCTGAGCAGTTAAACAAAAATGTGGACGGTATAGAGGCAGTGGTCTCTCAGGGTTGGCCCGAAGATCCAGCGATTTTCACCGATACAGATGCCATTATTGTTTATTCAGGCGGTGGTGAAAGACATCTTAGCATCCCGCATCTTGATCAGATCGGTGAATTGATGGCACAGGGCATAGGACTCGCAATGTTGCACTTTGCAGTCGAGGTGCCGAAGGGTAAGCCGGGTAATTGTTTCTTAGACTGGATCGGTGGTTACTTTGAACCGGGGCTTTCGGTGAATCCCTATTGGGTAGCAACGTTTACTGAATTTCCTGAACATCCAATAACACGGGGGATGGAGCCATTTTCATTGGAAGACGAGTGGTATTACCACATGCGGTTTCGTGAAAATATGCAAGGGGTGACAGCGGTACTCAGCACGATCGCGCCCGAGTCAACGCTCGAAAGACCTGATGGGCCTCATAGTGGGAACCCGCATGTACGTGCTTCGGTTGCGAAGGGTGAACCACAGCACTTGGGTTGGTGTGTGGAACGTCCAGATGGCGGTCGTGGGTTCGGGTTTACTGGCGGGCATTACCATCAAAATTGGAGGGATGACCAATTCCGAAAGTTCGTTCTCAATGGGATTGTCTGGACAGCGAAGATGGAAGTCCCTGAAAAGGGTATCTCTACACCGACACCTACCGAGACGGAATTGGATGCGTATCTGTAGTTTTAGCATTATGCTATGAGGTAATTGTAAGGTAGCGTCTGCTGATCCAGGAAACGTTCTTCCCAAATTTGGTAGGTGCGGTTTCTAACCGCACCGGGCATCGTTAGAACATTATCGCATTGGATTTTATCTTCATGAAACGGCATTTACTGGCTAAGGAGATAGGACATGGACCAAGAGATACAAGATTATCTGTTCGACCTACAAGGCTATTTGGTTTTGGAGAATGCGATCTCGAAATCCGATCTGGATGAAATGAACGAGTGGATTGATGCGCATTGGGAGTACGTTGAAAATCCTTGGGAGGAAGAAACCGAGGACAGACGAATTCCACGCTGGCTCGGGAACATTGAAACGCATACCTACAACATCGAAAACGGTGTGAACTTCCAGAATATCATTGAGGGTGGTGATGTCTTTCAGAAACTAATCGACCATCCGTCATGGATCGGGCTGGTACGGAAATACGTCCACGAAGTCAATGGACTTTCTATCCACGAGAATTTCCTGAACGTCCGCGGCCCCGGCGGTTTCATCCATATCCATTGTGGTGGACATGTCCCGCTGAGTTATTTGACCTTCCGACAGGAGAACACCGGCGAATGGATGGTAGGACAGATTAACGTCCTGATGGCACTGAACGATATTGGACCCGGAGATGGCGCGCCCGTATTGGTTCCGAGTAGCCATAAATGCACAGAGATTCATCCGCGTTTGAAGGTCGATGGGAAAGG
>JAAXHD010000195.1:4860-5208 GCA_012271015.1 Candidatus Poribacteria bacterium | reverse complement strand
CATTCCAAAGAGTTGTTGGCACGTTTGACACCGGATCAACGCAAGATTATCCAACCGACATCCGTACGTCGCCCACCGCAGATAGTGTAACGCGTATGCGAGAACTACCTCGTTTTGACTAAGATACTCAAAATAATCTATGGAGGATACTTCATAATGCGCACAATTCAAGAAATAACGGCGGCATTGACGAACCTAAGTACTGATGAACTGCAACATATTGAGCGAGTTATTCGGGATTTATATCGGGAGCGTCATGAAACCATTATTTATGATGATGACTACGGAATCTGGACGGAACAAGATCAGGTTTCGGTGGCAGCGGAGATTTTTCAACTGTTTGAGAAA
>JAAXHD010000195.1:3122-4847 GCA_012271015.1 Candidatus Poribacteria bacterium | reverse complement strand
CCAAGTTCATTCGCAGGTTGGGAACATTGCAGTCTGCCCAAATGAGATTGATTGAAGATACAGTAAAGGAATGGTTGCGGTTTCAAACTACTTCTGGAAAGTCATCGGAAAACTAACAGACTATGGGAAAACCGAAAAAAACTCTCTGGGGTGGACGTTTCAGCACGAGTCTCACCACAGAGACAATAGCCTTCACACACTCCATTGAAGCCGATACCCGCCTCATCGGATACGATATCTGGGGGAGTCAAACGCATGCGATTATGCTTGCTCGGCAAGGAATTATCTCCGATGCTGATCTGCGCGAGATCTTGCAATGGCTCCAGAAAGCAGAGACAGATTTTCAGAACGGCGATTTTACCCTCGATCCGAATAAAGAAGACGTGCACATGAACGTCGAATCGTACCTGATTGAGAACGCCGGACGCGAGTTCGGTGGCAAACTCCACACTGCCCGTTCTCGGAACGATCAGGTGCTCGTAGACGCGCACCTCTATATTCGGGATGAGATCCTCAACGTCCAGCGCGGTCTCTCCGAACTCTGTGAGGCATTCCTACACATCGCGAAAGTCCATGCCAACACCGTCATGCCCGGTTATACGCATACCCAACACGCACAGCCGATTAGCCTCGGTTTCTGGGCGACGGCTTACGTGAGTATGTTCCTACGGGATCAAAAACGCTTGCAATCTGCATACAAACTTGCCAACACGAATCCCCTCGGTGCGTGTGCTTTGGCGGGGACAACCTTCCCGATTGATCGGCACCTGACAACAAAACTGCTCGGTTTCGACGCTCCGCACGAACATGCCCTCGATGTCATCAGCAGCCGAGATTTTATCGCAGAGACGCTTTTCGCGTTGTCGCTTGTGATGGCGAACCTCTCACGGATTAGCGAAGAAATTGTCTATTGGACGACATACGAATTTGGGATAGCGGTACTTGACGATGCCTATAGTTTCGGGAGTTCCATCATGCCCCAGAAGAAGAATCCCGACATCGCCGAACTCACGCGCGGACGCACAGGGCGCGTCTATGGCGCACTGCTGGACCTGTTGACGAATCTCAAAGGCTTACCTATGGGCTATAACCGAGACTTTCAGGAGGATAAACCGCCGCTCTGGGAAGCGTTTGATATTGTGAAGGCGTGCCTCGGTCTGCTACCCGAACTCCTTAAAACGACAGATTTCAAAACGGAACGGATGGCTGAATTGGCGAACGCGAACTTCGCAACGGCGACGGAGTTGGCAAATTATCTCGTTAAGGAACATCAGATCAGTTTTCGGGAGTGTCATGAAATTGTGGGAGGGCTCGTTGGGGAACTCGGGCAGGGTGAAAAAACGTTCGCCGATTGGGAGCTCACACAAAGGCTCTTGAAACAGCGAGAGATTGACATCCCTATTGAACAACTCAAGCAGATATTGGATGCGGAATTGGCGATTCAGAATAATCAGAGCCTCGGTGGCACGTCGCCTGCGGAGGTGCATCGGATGGTAGACGGCTTTGCGGAACAACTGAATGAGATTGCGTCCCATATTGATGCTTACCAGAGTGAGATTGACGACGCTCACCAGGAAACGCTGCGAATCGTTGATGAAGTTTTAGGGGGCGATTCAGATAATATTGTAAGAAGAGGAATACAAGGAATCAATTACTGATAAATTCAGGAGTATACTATGTCAACCGAAAAACACGCTGCACCTAATGTAGCGCAAGTTAAATTTG
>JAAXHD010000195.1:0-3087 GCA_012271015.1 Candidatus Poribacteria bacterium | reverse complement strand
ATAATACCATCGTAGCCTTAACGGAAAATGATTACGAACAATTAGTAATCCTGCTCGGCGAATTAATGGACGTGGTACGTGACGACGAAAACCATCTCCTCGCTCCATTGATGCAATTCGTTTTTGGACTCATTGAAAATTATGAGCGTAAACACGTTCCAGAGTTAGCAGAACTTGGATGAATGAAAACCGGGTGTTCCAATAATCTTGGCAGAAGGATGCTTTATGTCAGACAATACACAACGCGCGTCACCCCTACATAGGAGGGCGAAAATTGAGAGATAGATTAATCGTGGCATTGGATACGGATGATGGTGAGGAGATTGACTGGCTATCTGGAACGCTTATGGATACAGTCGGTTGGTTTAAGATGGGATTTCAGGCGTTCAGCGCTCTCGGAATGGAAGCTTTTCCATGGTTTGAACAAAACGGGTATAATGTCTTTGTTGACCTGAAGTTCCACGATATCCCGAATACGGTTGCACGCGATGTCGGCATGATGACGAAACACGGCGCAAATATGATTAACATGCACGCCTCCGGTGGACTTATGATGATGAAAGCAGCAAGAGCAAGTGCGGATGATGCTGCCTACAAGGCGGATATTCCGAGACCTATTCTACTCGGAGTGACCATTCTGACAAGCATCGAAGAAGCCAGTTTTCGGTTAAGTTTCGCCTCAGCACGGACGCTCTCGGAGCAGGTTGTCTATCTTGCCCAGTTAGCACAGGAAGCAGGATTGGACGGGGTCGTCGCATCACCTTTGGAGATCGAACCGATCCGGAGAGCATGCGGAGATAACTTTTTGATTGTAACACCGGGCATTCGACCAGAATGGGCGGAGACTGGTGATCAGCGTCGTATTACCACGCCAGCGGAGGCAATTCAGCTAGGCGCGAATTACATTGTTGTTGGCAGACCGATTATTGAGGCTGAAGACCCTTTAGAGGCTACGGAAATGATCCTTGATGAAATGAGAGAGGCATAACACTATGAACATTGTCTGTATCTGTTTGGACACGTTTCGCGCCGACATTATCGGTGAAGGTAAGAAGTATAGCCACGTACAAACACCGAACCTCGATGCGTTGGCATCAGAATCCGTCCGTTTCACACGGGCGTTTGGTGAGGGACAGCCGACGCTTCAGATACGTCGCGCCAACTTCACGGGGATGCGGAGTTTTCCGTGGAAGTATAATTTTGATCGGCGTGGACATTGGCACCATGCCCCGGGTTGGCATAAGATTCCACCCGAACAGGATACGATCGCTGAGGTTCTGCTTGAACGCGGTTATCTCACCGCACTAATTGCAGATACGTACCACATGTTCAAGCCGACGATGAATTTCTCGCGTGGGTTCGCGCATTTCGATTTCATCCGCGGTCAGGAATCAGATAACTGGCACAGCGGTGATCCGAAGTTGATTGAGGCGCAACTCCGAGAACACGTCCGTGAACCGCTCAACTGGCAGCGACATGCAGGGCTCGTCAACTATCTCTTGTCGCAACGGCACCGACAATCGGAGGATGACTACAGTTGTGCCCGTGTCTTCCGTGCCGCCGCGGATTGGCTCCAGGACAATCACACCGTCGGTCCTTTCTTCTTATGGGTGGATAGTTTCGACCCGCATGAGCCGTGGGATCCACCGAAGTCCTATGCTGATCTCTATTTCTCAGACTATTCGGGTAAGGATTTCATTACGCCGGGCAATGCGAACGAAGGCAATAGACCTACGGAAGATGAACTCCATCGGATTGAGGCACTCTACCTCGGCGAGGTGACGTTTGTCGATAAATGGGTCGGTGTGCTACTCGACAAAATAGAGCAGTTAAACATCCGAGACGAGACCCTGATTGTGCTCATGTCCGACCACGGCACACAACTCCGCGATCACGGGAGTTTCGGAAAGGGACCGAACAAATTACACCCCTTCAATACGCAGTTGAACTTGATGGTCCGGCACCCAGAGGGACCGCATGACAAGGAGATTTTCGCGTTCGTACAGAACCACGACCTGATGCCAACGCTCCTAAACCTGCTTGACATTCCGTGCGGTTGGACGGATGGCGAGGATATGTGGCAGCTCGTTACACAGGAAAAGGCGTTACTCCGCGAACGAATTATCACGGGTTGGGCAGGTTTTATTACTGGCAATGCGCGCGGACGCGTCAGTGTGCGCGATAACCACTGGAACTTCTGCACTTCGGTCGGCTATCAAGATGAGAACGGCGATGAACTTTTTGATATCCGAAACGATCCCGAAGAAAAAGTGAACATCGCGAGTGACCATCCGACAGTTGTTGCGGAGCGGCGACGCGATGTCGAGGCGTTGATTGGGCAACCCTTGCCGGGACATTTCATTGAGGTCTGCGATCCTGGGCAAGCACCGATGACACAGTGGTTGCAGAAGAAATTAGCGGAGATGTAAAAGTGGCTGTCAGCGGTCAGCAGTCGGCATTCCGTTGATTTCCGATGGTTGACCGCTATTTGAGTGTTTCCCAATCCCAGAGCAGGATTGTACCGTCGTAGCTTCCGCTTGCCAGTGTTTTCCCATCTGCGGAGAAGGCGAGTGTGCTTACCCAATGCGTGTGCTCTCCGACGGAGAAGGAGAACTGGTAGCGTCCGGTGTCAACATCCCAGAGATGGAGGCTCCCATCGCTACTCACACTGATGAGTTGGGTGCCGTCTTGAGAGAATTTCACGCTATGAACGTCATCTGAGAGTTTGATATTCATTAATCTGCCCCTTCCCAAATGGGCTTTCGCACCTTCGGGCAGATGCCATTGAGTCGCGAAGTCCTGTGCAGAACCGTTGAGTGGTAGTAGACTGGAAAGCAAAAAATATACGATATAGAAAAGGTGTATCTTTTTCATGAAACGGGACTCCTTTTTCAGAAAAGAATCTATATCCTGTTTGTTAGCAAATTCCATGCCGATTTGAACGTGCCCACACTGAGGACTGTTGGCGAAATACTGCGAAAAAACCGCACAAAATTGGACATCCCTCCATGCGCAATTGCACGAAATAGGGCAGATTTTGGTTTATCTTTCGTATTTTAGTTTATCCTAAAGTTTGGACAATTTCGC
>JAAXHD010000276.1:794-1098 GCA_012271015.1 Candidatus Poribacteria bacterium | reverse complement strand
CTCTCTCTTTCCTTAACCGGAGCTGACTGTCCGTCGTCTACAAAACCTGAAGACATCTGTTGTCTCTCTCCCCTCTTCTCTCGGGCTCGATAACTGAGCTTGGGCTCGGCCTTTCGGTACACAATATCCGACAGCACTGATATAGATAGAGTCCTTCCCAAGGACAGTTAAGTTTGGCGCCAAACAGAACCACCAACAACAAATGGTCTACAAGCGAGCCGCTTGTTGTAGTTCAGTTTCTGCTTAAATGAATCCTCGCCAAATCGTGCGCTCTAGCCGATCTATTTTGAATAGCTTAAGCATA
>JAAXHD010000276.1:0-634 GCA_012271015.1 Candidatus Poribacteria bacterium | reverse complement strand
AATAATAACTTTGAGATCAGAATCTGATTCTTGTTGTTCCCTCAAGAAGGTGGAAGTCCAGGTTGGCCCCAAACTTGGCCGTGGTACAAGGATCACCAACAGGTTCTTCACAACTCACAGGTTGCTCGTTGTCCTGGTTAGGGACATGCATCACAGTTTGAACACCCACATCGACAAGATACACCCGTTCCTGTGTGACTTCCAACCCTTACACTACTTACAACGGACATCACAAGGCCTTCAAGAAAGTGCATCGGCATTCAGGTGTCGCTGTCCTGGTCGATACTGGATCTCGAACTCGAAAGTGCTCAAGAATACGATCCAACGTGCAATCTGTCCCTCGGGATCTTTGGCCTGGACAGCAAAGCGCAAATGGGCATAATCAGTCCTTGTACCTTGCAGGTAATGCCGGTTTTGGTTACCAAACTCAACGATTGCAAGAGCTCACGACGGATCACACAATAGTTCCTTTCAATGTCCGACTGTTGCAAACGCAATGGGCTTTTCCTACCCGTCCTGAAACTGTGATAACGCTGCGCTAATTCCGTGGTCTGATGCATCGGTGTCTAGCACAAACTTTCCATCCCTGGTCGGGTAGACCAGGACGTTACCGAAAGTAAGGAAACCCTTTATT
>JAAXHD010000085.1 GCA_012271015.1 Candidatus Poribacteria bacterium | reverse complement strand
GCATATAAATTAGCTTCTCGGGAATATTTAGGCTGTGCACGTGACCAGCTGATCCCAGGGCATTTTCCCGCCCCACCTATTTTTTAAGGAAAAAGCCCTGGGGAAGAGGTTGATTTCACTGACGGTGCAGTATAGCGGCCATTGTTCCCAAGTGGCGAGTAATAAGGTTGGCAGAGAAGGTGAAGAATGACAAATAAAAATCCAAGTGCAATTGCCTCGGGAGCATCTTGCACCTCTGCTGTAAGTGAAATTACACCGGTTTTTAGGTCAACATATTAAGCTTCTTCCTCTTTCCCAGAAGATATACGGAAAACTGATTCCGCATTTCTCAACTCGTTTCCACTCCTGCTTTTCAGTCAGGGAGAAGAACTTGACCGACAGACTTCCGGGCTGACGTCTTGTTCCTGGCTTTCCCTTTATACCTGGTATTCCCTTGATAGCTGGTGTCTCGCTAGTGCCTGGTGTTCCTTTAGTTCCACTGACACCAGGTACACCAGGAACGCCTTCGACAACACCCTGCCATTTGCCGATGCAAATACCCCAGTCCTTGCTTCCTCTTATAAGCATAGCTCTTTCTCCTTCCTGCAAGTCCAGAGTGCAGCATTTGTCTGGCTTTCTGACCTGACCACGCTTGGGAAGAACGTTTTGCCGGATTAGATACGTCAGACCAACAACTTTGTTGATAACCTGAACACACGAGAGCTGCAATACTGCGGAGTGTATTACTCGACATACAAACGCTGGTCGTCCGCGGGAATCGAACAGCAAATGGTCTGACATTTCGCATGGTGCCTTCGCTGATTGAACAAGGAGACCGGTGAAAGAATTAACGTCGGGGACCTTAAAAGTTGAGCGAGATTTTTCACGTTGCTGCATAGCTTTTGTGGTTTCACTTTGAAGGAGTAACCATCCTGTTTGGGTGGATGAGCTATGGTGGTAACTCGAACGTACTGATTATGATCAGGCATCTGCAACTCGTGGGTGACTGGTTGAAGCCTTAAGAGCGGCTCTGCGTAAATATCAACTAGACGAGAAAATAGTCAAAAAATGACCTGGCCTC
>JAAXHD010000379.1 GCA_012271015.1 Candidatus Poribacteria bacterium | reverse complement strand
GTGCTGTTAAGACCGCATCCGCATACGCCATCATGTCCTCAAGCCCACTCATCTTCGGAGGCGGTTTCGTTAGAGAATGACCTATCCAACGTTCAACATTCTCTAATCGCGTACTGAAAAATGCATGACAGTGAACATCGGTTTTAGGAGCTGCTCTTATAGCGTTTAAGTTATCTGTGGAGAGTGCTTCAACGAAATTCATACAATTTCTTCATGTAGTTCCCTTTGGTAGTTATCATCCCAACCCCATACTTGTTCTACATATTCTCGGAACGCCGCCTTCTTTATGGTAAAAACGAATTCGCTGTCACTTGTATGTGCCTTGCGAAAACTTAGCTCTTCCACGGCAAAACTCCACTTTTCGCACGGGATAGTACCTATACTTCTTTTTTCGCGACAATAGCAAAACTTACATTGTAAGCCATCTCGTGTGTCCAACTCCCCGGTGTTGCGGTGATGTCTGGCAGCGTCCAAGCACGTTCCTCAACCCGCTCAATCCGAAAACCGTTGTCCACAAGGCCATTGAATATATCGCCAAGATAATGTCGAAAGTCGAACGCGCCGTCTGAATACCTATAAATACGTACAGAATACGGTTCAGTGACGCGATAGAATTCACCATCCCACTCCAAGGAATGGTTGGCGGGATTGCCGAAATCTACACGGTACCGACCCCCTGGACGGATGATCCGTGATACGCCTCTATAAATCTCATGAACGGATGGCACCCAACTCATGGAAGGTCCTTGGTAGACGAGGTCATACGACGCATCTTCGATTGCGGATAAATCGCGAATATTGAGGCAACGCGTTTTCACTTGATAACCATAATGTCTCGCGGCAGTAATGTCCCCGTCAAGTTGACCTTGTGTAAAATCAATCACGGTCACACGGGCATCAAGCAGACCGAACACTGCCGATTGTTGTCCGCCACCTGCGGCGAGACACAACACGTCTTTGTCCGCGACATCTTTGAGTAGGTAAGCAGGATAAATTTGATAGAGATGATATGGAATCGGGTCAAGTTGACCTTCAGTATATTGCAGAATATCATCTCTTTCAAGGTCGAGCCATGGCACGGTAAAGCCGTTCCTCTTCAAAACTGCGGCTTCCCAATGCGCTCGGTTGGCAATAGTGATTTCGTCATTCATACCATCACACTCTCTATCCACGCCTCATCAATTTCGAGACCAAAACCGGGGGCATCCGACGGAGCAACATAGCCATCTTTGATGACGGAAGTGCCGGGCAACTTGACCATCTCTTCGAGAGGGACACCGGGTGCAGAGATACCTTCAGAGCGTTCACCCCACGTGATGGCAGGCATCGCAAATGCGAGGTGCTGACCGTAGGGATAATTCATTCCACCGTGTGTAATTACGTTAATCCCACTTGCCTCAGCAATGTGGCAAATTTTTGCCGCCGAGGTAATACCACCACACCACAAAACATCTGGCTGGAAGATGTCGACCAGCCGTCGTCCTGCCGCCTCCGCAAAGACGGTTGGCAGATACCAGTGTTCTCCTGTCGCAAGTGTTTGCCAAGGGAGACGTTGGCGCACCGTCTCGTACCCAACAAAATCATCGGCACGGATGTAGTCCTCCATCCACTTCAACCCGTAAGGCTTCATCGTTTCACAAACACGCACGGTATGCTCTATGTCAAAACCGGTCCAAGCGTCCAACATCAGGTCAACGTTATCGCCAATCGCTTCCCGTGTCGTTGCTACCAATTCTTCAAGTTTGCCTAAGCCTTCTTTTCCTTGCTCTGGACCCCACGGCGTGAAGAGTTTTGTGGCTTTGAATCCGAGTTCCATATACCATTCCTGATCGAAGCCGGAGGCGTAGCAGAAAATCTTTTCTTTTTGTGGACCGCCGAGGAGTTCGTAAACCGGTCGTCCCAAAATTTTGCCCTTGAGATCCCACAACGCACAATCCACCGCACTGATGGCGTAACTCGTCAAGCCGGTTGCGCCGAAGGCAGCTGACAATCGCACCATCATATCCCATATTTTTTCAGTCGCCATACAATTTTCGCCAACGAGGAAGGGGGCGAAGTGGTCTGAGATGATTCGGGTCACGGGACCCCCGTAAAGCGAGAGACCGAAACCCCAAGTCCCATCTTCTGCCGTTATAATGCAGGCAGGACGCTTCCATTCCGAATAGGAGACATGTCCCTCTTTCCTGTTGAATGACGGATAGCGCGTAATGGGTCGGTTTAATTGATATGTTCTCGACCGACTCGGTGTGCGCGGCGTTGTTGTCGGTTTTGGGTTTAGTTCGATTTCTACCACGCGAATTTCTTTAATTTTCATAAAATCTCCTTGCTACATCGGATAAAATTATAAACCTAATAACTCCACTAATTATGGCAATTTAGGACTTCAAAGAATCACAACTCTGAACATTCAAGTTTAATATACACCATCTTCAGAGGAATCACAACGGAGAAATTCGTGAGACAACAGATTTTAAAAGCCTGGCTCGGTAGGCGTTGCGCGCAACTTTGAGAATAGCATCGTCGCGGTAGTAGAAGGTAAAATTATCACCACCCCGGTGGCGTTTGGATATAGGTTTTAGATCTTCAATAGATATATCTGTAGCGAATTTTTTAAGAAAATCACATACATTTTCTGCTGTAATCTCAGTTGTTTGATTCATTAGTGTTGTATCAACCTTGAAATGAGGGTTTAGGTGTCTCAGGTTTCCCCTAAATCTCTACCTGTAGGAGCGAGCTGTGCTCGCGATGTTTATCTCTATATCGAATAAGCGAGAACAATAGTTGCGCTCGCATTTGAATGAAGGCAAACCTTACGAGGTTTAACCAGTTCCGTCCATCAATTAGAGTCAGCAGACTTGATGTTCCCAAAGATTCGCTCTAACACCCCTCGCACTTCCTGATGTTTTTCGTCCGTATGTGAAATAGCAGGCGTTCGAAGTCGATAGTTCGGATAGAGACCGTGAAGATGAAGTGCCGATTTGATGCTCGGTAGCCACTCCAATTTCGTTGCAGTCTTGAGCCAAGGTTCCTCATAACGGAACACAATCTCTTTGGCAGCATCGTCGTGTCCTGTGGTCAAAGCATTATAGAATTCCAATGCAATGTCCGGTCGGAACGGAGCGATGGTACAGAGATACGCCGTTGAACCGATCGGGTAGCCGAACATGAAATTGCGCATCTGTCCACCGCTGACCACCGCAAAATTCTCGTCAGTGGTTGCACGAATGATGTCATAGTAAGCATAAAATGGGTGACCATCGTTCTTGATGCCAACCACTTCTGGGCGTTTTGCTAACTCAGCAACGATATCTACAGGATAAGGGTCTTGCCATGCTCCCCAAACCAACAAAGGCATCGGCGCGGCATCCTGAATGCTGTCGAAATAGCCAACAATAACCTCGCGCTTTACTCCTAATCCGGGGTGAACCTGGACCTTGACTGCATCTACACCTGTGCTATTGCAGTGTTTCAAAAACTCTCGGCACTGTCCCGGATGCCACCAACCCGTTGAGGCGATAAACAAAGAGCGACCCGATATTTCTTTTGCCAGTTCTGCGGTCAACTGCCAAATTTCTTCGTCCGTTAGGCTACAGAATTCGCTACTACCATACGTGAGGAGGATCACCGGAACGTTCTGATCACACAACCAATTGACGTATTTCCGCATCGCACCTATATCCAGCGAATCATCGTCGCCGAAACAGGTATTCACAGGCACGACAGGACCTTTCAGACGTTCCACTACGCGAATTGCTCG
Organism: Candidatus Poribacteria bacterium; assembly: GCA_012271015.1. GTDB lineage: Bacteria > Poribacteria > WGA-4E > WGA-4E > WGA-3G > WGA-3G. The sequence goes on along the minus strand of JAAXHD010000379.1, from coordinate 37,853 downwards.
CTCCATAAAAGCTCTCCTTGGTCTGTTGTCAGGGCAATTTTTGGATGGTTGGGCTTGAAACGCTCGAAAGTATAGGCACAGGAAACTTACTCATTATGGCGGCACTCCCGGTAAATGACAGATTTCCTCAAAAAATTCAGGAATTGTCAACAAACCCGCAGTCCATAAAAATGCTCTATCTCGTTCTGTGAGTTCATTTAGACATATCCATGCAACGTCCACAAGAACCTGATTTCCTTTTAGTTCAGGATCACTCCCCAAGGACACTACCTGTGTGCCTATTTCTATCAAATAAGTGTAGTATTGATCATTAGGCGCAAAAGTGACAACAGATGTTGGTCGGATTATAGTCCCTTCGACATGGCACTCTTCCCGAAGTTCTCGCAGCGCCGCTTGTTCTGGCGTTTCATCGGCTTCAATGCGTCCGCCGGGGAGGCACCACCACTTCTCTGCCTCGTGACGATGTTTGACCATTAGAATTCTTTTCTGTTTATGAACGAGGCACTGTGCACGTGACATTCACAACTCCTTGACCGACCAGAAGTTCGCACAAGTAGGTCGTGATCCGTGTGTCCGTGATTGCCCGTAGAAAACCCGCCAACTTCCCATCAGTGTCCACAGCAACAAGGGTGGGCCAGGAATTCTCCCAAGCCTCCAACGTCTCCTTAGGTCTCAATTCAGGGGTCGTCCACTCTTCAGCACTCGAAAGGGTACACATAGCGTCAAAATAGTTCGGCGACCACGCTTGAATCGAAAAAGACGCGGGAATATCAAAACGAGCCAAGACCGCGTCAAGTTGAGATTCCGCTCTGCTCCATGCAGGAGTTGTGTTGTAGGTATGCATCGGTGCTCAATCAAGTTCACGATAGGCTTTCAACAACGCCTCTTGAACGTTTAGAAATTCAAGGTATCCGGGGGGTAGTGGATATTTTGTAGCGTCAAACGGCGCAAACGGGTTGTCAATTTTCCGCCTGGCAAAGGCATAAAGTGCTTTCTGTTCCGATGTCGCTTCAGTTACCTGTTCAAACGGAATACCACAATCATTTTGCCATAATTCCGGTTCAACTGCATCAATCATTTCCTGAATCGGTGAAATCTGCTTTCCAAATTTTGAATTCAGAAAGCAAGCCAACCTCTTGGCTTGTGCGCGTGGCTGACGCACAATATCTTCGTAGCCAAGAAAGAGTCGGTGTTGTGCATCTTCTGTGTGCTGTAGGATAAGTGTCATTATATGCTGCCAACGGAGCAAGTTCATTGCCACGAAGGAGATACGGACTTTCATATTGGATGGCATAATGAACTTCTGCCACGATACTGCCGTGTCAAGAGGATTGCGAACTGTGATTATGTAAATCGCATCGCTCCATATCTGTTTCCAAAACGGCAAAAAATGGCTAAGTGCTGGATCTTTCCAAAACCAAGGAGCTCCTTTGTCCATTTCAGCCATCAGGTCAGTGGCTTTCTTTCTAAACGCCGGATCAGTGGTTTTCTTCTCTATTCGCTGTTGGAAGTCGAGATCCCACCAAGTCGCCCCAGCATCAAACTCCCCTAACTCAGCAAGCAGACCCCATAAGGGCAAAAATTCCCAATAGCCTCTCGGAGCATGTACATCAGCCTGATGTAACTTTTCGGAGGGACCCGCATACGCGCCCCATCTGTGTAACATCTCAGCAACGACAGATGTCCCGCTGCGCTCAACACCAAGCACAATAATAGGATGATTTTCGGGGTCAATCATTTAAAAATGTCCTCGGGTGTTAGGCAATGGTGTCTTATACCGACGTAAGTTACACGATTTTTCTTGCACGAAACCGTTTTTTACTGTATGATAAGGACTTATGAAAATGCTGTTATTTTTTGGGATTCTGTTTGTTTAAAGTATAGCATCTTAGGCTGTTTTTCTCTATCAAAAACAGAATGGAATGTAACATAAGGAGGCAAGAAGTGCGATATAGAGTGAGTGTTATCATAGTTTTAACCGTTGCCGTGAGTTTCTGGTCTACAGGCGCGTTCGCAGCGGATCTGACGGAAGGACTCGTTGGTTACTGGCCCCTTGATGGGAACGGAAAGGACGAATCCGGTAACGGAAACGATGCCAAATTGGAAAAGGGCGCGAAATGGTCTGACGACGGTTGGGTGAATGGTGCCGTTGATTTTGATGGGGGTGGTGGACACGTCGTTGTCGATGATACGTTTGAGTTAACAACAGAGAATATCACGGTGATTGCCCGGATCAACGGTTGGAAAACGATAGATTGGTCGGGAATTGTCGTCGGTCGAAGTGACCCAGCATCGTGGTGGATGGGGGTCGCCGCGAACAATACCCTAACCTATGTATGGAACAACAACTCCGCACTGACGTGGAACTGGCAAGGTGCCCCAGAAATCCCAGAAAATAAATGGGCGTTGGTCGCAATAGCAATTGAACCTACTAAAGCAACGAGTTACATTTATCACAGAGGCAGTGACAAACTTGATGCTGAGATAAACGACATTGCCCATATCGAGCAGACGGTCGTCAATTTAAAGTTCGGATGGGATGAATGCTGCGGTGCCAGATACTTCAAAGGATTGATCGACGAAGTGATGATCTATGATCGGACGTTGAACGCCGACGACCTCAAAAGGCTTGCCACCGTCGGACTGCCTGTCGAGAGTAAAGGCAAACTCGCTATCACTTGGGCAGCCCTCAAGCAAGATTAAGTGGTCATCGGGGATCCCTCTCGGAAATCTTCAGTTTCCGTCAGCAAAGGGGTGCCTTGTTAAATCCTTAAAGATCCCCAGTCGCGTCGTGATTTATCAAGAACCACCGTGAAATTTTCTAACGATTAAATCTGGTCGTTGCTCCAAATGTAGAGCAAAGACAAATTATGCCATTTAAGGAAACCTAATTTCATTCCGCAGCGGTTTTCGGTCAATTATTATACCATTCCTAACCGAAAGTAGGTTTCTTAACAGTTGGAAATCTGCAAGGACAACGGACGCAGCAGCTCGGAAGCACATAGTTTAAAAATTGGAAAAAGTACCTTTCAGGCGATATGCCGCACTCCTTTCACAATACCTCAAACCCCAGTGGATACGCGTGACGTTGCTCGCTATCTTCATATTCAGCGCGATAGGTCTTGCCCTATTCAATCCACAAATCCTCCGATACTTCATTGACACGGCACAAGAGGGAGGCGAGAGACGAGACCTGATTCTCGCAGGGGTTGCGTTCTTTGCAATCGGGCTCCTTGGACAAGGGTTGATGTTAGTCAACACCTATTTAGGACAAGACATCGGTTGGCGAGCAACAAACTGGATGCGTGGGGACCTGGCGTACCACTGTCTACAACTCGACATGTCCTTCCATCATGAACACACGCCTGGTGAGATGGTCGAGCGCGTTGACGGCGATACAGCCGCACTCTCAAACTTTTTTTCTGAGTTCATACTTCAGGTAGTAGGGAGTTTATTGCTACTCGGTGGTATCTTGGTTGTGATTTTCCTCGAAGATTGGCGGATCGGTATCGCGTTGACGGGTTTCGTGGTGGTTTCTATCTTCGTTTACAATCTTACTCGGAACATCGCCGTTCCGGTTTACACTGCCGAACGAGAGGGATACTCCAGACTGTTCGGCTTTCTCGAAGAACGGTTAACAGGTATTGAAGATCTCCGCACAAACGGCGGTATCGGGTATACCATGGATCGGTTCTACGATGTGAATCGGGATGTATACGGTAGAGCCGTAAAAGCACACGTGATGGGAGAAGTGCTCCAAACAATCAGCGGTGTGCTTTTTGCATTGGGGGTTGCGCTGGCGATGGGGATGAGTATCTACCTGTATCAGATAGGGGCGTTTACGATCGGGACCGTCTACCTTGTCATTCATTACACGATGATGCTCCGAGGTCCGTTAATCATGATTAGTCGTCAGATTAATGAACTTCAACGGGCAACGGCGGGGTTCAAACGGATTGAAGAACTCTATCGCGTCTCTTCAAATATTGAAGATGGAACAGAAGCACTTCCTGCATCCGGCGCGCTCGGTATTGATTTTGACAAGGTCACATTCAGTTACACCGAAGACGAATCAGTACTGAAGGATGTTTCATTCCAATTGCAGTCGGGGAAGTCGTTGGGGTTACTCGGACGGACAGGTAGCGGTAAGACAACAATCACCCGACTCCTGTTTCGGTTCTATGAGATTAATAGCGGACAGATTCGCGTCGGAGGTAAGCCGATAGAGAAAATTCAGTTGGACGATCTGCGGAACCAAATCGGCATGGTTACGCAAGATGTACAACTCTTCAATGCGACGGTGCGAGAGAATTTAACGCTCTTTGATGCCGAAATCCCTGATGACCGAATTTTATCAGTGATTGAGGAACTCGGATTATCAGAATGGTATCAATCCCTACCGGACGGGCTTGATACATTTCTTGAGGGGACCGGACTTTCTGCCGGAGAAGCGCAGTTGCTGGCATTTGCAAGAGTTTTCCTCAAAGATCCGAAAGTTGTTATTCTTGATGAACCGTCTTCAAGGCTTGATCCGGCAACGGAGCAGCGCATCGATAGGGCAGTGCAGCGTCTACTGAAAGGACGCACCAGTATCATCATTGCGCATCGACTCGGAACAGTTCAACAGGTAGACGAAATTATGATTCTCGCCAACGGCGAGATTCGGGAATACGGCGAACGCAATCAGCTTGTTCAAGACCCAGATTCGGTTTTCTCGCAATTGCTGAAAACGGGATTGGAGGAGATGACCGAATGACGACAGGTAGAGCCTCAATTCGACTCATCCGATACCGTCCATTTCTTTTTCTCGGTACTATTCTTTTCCGAGGATTGGACGACCTAATGCCGTTCTTTGACGGACTGATTCGGAAGGCATTTTTCGATGCGCTTACTGGAGAATCGGGAGTAGGATTTAACGCTTGGACATTCGTTGCGCTCTTTGTTGTCGCTCACCTTGCTGATCGAGGTGTACTGATCTCTTCAGCATTCGTATGGGCGCGTTGGCGTTATGCTGTCTCAACACTGCTTCGAAAAAATCTCATGACAGCCATCATGAACATGTCGGCACCGCAAAACGTCTCAACTGCCTCTGGTGAAACGACAAATCGGCTACGTGATGATGTTCAGGCGATTTTAAGTTATCTGGAACAATATATTCACTTATGGGGGAATCTTATTTTCGCGATCTTGGCAATCATCTGGATGGCTCGAATCGACGTTGCCGTGACATTCATCACAGTTATCCCGTGTATTCTGATTATCACAGTCGTCAACGTGTCAAGGCGATTCATTCAGCGGTATCGTACTGCACAGCGTATCACCACCGAACAGTCGACTAATTTTATCAACGAACTGTTCCAATCCGTCTTAGCAGTGAAAGTTGCACGGACGGAGACCAATGTGATTGCCCATTTTCAGAAACTCAACGATGCGCGCCGCAAGGCAACTGTAGTGGATAATGTGTTCAATCAACTCCTTCGATCCATTAGTTTCAATATTAACAATCTTGCGACTGGCGTGGTTTTGATTCTGATTGCAGAACAGATGAGCACAGGGGAATTTACGGTTGGGGATTTCGCACTTTTCACCACGTATATCGGTGAAGTTGCCAGAAGTGGGTCACTCGTCGGCAGTATAATGGCACAGCACAAACGCGCAGAGGTCTCCTTCTCCCGTATGGAACAGACCGTTGAGGAGATGCCACAAGAGAAATTAGTCGAACACACGCCGGTCTATTTACGGGAAAACCAACCACCGCTCATTATCCCTCAAAAGACCGAGACGCATCTGCTGAATGAACTCACCATTTCTGGACTCACCTACCGCTATGACGGCAACACAGCGGGGATTGCAGAGGTTGATTTGAAAATTCCGGCTGGATCGTTCACCGTTGTTACGGGGCAGATCGGTTCAGGCAAAACAACGCTGGTTCAAACCCTCTTGGGTGTTTTGCCGAAACAGGGAGGTGAGATTCGTTGGAACGGCGAAATCGTTGAGGACCCGAAGTCATTTTTTGTTCCACCTCGTTGCGCGTATACACCCCAGACCCCGAAACTTTTCAGTGAAAAACTGAGTGATAACATCCTCATGGGCTTGCCGTGGAATTGGGATACCCTCAATCGCTCAATTCGGCTCGGAGTCATGGAGACAGATCTACCGACGCTTGAAGATGGGCTTGAAACCGTTGTTGGACCGCGTGGCGTCAAGTTGTCGGGTGGGCAAATGCAACGCACTGCGGCGGCACGGATGTTCATGCGCAGCTCGGAGTTGCTTGTTTTTGATGATCTGTCGTCTGGGCTTGATGTTGAGACGGAACAGACCCTCTGGGAACGTCTTTTTGAGACGACGCGGGCGACCTGCCTCGTTGTTTCTCACCGCCGTCCCGCGCTCCGTCGCGCAGATCAGATTGTTGTGCTAAAAGACGGGCGCGTTGAGGCTGTCGGAACATTGGATGAACTGCTCGCTTCCTCCAGTGAGATGCGGAAGTTATGGGCAGGCGATTGAGACGAATTAACTTAACGTGGCGGAAAAACAAGAAATATAACCCGTCCCACATATAGCATTAACTTCGCAATGTTGGGTTTGCGAACCACACCCTAATCGAGGAAAATGACGTGAATTCAAACACCGTTCACACGCTTAACACCGGCACAGAATTATTCGTTGACGATGCACTGATCGCTTCAAAGCATAACGTAACGCGCACACTGCACCAATGCGTAAAGCATGACCTTTCTGTACTGAAACCGGATCCCGATAATCCGTGGGAACACGGCGGTCCTGACCAATCCAGACGCGTTCACCTCTACGGCACCACGATGTACGATGCCACATTCGGAAAATACCGTATGTGGTACATGTGTCGCATGGGACCGCATTGGCGATTTGAAGCGAACGAGATTCCGGGACTCTATGTCCCGCGTCCAGACCGAAATCCCTCAACGTATAGGGGACGGACCCATGATGCTTACGGACGAAAGTTCGTCGAGAACGATCGCGGGGATCTTACCTGCTATGCCGAAAGTGACGATGGATTGACGTGGACGAAACCGAATCTTGGACTCTTTGAATTCAACGGGAATCCAAACAACAATATCGTCTGGGATCTGCACGGCGCGTGTGTTTTCCGTGATGATGAGGAATCAGATCCCCAGAGACGGTATAAGATGATCGGTTTTTGCAGGCGGTATCGTAACGTCTTTCTGCTCACGTCACCCGATGGTATCCGGTGGGACGATTCAGACTACTTGGAACCCGTTGCGGATCGGGATAACGAAGGTGCGTTCAATGTAATCTACGATACTAAAAAAGAGATGTTCCGAGCTTACGCGCTGATACGCGGGGACGATAAAGACGCACGACGTATGATCGCATATACCGAAAGTCCGCGCTTAGAGGGACCGTGGGAACCCCTCGAACCGATGTTCGGTGCAACTGCTGAGGATGATGAAATCGGTGTCCAGCGATATGGTGCGGATCGTGCTGAGATTCATAACATGTCGGGTTTCCTCTATCACAACATTTACATCGGGCTTGTTGGGGTGTTGTATGTGACAGGACCGGGTGCCGCGGAACACGAGATTCCTATTGACGGACCGATTGACGCACAACTCGTTAGTAGTCGAGACGGGTTTAATTGGGACTATCCAGATTCGATTCGGACACCCATCATTCCACGCGGCGAAAGCGGTACATTTGACACAGGTATGATTATGGGAACCGCTATAGAGCCGATCATCACCAATGATGAAATTCACTGGTATTATACTGGAACGGTTCATACCCACGGTGCCCAGATGAAGGATAGACACAAGGAGATTGGGCTTGCGAAGTGGCGATTGGATGGTTTCGTCTCACTCGATGCTAATGCGGAGGGTGGGGTCATTGAAACCGTCCCGTTGCAAGTTCCGGACGGTGGGCTTGAAATTAACGCCGATGCCAGCGGCGGACAGATCGGTGTTGAAGTGCTGACAGCCGATGGACAGGTTCAACCCGGATTTTCGATTGATGAGTGTGTTCCGATAACAGAGGATAACGTCCGACATTCGGTGCAATGGAAATCGGCGGCGTTAGTAAATGCAAAGCAACCCTTACGGCTCCGTTTTATGCTGAACCGTGCAAGTCTCTATGCGTTCCGCGTAGGCGTAAAGTCATAACCGCTTTATGTGTGCTAAGATGTCATCGTCTGTAGTTACTGTCCGACATGCGGATCTAATTCCTTAGCTTTCTCAAAATCTGCCTTTGCGGCTTCTTTTTGTCCCAATACCTCTTTCGCAAGCCCACGCTCATAGTAGTATTCTGCATCCTCAGGGTTAAGTCGGATAGCGGCATCAAAGTCCTCTATCGCGCCTGCGTTGTTGCCAAGGACGGCTCTTGCAACACCCCGATTGCCGTAGACGACGGCATTTTCTGGATTGAGTTGTATCGCTTGCGTGCAATTTTGAACTGCGACTCTGTATAACGCTTGGGCATCCGCTGTATCTCCCTGATCCGCTTTCGTTTTACCAAGGCGGAACTGGGCATATCCCCGATTAATATATGGGTCTGGATTCTCTGGATTTAGGTGTATCGCTTGCGTGCAATCCTGAATCGCCGCTACATAGAGTTCCTGTGCCGCTGATATATCCCTCTGATCCGCTTTAAATTCACCAAAGTGTACCTTTGCAATCCCGCGGTTGTTGTATGGATCGGCAAGTTCTGAATTCAGTTTGATAACCTGGGTCCAATCATCGATCGCGTCTTGATAGTACTGCTGTGCCTTTGCTATATCTGTTTCTGATTGCGCAAGGCGAAACCTTCCGCCCGCACGATTGTGGTATGCAAAGACATCTTCCGGGATGAGTTTGATAGCTTGCGTGCTATCCTCAATCCCCGTCTCGTATAACCTTCTGGCTTCCTCTGTATTTCCTTGAGTAGATTCAAGATCACCGAGCCTGAATTTTGCCAATCCTCGATTGTAGTAAGCATCAGCCTTTTCAATGTTAAGCTCGATGGCTTTATCAAAGTTGGCGATTGCTTCCTCATAGCGATTGGTTCTGATCTTACTTATTCCGTGAGAGGCGTACACCGCGGCACGGATAGGTTCCCGTTTGCGCCACTGTACCAACGGTTCAGTGGGACCCGGCTGAACGAGCAGTGCCTTTAGTGTGTTTGAAGGGATCGCGTAACTGTAAGGTGCTTCTATGGCAGAGACGATGCCTATGACCTGCCCTTTACTGTTTATGACAGGAGAACCACTGTTGCCAGGGGAGATTCTAACTCGCATCTGAAGCCATTTATCGGTGCCGCGAATTCCGCGTATGGTTCCCTTCGTGGTCCTATATTTTCCGTCAGGATATCCTGCGGCCATAATTATATCACCTATCTTAACAGTATCACTGTCGGCAAGTGGGAACGACACTCCCTTCCCTGAAACTTTCAGAATGACGAGGTCGTTTTTCACATCATATCCTGTGATGCCTTCAACCCTCCAGATTGTCTTCTGGTCAAACGATCTTGCGAAAATGACACCGGGATATGCGGCAACATGGATGTTGGTTGCAATTTTGTCCTGATCTACGAAGAAACCACTGGCAACCCCAAATTCACCCTCCATACGAATTACTGTAAAATCTCTTGTGTTTCCGAATTCTGATACCACTTGGGGTGTTTCAATAATCTGTTGGGGCGGTCGCGTACATGAAAACAGAAGACACCAGATCACCAGTAAGCCCAATGAAAATTTTGTATTCTGTTTCATGAATGGATACCTTAGAGAATAGGGGAAAAAACGCCATTATACATATATCTCACCAATTAAAATCTTTCCACCATAATGGAGCCTCCTCAAAGCGACCATAGTTACCAACATGTCCTTTAAGGCGAATAGGGCGGGTGAGTGTCTGACGGGTACCGTCTACGGAAACACATTCAATTTGGTAATAGTAGACGACGTTGGGTTGAGCGGTCGTATCCGTGTAGATATGGAACTGCTTTTCGTTGGTTGTGCCTGCACCACGGCTCAAGGCATTTGCAATGCCTTGGAGATTGAATGTCAAAAGCAGTGTCATAGATATACTAAGGACAAGCCTTTACCTCATCAAGCATTTCATGGAAAAAATACTCCGCCTCATTTCCAAGTTATCCAATTCATATTATAATCGACATCTGTTGTCCCGTCAAGTTGTCTTATAGGATGAAATTCTGATTCCCGACACTTCGCTCTATTTTTATCTTTAGTTGTAAACCACCTTACTTTTCTTAAAAAATGTGAATTTCTCGGAGAATCGAAGGTTAAATGTTCTTAAACTTCTCTTGGATTAAGAAGATTGATCCTTAGATGGAGGTTTCAATCCTGATAGCGGACAGGAATAGGAGCAGATATGAATAGACCACCAGAAGTTTTTATTCGTGTAGACGAAGAACGACTTCTCAATTTCTCCATCGCCTGCTTTGAAAAAGTCGGTATCACACACGAACACGCGGCACTTATCAGCTCTTCTACGGTATGGGTAATTGTATATTTTACCATAAACTACAAAAAAGAAACGAAGCGTCTATAGGAACCATGAAATTATTTGATATCTACCCACACCGTTTGTTATAATACTTAACATACGTAAATTCCAAAAGAGGGTAAGTTGCAGTAGAGTAAAATATAGTGAAATTTATACAAATCTATACATATCTAATTATTCTATACATTGTAAGATTTTATTTGAGAAATACTATAGAGTTGTGGTATAATAATAGTATGAATGATAGATTTGTTAAGATTGGCGAGGCTTCTAAAATACTGGGTGTGAATGCACAAACCCTTCGGCGTTGGGAGGAAGGCGGAGTTATCCAGCCTGTGAAACGAACTCCCAAAGGCACTCGCCTTTATAGTCTTCAAGAGTTATTAGGTGCGAATGATTTATCCTATCCTACGATTGCTTATGCGAGAGTCTCGAGTTCTGACCAAAAGGAGGATTTAGAACGTCAGCACGCCGTCCTTGAGGCATTTTGTAATAAGAATGGGTGGCAAACTGAAATCATAAGAGACCTCGGTAGTGGCATGAACTACAATAAGAAAGGACTTCTCCGACTCCTTGAATTATTGGTGCAGGGTCAAATGTCTCGACTGGTTCTGACACATAAAGACCGCCTGCTTCGCTTTGGAGCAGAGATTATCTTTCGTATCTGTGAACTCAAAGGTATAGAAGTTGTTATTATCAATAAAGGTGAGCAACCTTCTTTTGAGGAAGAACTCACACGTGACGTTATGGAAACCATGACTGTATTTTGTGCGAAACTCTCCGGATGCCGCTCTCAGAAGTCGAAGAAAATGGCACAGGAAATAGAGCAGATCGTTGCCGCAGAAAAGACACAATTGGAACTACAATTTGGAAACTTTACGGACACAACGGATAGAACTGAATCCCAATAATAAGCAGTCTACACTTATGGCACAGCACGCGGGCTATAAACGTGTGGCGTATAATGACGCTCTATCTGCTTTCAAAACGGGATTCGACACTGATAACTGGCAGTCTGAACAGGACTTACGTAAGGCATTCAATGCCGTCAAGCGTGAGAAATATCCTTGGTCTGCCAATTTATCACAAAACGCTTCAAAGAATGCTATCCGTGACCTTGGCGACGCTATAACCCGTTGGAAAAAAGGACAAAACCGATTCCCCACCTTTAAGAAACGAAGTGATAAATGTTCTTATCAAGCAGATAATGGTGCGGGCAGGGTGGAAGTCTATAAACAACGGATAAACCTACCCAAAATCGGTGGGGTTCGCATGCGTGAGGAACTCCGTTATACTGATGAAATCACCAAGGTTGTCGTCTCCCGTAAGAAGGACCGGTGGTTCGTTTCTATACTTATCCGGTGTGATTCTAACAACTACAAGCACCAACCGCCACTCTTTGACGATAAGCCACCGATAGGCGTGGACGTAGGCATTAACACACTGGCTACCTGTTCAGACGGCGATACGTTTGATAATCCACGCCCATTGAAGCGATATGAACGCAAGTTAGCCCGTGCGAATCGTGCTTTGTCGCGTAAGGTTAAGTTTTCAAAGAACTGGTATAAAGCAAAGAAACAACTCGTCAGTCTTCATCATCGCATATCTAATATCCGTGAAGACGCTCACCACCAAGCCACAGTTCGGATTGTGCGAAAAGCGTCTGCTATCGGTATAGAAACGCTGAATATCAGTGGACTTCTCAAGAATAGGAAGTTAGCAAAGCCATTATCCGACTCGGCACTCTCACGCTTTCTGACGCTGCTAAAATACAAAGCAGAAAGGCGTAACGTTGAGATAATCCAAGCGGATCGGTTCTTTGCCAGTTCCAAGACCTGTAGCCACTGCGGACAGAAGAAAGCAGAGTTAGACCTCTCTGAACGGACTTACCACTGCTCTGAATGTGGTATCTCTCTTGACCGAGACCTCAACGCGGCTATCAATCTCTGTCCCGCTTGACCTTTAACCGTCGCCACGAGTTGCGAGGAGACGATAAACGCCTGTGGAGTCCAAGTAAGACCTCTCGGAGGCACCCGACACAGTGACTGTGTCGGGTGACCTCCGAAATCAGAGGCACGAGAGACGGAAGCAGGAAGTCGGCAACACTCAAATAAGTCTGTTAGATTTGTATAGATTTCAATACATTTTAACAGATTTGTGAGATGTGTTTAAGTCCTATACAACGGTTATCACATGTTTTATCTCTTGCTTACTGTGTTGATACATGAAAATTGCCTTTGCACGCTCGTTGGCTGTGGTACTATGCTGGTTGTGATTTCATGTATTTCGCAGGGGTGGAGTTATAAGTAGTAGATAAGACAGTTTCTAAATTACACGATATAACGCCCATCACTGAAAGTCATGAAAGCGAAACTTCGGTGAGGGTGTTTTCTTTTTTAGGCGACAAAAAATATCACGTTTATAAATAAAAAACTTTAAAGAAGGAGAAAAGATGCGCTACGGAACGGTTCTTTTGATACTCACCCTGATTACAGCAAGTTTAGATCTCGAAGCCAGCAAGGAAATTAGACCCCAGTTCACCCAAGACACAATCGAGATTGACGGACATCTCAACGAGGAAGATTGGGCACAGGCACAGGTCATCAATGACTTTACCCAACAATTTCCTGATGAAGGGCGACCGAGTACCGAACGCACAGAGGTTCGCATGCTGTATAGCATGGAGAAACTTTATATTGGATTTGAGTGTTACGACTCCGAACCTGAAAAGGTCGTTGCCAACGAGATGCGGCGCGACGGACGGCTTTGGCAGAATGACAACGTTTATGTGATGCTTGACACCTATGGCGATAAAAGGCAGTGCGTCTTTTTTCGGACGAATGCGCTCGGTGCTCTGTCAGACACCGCCGTCACGGACGGCGGCGAGAATCTTAATGGGAGTTGGGACTGTATCTGGGAGGCGGCAGGGCGGCGACACGATAAAGGGTGGACGGTCGAAATCGCGATTCCTTTCAATCAGTTACGATTCAAAAAAGGCGATTCGATGGTGTGGGGTGTGAATTTTGGACGCAATATCGCACGAAAGAATGAAACGACACAATGGATACCGGTGCCTCGGAGTGAAAGTTGGCCCGGCACCTATCACCCTATATATCAAGGGAAGCTGACCGGGCTACAAGGCATCGCATCACCATCATATTTCAATGTTAAACCCTACTTACTCGGTGGTTTGGCGAGAAATCTTAGCGATGAAGCTTGGCAGCGAACCACTGAACGGGACCTCGGACTCGATATGAAATATGGTGTGACGTCGAACCTAACATTAGACTTAACGTTGAATACGGACTTTGCGCAGGTAGAAGCCGATCAAGAGGAGGTAAACCTCACACGATTCAGTCTGTTCTTTCCAGAGCGTCGTGAATTTTTCCTTGAAGGTAGTGGTTTGTTCGCGTTTGGTGCTGGTATCGGAGATTTCGGTCCACCACCGCTATCTGTCTTTTACAGTCGACGGATTGGTATCGAAAACGACAAACAGGTTCGGCTTCTGGGGGGGGGTAAACTGACGGGAAAGGTTGGATCCTACAGTGTTGGGGCACTCAACATGACAACCGATGCCTCATCGGAATCACCCCTGATGAACTTTTCTGTGCTAAGAATGCAACGTGATATTCTCAGCGATTCAACCGTTGGCTTCATTCTCACCAATCGACAGAGCGACCTCGGCGAGTATCATCGCAATGGCGGGGTAGACCTCTTTTTTAGACCCCACGATCAGTGGCGGATGCGGGCAATGGGCGTTGGAAGTTGGTCTCCATATCCCGATGAACGCGATTTCGCATGGTATCTCTCGAATGATTGGCGCAATGACTCGTTTCGCGTCAACGCTTCTTATCTTGATATCGGTCCCCAGTTTACAAGTGAGATGGGGTTCATGCGTCGAAGAGACATCCGCTCATTGATGTTGGATGCCGATTATGAAATCCAAGTGAGACGGTATGGTGTCCAAGAGGCTGATGCGACGTTCACTGGCAGTTACCTGTTAGATCACGATAATAGGCTCATCGGTTGGGACCTCGGAATTGGTGGGGGTATGATTTTGGAGGGATCCGACGATGGATTCGACCTCGATTTCAAGCGGTTTTTCGATCGCGTTGAAGAACCTTTCAGCGTCGGTGATGTTGAAATTCCCGCTGGCGATTACCAAATGAATCAGGTGTCGCTGACGACTTTCACCGAGACCAGCCGCCCCTTTTCTCTATTCGGACAGATGGATTACGGTGATTATTTTCATGGCGACCGCGTGAGCCTCAGCATTCAGAGTCAGTGGCGGATGACCTATCAATTCGCCATTGAAACGCGATACCAACGCAACTGGATTAACTTGCCCGAAACCGATTTGTTCACGACAAACGTTGTCGGCACACGTATAAGTTATGCGTTGAACACCCGTTTCTTTACCAAATTGTACGCACAGTGGAACGATAGTGCGGAACGGGCAAGCGCGAATTTCTTGCTCAATTATATCTATCGTCCAGGAAGCGATTTTTACTTCGTGTTCGATCAGGCATGGAATGCAGCGGAAGGAAACCTCCAAGACCGCGAATGGACTGTATTGAGCAAGTTTACCTATCTGTTCAGTCTATGATGTTTGTAGGCGTGATCTTTACGCAAAATCACAGGGTCATTCAGTTCTTCTGTAGGAGGGATCTCCGAATCCCGACCTCTTGCTGTAGGAGCGACCTCCTGATCGCGACTTTCCACGTCAATCCGACAAAAACCTTAAAACTAAATAGCCCTGCGCAAAATCAGACTTCGTCTTGATATTTCGTATTCAAATCTGCTATAATTGTCAGGGGCAATGCGACACGCAACTTCAGGATTCAACGCTAAGGGAGGGGAAAAATGAGACACACAACACACATCGAACTCGAAAATCAATATGACTTAGTAGCAGTAAAATTAGGCGTTATGAATCCAGAAGACGTGCGGCGGCTTACCGTTACAGATGCCCTCGTTGATACGGGGGCGACGGGACTCTGCTTACCGACGCCTCTCATTGAACAACTCGGTCTCACATCTATTGAAATGACACGGGCCCGTACAGCTACCGGTATTATTGAGCGCCTCCTCTATTCAGAGGTTCAATTTACAATATTGGGACGAACAAGATCAATACAGGTTACCGATCTACCTGAGGATTCACCTGTCCTTGTTGGACACATGGTGTTGGAACATCTTGATCTCTGTCTTGATATAAAAGAGGGACTCATCTATAACCCCGCACATGATGGCGAATGGATTATAGAAATTCTCTAATAACGGGTAAGGAAGGTTTTGAATATGACACAACCGGACGACTTCGCAGGGCACAACATTTACTTAGAAACCGAACGTCTGATACTTCGACCCTTTAAAGATACAGATTTTGATATTGCAGTCCCCTTTTACAACGACCCTGATTTCCTGCAAGCGATGGAAGATGAACCACCGGATGAACCCATAACAAGGGACTATCTCAAAAGTGCCGGCGAATACATGAGGAAAGACGGTTTTTTGTTCGCAATCGTAGAAAAGGCAAGCGGACGAACCATCGGTGAGGTCTGTTTGCAGTGGATGAACTTGGAACGGGGAAAAATCGAGGGTGAAAAGATAATGCGCCTCCCCATCGGAATTTGGGACAAATCCCTGTGGGGTAAAGGCTATGCAAAGGAAATCGTGTGGTGCTTGGTGGCGCACGCCTTTGAGAAATTGGGAATTGATCGATTCTGTCCGATGGATGTCCATGCGGACAATGCCCGTTCAAAAGCATTGTGGCAGTCGCTTGGATTCACCGTTTCAAGGGAAGTAGATGACCGGAAGACTTTGGACTTTGAGATGACACGGGCAGAATATGAGAAACTTGTTCAACGTGATGCTTGAACAGGGATTCAAGTCAAAGGAGTTTTGATGTTCAGTACACAACTTGCCAAGCGGGCAGCGGAGAATAATCCAATTCGTGTCGGTATCATCGGGGCGGGGAAATTTGGTGCCGGACTGGTGGCGCAAATCTCGCAGATGCAGGGTATGGTGGCGAGCGCAATCGCCGATATAGATTTGGGGCATGCTACGGGTGCATACGAAGCCAGCAATGTCCCGTCCAATGCGATTCAACGGGTAGGAAACGTCGGCGCGATGGACGATGCGATCCACCGCGGTAAACCGGCAATCACTGAAGATGGACAGCACATTATCCAGTCAGATCTAATTGATGTGGTTGTGGAAGCCACGGGTATTCCCGAAGTCGGTGCGCGGATGGCGTACCACACCTTGATGCACAAGAAACATCTGGTGATGGTTAACGTCGAAACCGATGTGACTATCGGTCCGTTTCTGAGACGCTTGGCAGACAATGCGGGTGTCGTCTATACGCTCGTTGATGGGGATCAGCCCGGTGTGACGATGAACATCGTTGATTGGGCGAAAACGCTCGGTTTTGAGATCGTCGCTGCCGGACGTGGCACCGTGTTCTATGACGATGACCGTATCGGGATACCAGATACCGTCCCGCAGCGATTCGGGTTCAGTCAGGAACATATTGAACGTCGCACAATTAACTTCAAGATGTTCAATTCGTTTCGGGATGGGTCGAAGGCGCAAATTGAGATGACCTCGTTGGCAAACATGGCAGGACTACCACCGGACGTTCGCGGTATGCACGAACCGTCAGTGAATATTGAGGACATCGCTAAGGTCTTCAGTCTTCAAGGGGAAGGTGGTATCCTAAACCGACAGGGTGTCGTTGAACTCGCAAACAGCGTTGCGACTGATGGCAAAACGATGCTGGACAACCCGCTTCGGATGGGGGTATTCGTCGTCATGCGGACCGATCATCCGTTCACACAGGAGGATCTCGCTGGCTACAATCTATATCCGGGTGGCAACGGAAAGAACTACCTCCTGTATCGTCCCTATCACCTCGTGGCTGTTGAGGCACCGATTTCGATTGCGAAGGCTGCCCTCTATGGACAACCGACAGGTACGCCGTTGCCGACACCTGTCGCGGATGTGATCACGGTTGCCAAACGCGATTTGAAAGCCGGAGAAGTCCTCGACGGGAGTGGTGGGTATGCCGTTAACGGACTCGTTGAAAAGGCGGAGATTGCACGCGCTGAGAATCTGCTTCCCCTCGGTTTGGCTTACGACGTTAAACTCAAGCGCGATATTTCTCAAGGGGAAGCGATCTCTTATGATATGGTAGAACTCAACGAGGACTCTTTCGTCCTCAAACTCCGTAGACTCCAAGACGCAACTATCTGACAAACTGTTCAATGAGGATTACAGGCGGTTATCCCCATGGATCCAGTACAACCTTACCACACTCACCAGTCATCTGTAATTCCCATGCGTTCTGTACGTCACGCATCGGGAAAGTGTGTGTGATAAACGTATCTATCTGATCGGACACATCTTGAATCACCCGCATTAATTTTGGATAGACCCCGAGGTTGTAGTGCCAATTCCCGCGTAGAACTAAGCCCTTCCGAATCATATCTCGACTGGCACCAAGCGGAAAATCTCCGCCTTCCCCAACAAAGGTAACCTGTCCTTTCCTTCGAGCGGCATCGACCATCAACCGGTGTGCCGCAGATGCGCCTGAGCAATCGACTGCCTTATCAACACCGATTCCGTCCGTAAAATCGTGAATCTGATCGAGGATATCCTCATCCTGCGGGTTGAAGACGATGTCTGCACCTAACTTTTTCGCGAGTTCGGCGCGATACGGATGGCTTTCAATCCCGATAACGCGCGCACCCCGGTAGTGAGCATTGATAATTCCCCCAAGTCCAACAGGACCCAGTCCAGTAACCATGACCGTATCCAATGAGTTGACTTGCATCTGCTCCATTGCACCAAACGTCGGCCCCAGTCCACAGCATGCCATTCCGGCGTGTGTATAACTTACACCCTCTGGAATCGGAGACAACAAATCTTCCATTTTGTGCATATACTGTGCATAAGTCGCTGACGCCGGCTCCGTACCGAGGATCTCTCTGATATTACGCCCGCTCTGACAGTGGATATGCTCGCCAATGGCACACATCTGACACTTACCACAAGAATTCTGTGGTTGCACCACCACGCGGTCTCCTACCTTCACGCGACCGGGTTGGGCAACTTCCACGACTTCACCAGCGGCTTCGTGGCCAAAGTTATCGCCGGTGCCTTCGTTCATGAACCCTTTATATTCTGTACACATTGGAACGGCATGGATTTTGACAACGACGACATCACCTGCTGCCCGAGGGTCTGGTTTGTCTACCACGCCCCCTTTACCCTCACCAAACATTGCTGCAACCTGCATAAAAATATAGGACCAAAACTCTCCACAGCCCGATATAGACTGACGAAGCTTATGGTGGAGAGAAAAGGTCACCCTCCTCCTAAAAAGTGTTGATTCGGATAGGATAGCACGGTGCATGCAATCCGTCAAGACATATTTTCGAGACTCGGCGGTTTCGGAGATGCTTGAGAATTTGACAACCAATTCACAATCGTGATAAAATTACTGAGGTTTGACCAGCGCAATACGGTATATTGATCAAGGAGGAAAGATGGCTTCTGAACAAACAGGTTTGACACCTGCGCAAAAAACGTTTTATCAAGAGAATGGGTATCTCGTTCTTGAAGGTGTTTTCTCGCAAGAAGAGTGTCAACGTTTTGTTGGGCACATGGAAGACCTGCACACAGGACGCAAGCAGCTGGACGGGTTCTTTCAACAGGATAAATACGGTGCCCGAACCTTTAATCAGCATCTCTACGATCCGTACGTACTGGATCTGCTTATTTATCCCCGCTTGCATAGACCGCTCATGGACTGTTTTGGTGGTGAACCGGAAGGCATCCAAACAATGCATTTTTATGAGGGATCGGAGCATCCACTGCATCAAGACCAGTATTATCTACCGGATTGCATGTCTGCATGGATTGCGATGGTTCGTGTCAATGAAAACAATGGACCTCTGATAGTCCAGCCCGGTTCCAATAGAGGAAAGTTGATTACAAAAAGCGACGTGCCTATGACCCTATTGCCCGGAGAAACGTACGAGTTGCAACAACACAACCGCTATTTTCCAGCCGTCAAGCAGGTTTTTCGCGAGAATGGAGCCGACATAGTTCAGGTCATGGCAAATGCTGGGGATGTAATTCTATTTGACGGAAAGTTAATCCACGGTGGCGCAGAGATTTTGAAGCCGGGAACGCGTAGACACGCCTTGGCGTGCCATTATATCCCTTACGCCTCCGAAAACTGGGAACGTGATTGGCCCAGGTTCTCATTCGATGGTAGTCGTCGGATTCACTATCAATAAAGCAGGACGCTTCAGTTCTGCTGTAGAAAGGGAACTCAAGCACCTTAGCGTTGACATTTCGCAACTTATATGTTACCCTTAATGACGAAAGTCTCAGAAATTTGATAAGCCTTGGCGTTGGCAACCCTTGAACGTTTCCAAGCGGAACAAGACAACTAAACTGCCTACGCTGGTAGCACTCACGCGTATTTTGTCCATGCAACCAGATATGTTAATGAAGTAAGGAGAAGGGATAATGCGATACCAATTGACTTTTTGGGTCTGTTTGATCCTAATAAGTGTCTGTTGTCTTCCAATAGTAGCGCAGGAAGTGGCACAAACCACAAAATCTGCGACACAGGAAGCACCCGCAAAAAAGAAAAAAGAGTTTGAAGATTTTGCTAAAGTTACTGAGGACAGCAAAAGTTACGAAGGTTTCTTCAAATTATACCAGAAAAAAGAGAACCTCTATTGCGAAATTCAGCCCTCCCAATTGGACAAACCCTTTCTATGCATGATTAGCGTCGCGCGGGGTCTGGGGCAAGGATTCCTACTTTCAGGGATGACGCTTGAAGAGTGGATGCTCGTCTGGCGGCGTGTCGGTGACAAGGTGCATCTGGTGCGAGAAAATGTGCGTTTCCGCGCGAAGGAAGGGACACCGATTGCAGAAGCGGTTGATTTGGGACACAACGATTCGGTGCTGTTCTCTCTCAAGATTGAGAGCATCCATCCCCAACGGAAGAGCCTATTGGTGAACATCTCTCCGGTTTTTATATCCGACCTACCGCCTCTGGCACGCCGTATTGCATCTGATGCTCGCTTCGATAAAACACGCAGCACTTGGGGAGCGGTCAAGGCGTTCCCGAAGAACGTTGAATTGAAAGTCAATGCTGTATACAGTTCTCAACAGAATATGAGTACCATTCCCGACAGTCGAGGTATCCAGTTGACCCTGCACTACAGTCTTGCTGGACTTCCAGAAAACAGCTACCGCCCTCGGTTGGCGGATGATCGCCTCGGACATTTTATGACTGCGGTCAAAGACTATTCGTCTAAAACCAGTGATGCCCCTTTTATTCGGTATGTCAATCGATGGCATTTGGAGAAGGCGGACAAAGATGCGAAACTTTCACCACCGAAAGAGCCGATTATTTTTTATATTGAGAAAACCGTGCCGCATCGCTACCGCCCCTATGTTCGACAGGGGATTCTCGAATGGAACAAGGCGTTTGAAAAAATAGGCTTTGCCGATGCGATTGAAGCACGGATTCAGCAGGACCATGAGGATTGGGACCCTGAAGATGCACGGTACAATACGATTCGTTGGATGGTTGGCGCAGGGTTCGCGATCGGGCCCTCTCGCGTAAACCCGTTGACAGGCCAGATCTTGGATGCCGATATCCTTATCGGTGAGAGCTGGATCCGGTATTGGCAACGAGAGTATACGACGTTCTTTGATGAAGTAGCGCATGAACGCGACCACCCGATGGACCACTCTTCACGATTCCACTGTCAGATGGCATCCGGCTTGGCACGGCAGATGGGATTTATGGCGAGTGTCCTGCAGGCACGAGGTCTGACCGACGAAGATGGTGAACTTCCAGAGGAGTTCATTGGGCAGGCACTCAAGACGTTAACGATGCACGAAGTCGGACATACGTTGGGATTCCGCCACAACTTTAAAGCGAGTACGATATTCTCCCTTGACGACCTGAATAAAAAAAGCGGCGAAGCACTTATCGGTTCCGTTATGGAATACGATGCTGTGAATATCGCACCTGAAGGTCAGGAACAGGGAGATTACTATACAAAGACAATCGGACCTTGGGATTATTGGGTGGTCGAGTATGCCTATAAACCCATTGAGGCCAGCAAACCCGAAGGTGAATTGAAAGCGTTAGGTGAGATCGCTTCCCGTGCCGCGACATCAGACCTCACTTATGGCACAGATGAGGACGCGTATGGGTATCGCTTCAGGGACCTCGATCCACTGGTGAATCGATGGGACCTCGGTGATGATCCGCTTGCGTTTGCCAAGCAACGGCGTGAAGTCGTTGTAGGACTCTGGGATAAGATTGCCGACAAAGTTACCAAGGAAGGGATGGGCTATCAACGCGTCAGGCGGGCATTCGGAAGCCTGCTTTTTGAACACGGCTTTACAATGTATCTCGCAAGCCGATACATCGGTGGACAGTATCATCATCGCGATCATCGCGGTGATGAAAACGGTCGTTTACCGTTCGTGCCTGTGCCAGCGACGAAACAACGCGAGGCACTCCAATTCATCAAAGAATACGCCCTCTCGGATAAAGCCTTCAGTTTCTCGCCCGAACTCCTCAATAGTCTGGCAATCACGCGTTGGAGTGATTGGGGTGGAGACAGTTGGAACTCTTTACGTTTCGATTATCCGGTGCATAGTGTCATTCTGCGCAATCAAACCCTGATATTAGAGCGGTTGCTTTATCCCGCGGTGCTCTCTCGCGTTCAGGACGCTGAACTTAAGTTTCCGAAAGGCGGGGACACATTCACAATGCCAGAACTCTTTTCAGGCATTACGGATGCCGTTTGGGTCGAACTCGGAAGGGATGCGGGTGCGAAGCAGTGGTCGAATTCGGACGCGTTCATCTCCAGTTTCCGACGCGGGCTGCAGCGTGAACATTTGAAGCAACTCATCAAACTGGTGTTGGATGCAGATAGTGGCACGCCTGAGGATGCGCGATCACTCGCACGTCTCCACCTCGGACAAATCAACAGTAAGATCCAGCGTACGCTTCAAAACGCCAGAGGGAATCTTGACGATTACAGTTTTGCGCATCTTGAAGAATCGCAAGTCCGCGTTGAGAAGGCGTTAGATGCCAGTTTCCAAGTCGAGAGACGTTAGGGGAACAGATGGAAATTCTCCAATATACACCTGACATGCAAACGCAGGTAACACAATTTTACAACCGTATGACCGCCAATGTGCCGAAGTGCTATCCAGTAAGCGAGGAAGAATTTGCTACTGCAATACGTGGCGTTACGACCGGTAAAGCCGATAAGAAGGAGGGCGGACTTGACTCTGAAACAGCCTTTGTAGCGATAGTAAACGGTGCTGTGCAGGCGTTTATTCACGTAGGTATCGGTCAAGATGAGGATAATCGGAAAGAGGATATCGGTGTTATCCGGTTTTTCAGTTACGAACGTGGTGCCCGGCGTGTTGGACAAGCCGCGCTTGAAAAGGCGGAGGCACATCTGAAAGGGTTTAACATTTCTCGAATTTTTGCCTTTTCACAAGACTGTCGATACCGCTTTTATCATTTTGACCACGCCTATCTATCAGATGCGCTCGATCAAGTCCAAGGACTCCTCGGATTTAACGGCTACCACCGTTGTGAAGGAGAGGTCTTTTTGGATTGGGAAAACTATTCCGTTACACCCGTCCCTTCAAGTCTACCGGTAACGCTTTCTGTCGACTGGAAGGACGGACGTGGGCAACTCCCAAATTGCACTGTGCTCGCGCACCAAAACGGTGAACAGGTCGGCATCTGTGTGTCCCTTTGCGGGGGTGAATTCTCAAGCCACGCTGATGCGCAAGTCTGGCTTCATACGACTTGGCTCGGTATTGAGGACGATTTTCAGGGGCAAGGTCTGGGGCGTTATCTGCTTCAGTACGCACTTCAAGAGATGAAGAAAATCGGATACCGGCATGCGGCGATTAGTACTGCTTGGGATAACCACCGAGCGTTCCTCTTTTACAGTAACTGCGGGTATCAGACTGTAGATTGGACCTACGGATTCGTCAAAGACCTCTCTGAAACACCGAAACACAAATGGTAATCTGTGGTTCAGGCTGGATTATACCTGCCGGAATCCCTTATGCTTTTTGGTTAACCATACTGGAAAGGATGCCGAGAATTTTATCGCATCGTTCAATCGCGTAGAGTGACATGTCAATGTAAAGTTTCTGCCCTTCTAATTTGAGGAAAAGCCACTCCGTGCCAGTGGTGGTAGCCCCGTAAATACAAGGGATATTATTGTCTTTCTGCTGATTGAAGTATTGCGCTGCGAGCATCTCAGCAACGCATTGCCCAATGCCAAGCGTTGGATCAGCATTCTTTGCTTCAACCAGCACAATGACAGGTGCTTCCAAATAAAATTGTTCGGGTGATAGACTTATCAAAAAATTGCAAGTGCCTATTAATCCCTTGTCTGTATCAACACTGAAGTCGATCCCCGAAAAAAGACTGATGCGCTGATCGAATTGCTCACGGAGTTCAACGAGAACATTGGTAACAATAAGTTCCGAGCGTGCCTTCTCTGTCCTTATAGCAACCGCCAATTGCACTTTTTTCGCCAATTCCGCAACGAGTGCCTCGCTCGGCGGCACCGGTTCTATGTCCGCAAAGATGTTTGCGGATTCAATCGTCTCTAACTGAAACGCCTCCCGGACGGTTTCTAAGGTGAAATTGCTATAAGCCATCGGATAGCATGCCTCTTTAATCAGCGGCACCGACCTCAACTTCCTGTAGGACTGCAACTGCTCGTTGTGCCAATTCGGTCGTGGCATCGCGCTTGACCGCTCGGTTTAAGTGTAGGATGGCGCGTTCATCTCCGTCTTTTGCCAACTCCAACGCCTCCTCAAACCCTTTGTTTCCGTAACTGAAATCCCTTGGTAGCACGGTCAAATCACGGTTCTTCCAATAATACTTTAGTTCGTCGGACTCCCAATTGTGATAGACATGTTCCCACGTAAGGGAGTTGAAGAGATTCAGGTGCGGTTCGAGCATGTGCTCAGCAATCGGGTCATCGACGGCCTGATAACGGTTATCGAGTGACACGCGAAGCCGATCCTCGGTCAAATTCGGGAGTGCCTTATGAATGGTCAAAGCAGGGAAGATGAGCGTATCGCCGACCTCATAGTTTGTGGAATGCCATTCACCGGACAACTCGTCCTCCCTAACGCACAGGCTACCCGCACCGAGCGAAAAGTGGTGTTCCATGACCTTATTGACTTTATGCGAACCGGGTAGGACTGCTAAGCCTCCTAACTCAATCGGGCAATCCCCGATGGGTGCCCAACAGGTATAGGTCTGGAAATTTCCTTGGAAGTGGACGAAGTCTTGGTGTATCGGTGTGGTATGCGCTGTGTATTTCGGAAACCAGAGGCGCGCAATCTTCTGTGGATGCGGTAGCACCTCTCTACCGACAATCCTCCCCACCATATCGACGACTTCGTGCCAATGCCCGGAACGGTGGAACGCCTCTAACTTATACACTTCATGGTATACATTCGTGTATTCAGGATCACCCTCGGTACACTGGGTGGATATATCGGCGATGCCATCCATCGGGTCGGTCCCCGCGACGAGCCAACCGCCTTCCTGCATCGTCGTCAGCATCTCCCGCCGCAACGCCCAGAGTTTGTCGGGATCTTGCAGTTTCTTGAAGAAAACATACCCTTCTTCTGAGATCCGGTGACGCAATTCTTCCGGATCGTTCATCGCATCGTTGGATACGCGAAGTTCTTTTAAGGCTGTCATTGGTGCTTCTCCTTGTATCTATTCGTGTTCGTCTCCATTCTGTGCGGGTGGAGGTTCATTGAAGAGAATCCCTTTCGCCTCGGCTGCGAGTCGACGTGTATTCCAAGCAGCAATGGCTTGGTATGCTTCTGCGCGCCCTTGCTCAATACCTTGTTCAATACCCTGTTCTTTCGCTTTGGCAAGGTTTTGTGTGTGTTCAACCCGCCATTCGTTAAAACGTCTTAACATAATATCCACTCCCTCTTTAAAAACAATGAACGCAATTGCGGTTCGATTAAACGCCGGAGACGTTGTGTCTAACTTCACGAACACCTGCAGTACACCGTTCCATCCGGCAACAAGTTCATAGAGGCATATCCCGATAATGTACAGGAGCCCTAATACCGTGTAGGTAATGATTGCACTTTCTGCATCTCGCACGGTAAATAAGGATCCCCGTTTTTCTGTCATAGACTGTTTCTTTGCTTTCCTTCCTACTTAGATGGCAACCTCGGATATTTATAGTCTAACATATACCTAACGAAAAAATCAATTTTTTTGGATTCAGCAAATCGCTCCTACACTCTATTTTTCTCAAGCCAATCGACGGCAAAGTCGACCACAGCGCGTTGTGGCATAAGTTGGCAATTCGCGTTGCCGACTTTACCGTGCCGAATCACTGTTCCCGCATCAGAATGCATAAAATCTGCACCGATCCGATCAAAATCCGAAGCGTCTATATTGATGTCTTCAAAAGTTGTCCATGTCCTTGAACCCGCCTGTGAGATCGGAGCACCCGCCGGAACGACACGTTTGGTTGGAAAGTCTGCCCGGTATTCTGCGAGATGTATGGACGTGTTGTTTGAATGCCCAACACCGAGGAGTAGGACGGAACCTTGCAGGTCGTAGATTCTGTCAAGCGGTGAACTTTCGCCCATACCAAATGCCAAACCGTGGTTATCCGTGATATAGGTTGCTTGCGGTCCGCGCGCACAAAAAGATTTCTGTGGATGTATACTGCGGCGAACGCCTTTTTGCCTTCGGAACGTTTCGACAATTGTGCCCATTGAACGGGTAGGTGTCAAATCAGGGTCGTAGGCGGGCATTGTCTCCCGTATCGTTTGCCACCACGCCTCCGGCACGGGTGGATTCTCCCACTGACTCGGGTCGCTGAGGTCGCTTGAGTGGGTCGGCATCACAAGCGTGCCAGTTTCCCCCAAGACTTCCTGAAGGGCAATGATGACGGCGACAGCACCGCCGCAGACCCATCCCATCGCGCTCAAGGACGAATGAACGAGTAAGACCATCCCCTTTTCAATACCGAGTGCCGCAAAATCAGCCTGCAGCGACTCAACCGTAATAGGCGTTTCCGTCTTGTGAACCACTTGGCCTTCAGGCATTATCAACCACCCTCTATTTCGTTCCTATTGCAAGGATATGCGCACTCATACCGAGTATTGAAGACTCTGCTTCAACTTTGCGAATCAGGTCCAAAACCACAAGACGCAGCGCGGGATCTTTCCAATAATCCTCAAAGGATTCAAAAAGCCATGCGGGCCCTTCTACAGCAAGCGTTGCTTGATGTAGAAAACCGGCTTCGATGACTTCAGAACCGAGCACTTCGGGATGGTGAAGATACGCATCCGTGAAGTACTTAAGGCTCTCGGTCAGGTTGCGATGGTAACCTGTTTCAAGATCCTTTTGAACGATGTCTCTATGAACAGGATCCTCGAATCGTCCCTCAAAAAAACTGTCGAGCAAAGACGCAAAGCGTGAGATACCGGCGGCAATCATAACACCACCGTCTCGCAGGACACGATATGCTTCACTGAGTGCAAGCAGCCGTTCATTCTTATCAACGAGATGATAAAGCGGTCCCAATAACAAAACAACATCCGCTGACATAGATAAAAAACGTAGGTCCCGTGCATCACCGAGCGATATACTGGCAATCGGGTGTTCCAGTTGTTGGTTTGAGGCTTCTTTTGCTTGTTCGATATGTAAGTCTACGGGATCCACGAGGTGTACCTCATAGCCTGCCTTTGCTAACCAGCAGGCGTAAGGACCTGAACCGCCGCCAATGTCCAAAACCACTGCTGGTGATGGTGGTAAGTAGCGTTTGATGATCTCTTGTGTCCGTACAAATTCCAACTGACCTTTGGTCTGGGTCGTAAGTCTTTTCGACTCTTGCGTCTGTCTGTAGAACGAAAGAATTTTATCTGAAAGTTGGGGCAATTCCTTATTCCTTCCAAAACTAATTATCGAGTCTGTTTCACCCATGCCCATGTCGTCGTTAACTTATCGTCCGGGTCAACAGAAAGGGGTTTGAGATCCAAGACGTTAGTAACATCAACGTAGTTAGGTTTTCCAAACCCACCGTCGCCATCATTGCCATTTTTGGAATTATCGTTGGCGTTGCCTTCATCGAAAGTGTAGTGCGCGTTTAAGCCCTCTTCATCGCCGTTGAGTATTTTCATCATGAACTCATTAATCTCTGCTTCGGTCCGAGCGACCTCCCAAATACGGATTTCATCAATCGACCCTGTACAGAACCAACTTTTACTATCACCGACACCGATATACAGCGAAGCGTCAGTTGCCGTTAATTCTTTTGCTCCGAAAGGTGCGGCACCCTTCTCCTCCCCATCAATATATGTCCGCATCTCTTTACCATCCCAGACTCCGGCGACGTGTTGCCATTCGTTCGGCTCCAATCCAGGGACATCAAGGATTTTTGTGCCGGGCCAGAGGACAAACCGTAATCCGTTCCCATTTTGGACGATCTCTGGAAAGATATAATCCCTTTGGCCGCCCCAATCCTTTGCAAGGCATTCCCCGACAGGTTTGCTCATGTTCATCCACGCCTCTATCGTTATCGCGGTTTTGGGATTTAGACTGTCACTGTTTGGAACTTCAATAGCCGTCGCGCCGTCTAATTCCAGTGCCAGATTTTTTGCCCAAAGTGTACCAGGGATTACCAGACAGATAACGAGGGTTATGAAAAACAAAACTTTCATGGTTTTCCTTCTGAATCGCTATTTTCGATTGTTGATTAGAAATCGCTCGTTCCCGCTTCTATTACCCTATTGAGTGTAATTATAGTCGGTTCTGTAATTACTTATACACTCAGCATCAGTGCGGTTCGGGGATTTCGTCTGGGAATAGACTAAATCCATTCCTTGTATTACATTCCGCAATATCAGTGAATCCAGCCTGCTCAAGCCATTTGAGTTGATCAAACAGAGACGACGGTTTCCCATTGAGGCATGGTGCCTGAGCCTTGCATAACATTCACCTTTGTGCTGCCAGATCGTCAAGCATCTGGCGGATCTTGTGTTCACCACTGTCAATAAACAGAGGGGCTAATGGACCTCTACCGTGTAAAGTCTGAAGTAGAGTATCAATCTGTATCATACGCTGTTGCGGTGTACGGCACCTGAGCCATTTTTTAACGAATTCGCGTGCGGGTCTCGGATTGCCGGTTCTTAACGAGCGGACACTCTTACGCCACGCCTGCCATCTGAAGGTATATCTACAGCTCGGACATTCGAGTTTTTCGTCCTTCTTTTTTAAACTCTTGCGGTAATCCCGCCATCGACGCTTATAGTCGCAAACTGTACATTCGATATTGCCGTTCTGATGCAGGGCAACGCCTTGACATTTGGGACATTGTAACTCAGAATTGGATCGCTGATTGTTAGT
This sequence comes from Candidatus Poribacteria bacterium, assembly GCA_012271015.1. Taxonomy (GTDB): domain Bacteria; phylum Poribacteria; class WGA-4E; order WGA-4E; family WGA-3G; genus WGA-3G. The sequence goes on along the minus strand of JAAXHD010000379.1, from coordinate 8,870 downwards.
TGTTCGGCCCACTGGGGGTGGATCCGGTCTACGGACGAGGTCAAGACAGTGAGGGCACGGTAAAAGGACACGGGTTCTCAGAGATTGCTTGTAAGCTTCTTGGGACCATGTTTTACCACAGGCACATCGCAACACAACTTCTTTGTATAGAACAGCGCGACAGTCAAAACATCGGGGAGTGTCTCGGAGGGCTTGACGGCAATCGCGCCAAAGCAGACGCCTGGTACAGTGCGAGCAGTGGAACCAGTGTTCGTGTGTGCCACCTTCACCCTTACTAAAGAGCGGGTCAATCCGACGGACCACCTTTGTACTACACTTCGGACACGGCACAGGCCCACCTCGGTAAACGTCGGCGACTGTGGCGATGTCGATACAGCGAGCATAGAGTTCCCAACCGACATCGTGTAGCAACGTATCATCGTAGATACCGAGCCGAGCATATCGGTAGAGTCGCCGGATTTTGATGGGTTTTACACGAGGTGCCCAATTCATTTCTACCGCCACTAAGCAGATATTTGAACGACCTCTCCGGTTTCAATGCTACGGCTAATTGCCTCTAAAACGCGCATGTTCTGATACGAATCTTCGAGACTTGAATGTGGTTGTGTTCCCGCTTGCAGGGACGTTGCCCAGTGCTGCATCTCTTCAAGGTAGCCGGGTCTGCCAATGCTATGGAGTGCGGTGTTGACATCCCATTCTTCGGTTGGTGTATCAGCATAACCGCCACCCGTACCAAGCCATGTCGGCATACGGTAACGGCGCAGTCTGCGTGTCTCTAACACCTGAATTGCCTGATTGCCGGTGCCTTTGACGAAGACCATTGCTTCCAGGATGGGACCGGTGCCAAGTGTCATCGTACCGATACCACCGTTCTCATAACGCAGATTCACCGACATTGAGACGTTACTCGATGTTGCATCAACCGTTCCAAGAGCAAAAACTTCGCTGACCTGTCCCATAAAGAAACGCATGCAATCGGTCGGATGGATCACCTGATCGAGCATAAAGGGCCACGCAAATGGCGATCCCGCCTCTTGGAGACGTGGACCCGGCGCGAGGTATCGGGTATGATATTGGCAGGCTTCACCGAACTCATCTTCGTCCATCAACTGTTTGGCAATCTGATGTGCAGGGGCGTGTCGCCACATTGTACCGACCATCCCCGTTTTGCCGCTCTCAGCGGATGCATCGACGAGCATCTTCGCGCCTTCAGCAGTGGTCGCAGGCGGCTTTTCGGTGTAGATGTGATAGCCGCGCTGGAGGCACTCAATACCGATGTCCCGATGCAGTTTATCCTCAGGTCTACCGACAACAGCCACTGCATAGAGGTCTTCGTTTTTGAACATCTTATTGTAATCGGTGTAATGGCGAAGTGCGCCGAACCTTCGGGCGTTTGATGCCGCTTTCTCTTCCACGAGGTCACAAGTCGCGACAAATTCAAACTCGGGCACCATCGGTATGCACTGTTGCAATTGCGATGACATGCCACCACAACCAATAAAAGCAATTCGGATTTTTTCCATCTTTTTAATTTTCCTTGCGGTTCGTTTAGGTGGGTTTGCTGGGTAAAGTGCGTTTCCGTAGACTCGCCCTCTACTACGCTTACAAATTATGTTATTCCTAATAGGTCCGCCAACTCGTTAAAATCGTTGGCGACGAGGTCCGACGGATGCGCATTTACACCTTGGGTTCTACCGGGTCCGTACTCCAGAGGGCGTGGCACCAACGCCGTTTGAAAACCGACGGCTTGCGAGGCTCGGAGATCGCCAGGGTGTGCGGCGACCATCATAACTTCATTCGGAGACAAACCGAGCAGCGCGGCGGCAGTTTGATAAACTTCCGGGTCAGGCTTGTAATGTCCGGTTAGTTCGGCAGACAGGATACAATCCCACGGTAGCCCCGCGAATTTTGCCATATTCGTTAGCAAGGCAACGTTACCATTAGAGAGCGTAGCAACGATGTATCGCTTGCGGAGCCGTTCCAAACCACTGACTGCATCGGGCCACGGTTTCAGGCGATGCCAAACCCTATTCAAATCATCTGTATCGGTTTCGCTCAAACCTTTGATTTTAAATTCATCAAGGAGGCTATCCAAAATGAGTCGATGCAGTGCGTCAATGTTCTGCCACGGCAGGTCACCGCGTCGAACCCTGTCCATTGCGGGACCGTAACCAGCACGCCATTTCAAGGCGAATTGCGTCCAATCACGTTCAATACCGTGGGTGTTCCCGAATTTTTCGCCTTCAGCAACAATTGAACTGTACCAATCTACAACCGTGCCGAAAACATCAAAGGTGAGGGCTTTGACCTGGGAACGTGCGTTTTCCATTGTGTTACGTTCCTTTCTGTTGTCCGAGATGTACTAAGAGGGGAGCGACTATTTCTGTTCTGTCTAAAGGCATATCATATACCATTTCATCACAATTGTCCATTGAATTGTGTCACATAAACGGGTTGTGTGCGACCTCCCAATAGAAACCGTCAGGGTCCTTGAAATAGCCTGAGTAGCCACCCCAAGATGCTTCCTGTCCAGGTTTAACAAGTTCGGCTCCTGCCGCGACCGCCTCCGCTAAAGTCGAATCCACCTCTTCTGGGGAAGCGACGTTATGTGCGAGTGTAAATCCTTGAAAGCCTGTGCCTGCAGGTGAGATTGTAATATTTTCAGCGAGTTCGTCTCTCGGATAGAGCGCGAGCATCGTTCCACCCATTTCAAAAAATGCGATGCTCTCCGATTCGTCCTTCCGAGGTAATCCTAACCCCTTTTGGTAAAAATTAATGGAGCGTTGCAGGTCTGCGACACCGAGTGTGATGATAGTAATATGTGGTTTCATTCAGATTTCCTCGGGAAATTCCCTAATCTGCGAGTATGATTGTTAACACATCCGTGGAGGCTCCTCGAAAAAAAGCACTCTGACGTGATGTCGGACGCCAGAGTGCCAAGGGGGTTTATATATTTAATCCTAAGAACCTGTATATCATAAGCTGGTCCTGTAGGGTGCCAAAAATTTCCGGAGTTGTCGAATCGCAGCGTTTTTACGTGAGGCAACAGTACCAATCGGACATTGAACGATCTCGGCAACTTCCTGATAAGACAATCCTTGAACTTCTGTCAACCGAAACACTAATTGATGTTCTTGCGACAGTTTGCTGATTGCCGCCTGAATTGCCTCGTAAGTCTCTTTGGCGATAAGTAACGCCTCTGGAGAGTAGTCGGTGTCTGCGATAGCAACCGCAATGGGGTGAGAGTTTTCATCTTCATCGTTATAGGGTGCATCCAAAGATTCGATCTGCGGTGCTCTCTGATCCTTCGCCAACTGTTTTAAACATACGTTCTTGGCGATGTGATAAAGGAACGTTCTAAATTTCGCAATGGGGCGATACGTTGGTACACACCGCCACACCCGTAGGAACGTCTCCTGACAGAGGTCTTCCGCGAGGGTCCGGTTTTTGACAAATCGATAGATAAAATTTAAAGTGTTTGTATAGTGGCGCTCGGTTAAAATTCGGAATGCATCTCTGTCTCCATCCTTCACAGAGAGCATCAACTGTTCGTCAGTGTGTAACATGCTTGTCTCCTCAAAAGAGGAGTTTCTCAAGCGAAGACGTGCAATCCCCCTTCCGTTCCGTAACGGAGGATGCCTGCTTGTTCACTCCTCGGTCTGTGCCTTCTCCATAATCGGGTCTTCGTCCAATAACGACATGCATTGGCAATCTTAGATGCCTGTGTCTTCCGGGAGATCCAATCCCCCAAAGAATTGTCACGCCCATCTCCGGCGTGAGGCGTTGCCTCCGTTAAACACAAAACGTACTGACGCATTTTGAAAACTCCTTTCTAAGTTTTTTCGTCAGAGAGGGGTAGTGTTTTATACCCCTTTTTCGATCATTAAAAAGATTCATTTAAAGTTAAACCCATATATTTTGAAACAATTCATTTAAAATCAAAAAATATTTCATGCCTTTAAATTGGGCTTCCAAAACGGAGAAAAATAGTTCATTACACCCCCGTTGGTTGAAAGGGTTCCAAGGACAACGCTGTCTGTCTTGTAGTGATCAGTTCAGCGATGAGTTGTCCTGTGATCGGCGCGAGAAGAATACCGTTTTTGAAATGCCCCGATGCTAAAACGACGTTATCGTACCCGGGCAAATACCCCAGAAGCGGTCCCTTTTTGGCGTAGGGACGTAAACCGACCCATGTTTGTACGAAAGTACTCTGCGCGAGTTGAGGCGCGATGGCGATTCCTGCGTCAATCATCTGCTTGGCACCCTCCACGGTTGCGGTCTTGTCATAGCCGACAAACTCGACCGTCGCTCCGAGTAGGATTTTGCCATCTGCTCTCGGAACGATGTAGATGCCGAGTCCATCAATAGTTCGCTCGAAAAGGGGCGGCATCGCTTCAACGAGGACGATCTGTCCTTTCGCAGGTTCAACGTGAATCGGAACATCAAGTTGAGCAGTAAGCGTTCCTGTCCAGCATCCTGCGGCAATCACAAACCTATCGGCGTAATAGGTTTCACCGTTCACGACGACACCTACAACGTGTTCCCCATCGTCCGCTCTCACGCCGATGAAATCGGTGACAGGATTGCCGACTTGGAATTGTGCCCCCAGTTTTGCTGCTGCCTTGGCAAGTGCCGTCACCATCTTCGGATTGCGGACTTGCGCATCTTCAGGAAACAGGACAGCACCGGCGATAGATTTTGAGAGCGCAGGCTCCAACTGCCATGCTTGTTCCGCAGTTAAGACTTCCGCTGAGAAGCCGCGCTTCACGCGCCGATCTGCGAGACCGATTAATCCTGCCGCTTCAGCAGAATTGAAGAATACCGACAGTGTCCCGGATTGAATCAACTCAATATCTATCTGCGTCTCTGCTCGGAGTTCTTCTGCTAACGCCGGATAGAGTGCAAGGCTCGCTCGGCATAACGTTGGATACGGCTCATTTGTTGAGGCGTGTGAGGTTAAAATTCCCGCACCTGCCCATGAAGCTTCTGTACCAACCGCGGATGCTCTGTCAATCACTAACGATTTCACGTTTCGTTTGGCGAGATCGTAAGCGATATTACATCCGATAATCCCCGCACCGATAATGATAACGTCGGCATGATTTCGGCTCAAGTTCTCCTCCACTTTACCAGAGAATCAAACAACAACTTAAGAATAGTTTAGCACATTATCGGACGTTTGTCAATTTCCTTTGCCGAATGCCTTAGGACATTTCAATTCTACCGTTTATACAAATTTTCGGATGCACTTTTTAGGGAACGTGGGTCAAGCGGCTACAGAGAACTTCAGGTTTCCATAGATTTCGCGGGTTTCTGTGTGTTCGCTGTTGGGGCATTGGCTCATTTTTTGTTACCTTTTTCCCCAATAACTACACTTATAATGAATAGAGACACAAAACGCCGGGACGGTTTTTTGTTTCACCTCTGCCAAGGGTATGATATAATTGGGGCATTGGCTCATTTTTTTGTTACCTTTTTCTCCAATAACTACACTTATAGTTAATAATAGAGAGGAAGCGAGATTTCTGAATGCCGACCGATTATGAAGACTACACCGATGCCGATCTCGTACGATGTTACCAGAAAAGCGACGAAGCAGCAGGAAACACACTCTGCCAACGATATTGGGATACGCTTCACAGGTTTTTCAAAAAGAAAATCGGAAACAGTGAAGTGGCGAAAGACTTGGTTCAAGAAACCCTCCTTGCGGCACTGAAAACGCTAAAAAATGGGAAGGATCGGTCTCCGAGACATTTTCGGTCGTGGTGCTACAAGATCGCGGCACGTGTGCTGGTGAGATGGTTCCAGGAACAAAAGAAACAGGGCAGCTATGTATCACTGGAGGACGTTATCGCGGATGCCGGTATAGCAGACGCATCGGAACAAATCCTTTTTTCAGAAGTGTTTCTGGCTTCGGTGGGGGATCACCCGGAACATGAAATAATAGACGCGGAATTGGGTGGCATTCGCCGCCGTTTTGAGGGGACGCTGCGTGGCAGAGAATTAAAGATATTCCGTTTGCGGCTGGAGGGCACGCTGACGTTCAGACAGATTGGAGAGGTTGTGGGTATCAAGACTGGGGCAGCAAAAGTCCAGTATCATCGGACGGTCGTTGCGTTCAAGGAGTGGTTAAAGAAGCACTATCCTGAAACGTATCGTTTGTTAATGGAAGGGGGTGATTGATTGGATAGAGCGTTATTGGCTATTTTCGTCTGTTTTGATAGCGTATGACGAAATAGTTTTTGGGATGGCAGTCTCCGATATTTTTCAGAGGTGCGGCACCGGTGGTTGTGACACCGATGCCGTGGCACTGCCATAGTGAGTTTTAGAGTCTTATGACAGTGCTGGTTTTCTATTGTATCATAATGTGGGTATAAAGGAAAACCAGTATGCGATAACCCGAAAGGATTGCCAGAGAACGCAAAACATCTTTCATATTTGCCTTCCCAGAGCAATCCCCGAAAAATAAAGGAAAATACGAATGAAATTTTCAACCCTTCAAATGATTGCGATTGTTTGTATCCTCGCTGTGTTCACGACTGTAAGTCTATTTGTCCTGACGACGGAGGCACACGATAATACCTTAGAATGTGAAGCTGCATCGCTCTTCTGCTCGGCAGCCTATACGTCCGTCATGTATTATTGTTACAGCGGTGAGGTCTATGATCCAGACGCATGTGATGTTGCATGGCAATTTATGGGATCCGCGTGTGCCAATGCTGAGAGCATTTGTGCACATGATATCAATGCGGAACATTAGAGATCTCCCACGTTTCGGACGGGTGTGACACAGTGCATGTGTCTTCGAACGAGTGTCGTTTATTGCGATTTGTATCACTCGGGTGCCTGTCCATTCCATCTTAGTTCGTAGGCTAATTCCACAGGACGGGGCCAGATGGACAACGTTTCTCAAACAGAGGGAAAAATGAATAAAAAACGTATTTTGTATCCATTTCTCATTACTGTGAGTGTCGCGATCATTTTTGCCCTATGGAAATTGTCAACACCAGATACTCCAGAAGTCAAGACTATCTATCGGACTACGGTGCCAAAATCAGCAAGTGGTACGGCTTCCACGTATCAGAAAACAGAAGCGAGTCTACCTGATTTTGTAGACAAGGATGGTGATAATGAAATAACTCTTGCGGATGTGACAGATCCAAATTTACCCATTTCACATCCACGTAACGTAGCAGCAAGACTTAAAGTGATAATAGATCGACAAAAGGGCTGGCAAACGTATGAGAATCTCGAGAAGCCAGAGGTAAAAAGATTTTATGATATTATAGAATCTGAAGCATTTCTTGACTATATAAATAACGGAGCGACTTTCAATGATATGATAAATTTCTTAGCAGATAAAGGATTGCCGATTTCTCGGGATCTAATGCTGCAGCCGTTCCGCAAACACTTTCCTATAGGGGACCCTTCGGATTATGAGCCAGAAATGCGCCAAAAACTAACGGCTCTCATTGTTGAAAGTGGCGGATATAACAGTGAGGTATTTGATAAATTTATGGAAGATGAACGGACATCAGCTTGGTATTCTGCACATTTTGGATCTAACTTTTCTCTACGTGATATGAATCTCGATGAGGCCATATATTGGCTAAAGGATGTAAAAACCCGCGCGATGCAGTCAACTGAAGTATTCGGGCCGCCTGCGACAGAAGCCGTTTCAACTTCTGAAAAGCCGTCCGCAGATCCCTCAAGTATCAGCACATCGGATTCTATACGAAATCCGCAAGGACTTTTCACAGGGGGCGAAAAAGGCAACGTTCCAGAGGACACAAACGAGCTTCCAGACGTTACTATACACCGTCCGACTCTATTAGGACAATCGGATTTCAAACGGATGAAAAAAGAAGATATAGAGACAGCACTTCGCGATCAATTTTCACCCGAACGCTTCAGCCGTGCCATGAAGACCTTGACTCAATATGGACCTCAAGAAGGCCTCCGTCGGCTGCAGGCCTCGGATCCAGAAGTTGCAAAGCAAGTGGAGCGGTTCCTTCCAAAACCACAGGGAGAGGACTAAATGAAAAAGAAAAACCTTCTCTACACCCTTGCCACCCTTGCCTTGCTTGCTTTGATTGCTGGTGTTATTGGTTTCGCAACCGAACCACCCCCGACGCAGGAGGCGGCACAGCAGGTGTCTGTTGAGCAACAAATTGCGACACCGGTGAAATCCACATCCACAGAGACCGCCCCCGCTGTCAAGAAGAAAGCCTGTGGATGTTGTGCTGAACGTATCGCACGCCTCCAAGAACAAATTCGGAAAGCACGCGAACGCCGACAGACTGCACAACATACCTCGGCGACTGAGGAAACCTCACAGGAATAGCCTTCTCGTGCCAGTGCCTCACCATAACAAAGCGTTCCGCCTCGATGTTCCTGATACACGGGGGCTGTCCCCAACTTCACGGACCGAAAAAAACTTGTCCCCACCCTTTGCCAAGGGTATGATATAATTGGGGCATTGGCTCATTTTTTTGTTACCTTTTTCCCCAATAACTACACTTATAGTTAATAATAGAGAGGAAGCGAGATTTCTGAATGCCGACCGATTATGAAGACTACACCGATGCCGATCTCGTACGATGTTACCAGAAAGGCGACGAAGCAGCAGGAAACACACTCTGCCAACGATATTGGGATACGCTTCACAGGTTTTTCAAAAAGAAAATCGGAAACAGTGAAGTGGCAAAAGATTTGGTTCAAGAAACCCTCCTTGCGGCACTGAAAACGCTAAAAAATGGGAAGGATCGGTCTCCGAGACATGTTCGGTCGTGGTGCTACAAGATCGCGGCACGTGTGCTGGTGAGATGGTTCCAGGAACAAAAGAAACAGGGCAGCTATGTATCACTGGA
>JAAXHD010000189.1:112977-124904 GCA_012271015.1 Candidatus Poribacteria bacterium | reverse complement strand
TGGCTAAGGTAGGTTGTTAGCAAGCGTTTCGGTGGCTCGTGTTGTATGACCTCAAAGGAAATTAATTTTTCGCCATCCAGTTTCTGTGCTTTTGTAGGAGGGAACTCCGATTCCCGATGCATCGACTGACCGAATCTGTCGCTGGAGGATTGGTAAAGCGTTGCCCCTACCATCGTAAAAACAGCGAAGGTCAGCACAAATATGTAAACTGGACTACGCGTCCGAATACTGTAGCGAAGCCTGTCAGGTAATGTTGAACTGTATCGCGCCCACCCAAGCGACGATCCAAGGAAGTGTGTGACGTGGGACCAAAGTGAGTCATATGATCTCTGGTATTTCGTGGCTTCCGATACGTGTTCCATTACACCGCTTAAAAAGTTATCAGAGACTTTGATCTCATCACTTCGGCGTAGGAAATCGTCTGTGTGTTGCAACCGCTGGACCTGATTGGCACAGATCCCACACTTTTTGAGGTGCCGTCGAATGAGGTGGCGTTTCCATGCAGGCAGTTCTTTATCAATGTAGGCTGAGAGTTCGGCTGGACTCACGAACTGCGCTTCACACGTCGAGCCATAAACATCTGAGAATTCGGTTTTTAATTTTACCTTGCGGTTCGTTGAGGTGAATTTTGACATTGAAGTGCCTTTTTGTATATCTGAGGGAAACACCCCGCTGAATGCCCGGGGAATGCCATACGGAGAACCTTCATACCGTTGATTTACGCGCATTCAGCGTTGATTCGCAAAAACCCTGCGCCGTTGTTGCAGGCTACGGTTTCGGTCTCTTGGTTTTACCTTGCGGTTCGTTGATGCCTATTCCGCTATTCCCGCTTTGATGAGCAGTTTTCTCATTTTTTGCCGAGCACGGTGAATCAGTGCTTTCACAGCACCGACTGAGCACCCAAGAATTTTCGCAACCTCTTCGTACCGTAAGTCTTGATAGGTGACGAGCGTTAACGCCACTCGTTGATTTTCTGGTAACTGTGCGAGTGCTTTACGGATAATCTGTCTCTGTTCTTTTTTTTCTAAGAGCAAGTCTGGCAGATAACGGGTGTCCCGCATGATGTCGGCATAGTTGACATCCTCGCCTTCTTCAACCAGATCTTCGAAAAAATAAGTGTTCCGACGCGTACGGTTCCGAATCTCATTTCGGCATAAATTAGTGGCAATTGTATAGAGCCAACTTTTGAACGATGCCGTCGGTTCATAACGGTTCGCACTCTTGAAGACTCGGAGGAACGTTTCTTGGGAGAGATCTTCGGCGCGTTGATAATCATCAATGGAGCGGTGAATGTAGTTAATCAAAGGGGCCTGATATCGCCGTACCAACAACTCGAAGGCACTCATATCACCTTTACCACATTTCACCATCAAATCTTCATCCGAAACAAACATTTTTTAAATGTTCCTTGCGGTTCGTTTAGGCGTAATGTGTATGAATACACCTTTCCGTAACCCCAGCCCGCCCGATGGTTGGGCTTACGCGCTTTTGTCAAAATCTGATTGAAGTTTCAATTGAAGTTTAAGGCGCATTGCGGTTTTATAAGCACTGACAGCTTCGCGCCGCTTCCCCTGAAATGTATAGACTGTCCCAAGTTCGGAATGCAACTCCGGATGGCTCGGTAGAAAACGAATGGCACGCGTGTAAACGTCAATAGCATCGTCATAGCGTTTGAGCAAACGATACGTTGCTGCGAGATTGAGGTGTGCTGTCGCTTCGCTCGGTTCGCACGCTATTGCCATTTTGTATGCATCTATCGCCTTTTCATAATCTTCCAGCATGAAGTGCGCCAAACCGAGGTGAAAGTGTGCTTCAGCCGATTCGCGATTATGTTGGATTACCTGTTGGAATTCTTCAATCGCTTTCGCGTAGTCTCGAACGTTGAGTGCCTCTGCTCCCTGTTTCAAGTGCTTCGCGGCGGTCTGATGCGCGTGAATATCGACGCGCCCACGCTGGATGAGTTCTTTTTGCAATCCGCTTGAGGGTACCGATGATTTTTCAGGTGTTAAGGCATGTTCTTCCTTGGTTTTGTTATCTTTCATCAATCTTTCCCCATTGAATCAACTCTGGTCCTCTGTGTAACGTCACCACGCGATACGGAACCCAATTACAAATTCTGCATACCCATTGCTAAAAAAATCGTAACTGATGCAGGTGCTATAGTCGTGGTTGTAATACCACGCGCCTCCACACGCCACTCGGAAATTCCCTTCATCGTCATAAGGCGTATCCGTCCACTCCCAGACATTGCCTACCATGTCGTAGCAGCCAAACGGACTCATGCCATCTCTGAAACTAACGACTGGGGTTGTCGTTCCCGCGCCGAGTTCCGCGGTGTTGCATCGCGGTCTGTCAACTTCATAGCCCCATGGGAAAAGCCTATCATCAGTCCCGCGTGCGGCGTATTGCCACTCTGAAAACGTTGGTAGTCTACCTCCGACATAACGGGCGTAAGTTTCTGCATCTTCAGACGTAACCCAAACGACAGGATGATCGCCTTTGTTTGTTGGATAGATCCCGTTTGTCCAATCCTGAGGAGGCGTGTGCCCTGTATCCTGAAGAAACCGATAGTACTGTGCGTTGGTTACGGAATAGACTCCAATCTCAAACCCGTCCACTTCCAACGGTGCACATTCTTCGCCGATGTAAGCAACGCCTGCAGGAATATGAACAGTGGCATCCAATACCTGTAACGCAGCATCTCGGATACCTTTATCCTCGTGTGCAAGCGCATAACCGAGTGGGGATATGATTTCACCAACTGGCGGTGTTGTGAGTTGCGACATCGTCTCCCAACCGAGTTCCGTGCTTAGCAGCAACCGAACAGCTTCTGATAATGATTCGTCAAAGTGCCAAGTCCAATACTCTTGACAGAGTTTCTGAAGGGCATCTGGGGTATCGCTTTTCGCCAGTGCAACCCGAGACGCGCTTGGCTTCGTGATGTTCAGGATATGTTTTGTTGTAGTGCTGTTCGTGCTCTCCATAGGTATCATAATACCACAAAGAAATAATTTTATGCAAGGAGAAGACGACAAAAACTCAGGAGGATCACGCTTATCAACTATCGTTGAATTGCCCCTTGTGGAACCGTCCCTAATCCAGGGATAATCGTCCGTTTCCCTCTTTCAACAACACCCATCAGTTGTTTTTCATAGAAGGACAGTTCTGATAGCGGAAACTCCATTTCATAGAGTTGGTCATAGAACTCTCTATCAACGTATGCGAACACACCATCAAAGTATTTAATAACCCCCTCCTTATCCCGGTTCGCCATGTTCCGCTCCAGAACGTCCCGAAGCAGACCGCCAGAGGTGTGTTGATATCTTGTCTGTGTTACCTTCTTTACTGAATCATATACGTTGGCAAATATCACGGTATCGGAGTTTTTCCACACCATCTCCGTGTTATTTACGGTTGTTGGCATACCGTGCTTGTCAACGGCTTCCTTAATTATATGTTCCGCATTCATTACGGGGTTCTGGGTTACATAGCCAGCTGTGCGCAATTTGTTGTCCTTGAATGTATAGATGAGCAGGCAATCAACACCGTTGATTTTATGACTATAGACGAGTGCGTTTTCAGTCCTTTCATACACTCGATTCCCGACTTCAGCCAGTTCAACACGTTCTTGACTGAACCCCCATCGCACTTCGCGGAAAGAGTGGTTAGCGTCTTCGGAAAAACTGTCTAAAATAGAATGTGAGGCACAACCCGTGATTGCAGCAATCAATACGCCTCCCATATAGAAGCAAAGCAGTTTACGCATTAGGTCTTTCATGGTTTTGTCTCCTATATTTAAAGATACTCCTGTGAGTTTCCGCTGTAGAAATACCTCGGAGAGTAATTTCTTTTCAATAGCGTGCTATTTTGCTCCCTCTGAAACTAAACGGGTGGATGTGATAAAGGGTTTACGCTCATTCCATAATGGAGTATTATTTTTGTCCCTCTGAAACTTTCACTTTCCATCCAACCCCAAAATTGTAGGGATTTCAGTCAACGAAGCCACCTCGTAATTAGGTTGGGTGCTTGTGTCGTTTGGTGCGCCTTCCCGGTTCAGCCAGACAGAATGCGCGCCAGCGTTCCGCGCACTGGCAACATCGTTTTCAAGCGAGTCCCCTACATGGAGCATCTGCCCGAGTTCACAACCTGCTCGCTGAGCAGTTATTTCAAAGATTCTTCGATCCGGTTTTTCAATCTGTACATCTTGAGAAAAAACAACAAAGGCAAAATACCCCTCAAGTCCGCAGCGTTCCGGGTAGGTATTTCCATTTGACAGCAATCCCAGTTTGAATTGTGGTGCCAGAACATCAAAAGTCGGGATGACATCTGGATACAACTCTACGTCTTCAAATCGATGCTTCCGATATATCGCATTCAAATGCGCAGCGAGTTCTTTATCTGGGCACCCGACATATTCGAGTGTTCTCTCAAATGCGCGTCGCCTGATTTCTTCAAGATTCCAGATTTTGCCCTTTACTTCTTCAGCAAATTGATTTCGGATTGCAATCATCTCATCGACTGTGAGTTCTAAAACACGCTGGGTTGGAACCTGTTTTTGCAATTCCGCCAGTGTATGTTTTAGCGAATGACGCATGACCTTCCAAAGATCCCACAAGGTCATATCACCATCAAAAGAGATAGTTGAAATTTGCAAGAGTTCCTCCCTTCCAAATCTGATGTTCAGAGTTACCTCCGCGGGTCAAGATCGTTGTAAACGTCCATTTCTGGATCGTCCCAACCCGCGCGGTGTCCGAATTCAACTAGCAAAGCACTCTGCTCTTCTTCGGTAAGTGGATTATCCTCGTAGTATACCTCGTTTCGCATCTGCTCAAATGTTTCAGCGGGGAGCACAACGTATTCTACATTCGTTTCTGGATCGATCAGGCGTATCAGATTGTCCTCGGATTTCTGAACTGCCTCTTGAATTTCCTTAGAGAGTGCTATCACAATGTGTCCTCCGTTATTGATGCCCGATCGAAGCGTGGATTTGCGCAAACTTCCACAACTCGTCGGTTTTTTCCAAGATACCCGTCATCCGCATCACGAATTCCTCCGGCGTGCCTTGCCATTTGAGCCGCCAAATCTGGCGCGTGTAAAACCAAGCGACATTGTTCCGTTCTTGCACATCAAGGTTAAGAAATTCAATGCTGAAATCCTCCGTGCTCGCGACGTGGTTTCGGTAATACGCCTCGATTTCTGCGCTTCCTTCAACAACCTCGTCGGCATCGGTGCCGATCTTGACGTAGTATGAGGCAGGAAGCATCATTGCAATGAGGGTTTCAGCATCACCAACAACAAGCGCGTCAAAATACGCTTTCACTGTATCATGCGCATTCCGCATCGTGAATTCCCGTGAGAGCATTCCACAAAGCAGTGCTCATCTTTTCGCATGCCTGCACGACGGTGGTGTGCGAACCTGATGGTAATGCCCCGATACGCTCAAGCAGTTTTTCGGCTTCATGTTCGTTATGTGAATGCGTTTCAAAGTATGGCTCTACCGATTTCGGGAGTTGATAGAACGCTTTTAAGCCCGTGAGTTTCGATTGGGCAGTTGCCGGTTGCTGTGCCTCAAACGCATAGAGCGCACCGAGTGCAGTCGTAGGTTCTGAAAAGAGTTCATGTGCCGTATCCATTAGTGCCTTGACTTGCGGAATTTGCGCTTCAGCAACAGCGGTGTCAAGTCCAGCAGCGAAGTCAGCCCACAAATCAATGTGTTCGATCTCTTCCGCTGCGGTTTCGGTTTCGTCGAGTGTTTCCCATCCTATCGGCACTGTAGAGATAAAAGCACCATACTCACGTGCATAGGACCGTAGGGTTTCGACGGGTAACTCGCCTGCACTCCACGCTTGGTAAAATGGATGATTGAGTAAGTTATAATCTGCGATTTTGTTGTCTAATGTTTGCTTGAAATCCATCAAAGTGGTTACTCCATTCCTTTTGTGTAGATAAGATTCAACAATATGTCGATGCTTTCCACAGCAATTCTCGGTTTGCGAACTACACTGACTTTTCTATAGCAAGTTTTCGGCTTGCAAGCTGCACCAAAAATGCTGTTCATAGCATGCCTTTAGTATAGCACACAGCATGCATCGGTGTCAAACAAAGGTGATTTATTTTTTCGTATTATTTTTTTTCCGTTGACACGTGCAATCTATAAGGAGGTCTCCCGCTATAAGACCAAAGAAGGAAAATACATACTCTGCTTGACTCCAGTAATGTAGCCTAACTCAAAAATTCGTTTCAATTAAACCCAAAATCTGATATAATCGTTAACAGGACTGGAAGCGTTATTTGATAGAGAGGATTGCTATGACGGAAGAACAGAAATTTATCTTTGATCTCAAAGGCTACCTGCTAATTCCTGAAGTATTAAAGCCTTCAGAGATCGCGGCACTAAAAGCGCAAATTGAAACTATCCAAACAGAGCCTGAATCTTTGCCGCCACACGAACGACGGTTTCCAGGCGGCACGGCATCATTTTTAATTGATCATCCAGTAGTGATGGATATTCTCCACGAGATTTTAGGAGAAGTTCGGATGGAATCCAGTTGGTTCACCTACCGCACCGTTGGAGACGGCGGACCTCCACCGCACGGTGGCATGCGAAATGTGAATCCGAACTTCAACTATCAGTGTCGAAACGGGAAGATATACGCCGCCCTGACGCGAGTTGTCTTTGAACTGAACGAAGTCGAAGCGGGTGAAGGTGGCACGCTATTTCTGCCGGGAAGCCACAAGGCAAACTTCCAAATTCCTGAAGGGCATCGGCAGACAGATTCGCCGCTCTTTGAAACGTACAGTTGTCCGCCAGGTTCCGTCATTATCTTCACGGAAAACCTTTGTCATTCTGGAGTCGCATGGCAAAACCCAAATCGACCGCGGATAGCTATTTTTAATTGTTATAACTTCGTCGGATGTCAATTTCATAAACCATCGGTGCCAAAGCACGTGATTGAAGGGTTGCCTCCGGAGAAACAGGCATATTTTCGGAACGTTTGGGTTTGGCATCAAGGTGGTCCCGATAACGGGAAAAATCTACGTTACGAGGACTAATGCGTGTTGTGCGCAGAAAACGTATCTACAAGATAAAAGAGCGGAGCAGGCAAGTCTCGCGTTCCAATCCGGACCTCACGCATGGCTCCAGAAACAAGAATACCATCCGCATCGCTGATCCGCGTAGCACGGGGTGACGCGTCTCGTAATGTTTCAAGATGGCGTTGGGCAGTGTTTGGCGCGGCTCTCAGTATCCTGCCCACAATCAATATTATGCTTCTCGGTATAAGTATCGTTGTGATGGGCACATTCACACCCAAAATTGACTTGTCCACGCCAAAGCGACTGACGCTCTATTTCCAAAATCCCGCGTGCTACACGGTGGAATACCAGCGTACAGCAAAAAGGTTACGATGTCTTTGGACTTTCTACGGATGGCTGGCCGGTGTTATTATATTGAATCTCTTTTTTTAACTTTTAGGTTTCCGATAAAAAGATGAACGAGCAAATGCCAGAAAAACCAACACCTTACACAGGATTGGAAGACCAACTTATCTTGCGAGACCATCTCGCCGCGGATCGGACTATCCTCGCGAATGAACGAACCTTTCTCGCCTATATCCGCACGGCGTTAACGTTGTTCGTTGCGGGCTTATCCTTTGTACATCTCAAAGAAATTTTTAGTTCATATATCGTTGAGGTGATCGGTATCATCTTTATTTTGCTCGGCATTGCGACCTTCTTCGTCGGGCTTTTCAGATACAAACGGATGCAAGCCCTGATCCGCAAGATTAAGTCAGAAGAATTAAAGCAATTAGGAGAGCAAAATTCACAATGAAAATCAGAGAGGTTGTTGTAACAGGTCAGAACCAAGTGGAGCTCCAGACTGCTGATATAGATGCATCGGTGCTCGGTTCCAACGAATTATTGATAGACACAGAATACACCTTTATCAGTAGCGGTACGGAACTGGCAAACTATACGGGAAGAGAACCTAAAGTTTTCCAGAAGGGAGAATGGTGTGAATACCCGTGGCGTTCTGGTTACGCGAATGTTGGCATTGTGCGTGAAGTCGGTGCTGGTGTTACCCGTGTTGCACCCGGTGATCGGGTTTTCACATACGGGCGGCACGCTTCAACGATTCAGTATTCACAAGATCGGTTGGTCACGCCTGTTAGGGAGGCAGTGAATCCGGGCGTGGTTGCAGCCTCACGAATGGCAGGTGTTGCGATGACCGCAATAGTTGTCGGAGAAATCGGGGCGAACCCATGGGTCGTTGTCTTTGGATTGGGGCTTGTTGGGAATTTAGCATCACAGATGTTTCAGATTCACGGATGTCGCGTGATTGGTGTCGATCCGGTCAAAGAAAGACGGGAACTTGCACAGCGGTGTGGGATTAGCCATACCGTCGGTGGTGCTGCTGACAAGGCACAAGCACAAGTTGAGGAAATTACCGGTGGTGAACTTGGTGATATTACGGTCGATGCTGTTGGGCATAGTGGCGTTGTTATGCAAGCACTTCGCGCCACGGCTAACCACGGACAACTCATCATCCTCGGTTCGCCGCGCGTCGAAGTCCAAGGGAACCTAACCGACCTGCTCTCCGAAACCCATCTGCGATGGATTACCATCCGTGGCGCATTGGAATGGTGTGTGCCGATGTACCCGGACATCGGAAATCGTACCTCTCAATGGAGCAAACAGCAAATTATCTTTGACTGGATGGCACGCGGACAATTGCACGTTGAGCCTTTAATCTCTCACCGTCTCAAACCGGAACAGATTAAGCAGGCTTATGACGGACTCCTCAACGAACCGAATGTGTATACAGGTGTCGTTTTAGATTGGATTCTTTAATTTTTCCTTGCGGATAGGTAGTGGGGTTTGAGTTTTTGGTGTTTTTTGTATTCGAGTCGCTCTCCTAGCGCAGGTTTCCTATAGAGGCTTATGGGACAATGTTACGAGCTTGGTGTTTGGTGTTATACGATAACACAAGTTGCCACTTTTAACCAAAATTTGGACATTACTTTCAGTAGTGATTAAAAAAATGGAAAAAACAGAAATATTTCGGAGCTGCATCCAATCGGAGTTACCTCCGGGACTCAAAACAAGGTTCGATAAAAAGCAAGTAATGGCGATCACATTCTCGCCAGATGGCACGCGGCTCGCCGCAGGCGGTGATGGGCGTATCTGGATATACGACACCGCCACTGGAGCCCAATTCGCAATGCTCTCAGGTTACACGGAGCACATGCGGGCATTGGCATTTGCTCCAGATAATTCTCTGCTCGCCAGTGGGAGCGAAGACAATACGCTCAGGCTCTGGGATACTGCCACGGCTCGCGAAGTTCTAACACTGGCTGGGGATTCTAATCTGGTGAATACATTAGCATCATCTTCACCTGACGGCGTTCCGCTTCCCGGATGGGATCCGCGCACAGAGCGATTACTTGCTTCTTCCACTGAGGCTCCAGGACGAATTAGAAGTCTGGCGTTTTCACCAGATGGAACAACGCTCGCGAGTGGAAGTGCGGATGGCAAGATTCGCTTGTGGGAAGCCGAAACGGGGGGACTGTTGTCCACTTTTTCGGCACATGACGGACTGGTCTTGGCTTTAGCTTTTTCACCCGAAGGTAAAACGCTGGCGAGTGGTGGTTCGGACACACTTGTTAGACTGTGGAATTTGGAAAGCAAGCACTTACTCACTATATTACGGGGACATACCGACTCGGTCAGTGCGTTAGGATTTTCTATTGACGGTGAACTGCTCGTGAGCGGCGGGAGAGATAACTACATTCAGTTGTGGGAAACGAGTGGTGGCAATCCTATATCTGTGTTTCCTGTGCAGGAGGGTCCCATTCGGGAATTGACTTTTTCAGCAGATGGTGAAAAACTGATATGCGCAACGCAAAACGGTTCGCTTTTCATAAGAGAACGATGATTCGTAAAGAAAATCAGATCCGAACCGAATCTGATTGAAAGAATGAAAAACGGAAGGAGAAGTAACAGTGATTGGCATCTCTTATCATGCTGGTGGGATGAAAGACATCCCCCTACAAGAAGTTATCACGATTCTCGCCGATGCAGGCTACGATGCCATCGAGATGATGTGCGGACCAGAAGCGCATATCCGCTCCGATGAGGTTACCGATGGTCTGCTCAAAGAGGTCAAAGCGATGGTAACCGACAGCGGGTTAAAGGTCTCTGTCATTAACCCGTTCACAGGAAAAGGGCTATATCAGTTGGCGGCAGAAGACCAACAGGGCGCGATTGACCATTACGCGCTACTTCAAGACGTGGCGGTTGCACTTGGGGCGGGTGGTGTTAATTTCCTCACTGGGTATGGCAGCGAGAGAGGCGACGCTTTCGCATGGCGGCTCCTCGTTGATGTCCTGAAACCAATCTGTCGACGCGCTGAGGAACTCGGCATCACAATGAACATTCACAATCACGAAGCAACGACAATTGATTCCTCTTCAAAAGTCACGCTTCTGATTGAACACGTCGGCTCTGATGCCTTAAGATCCCTCAACGACATTACCAATTTCTACCATCTTGGTGAAGACATCGCCGAAGTCACCGAAAAACTGGGACCGCTCACGACGCATTGCCATGTAAAAGGCGTGACAGGAATGTATCCTTATAGCACCTTTCTGATTCCGGGTGAAGAGGGAGATGAGTTGGATTTTCGGACCTTTGCCGAGAGTTTAGGGAAAGTCGGTTACGATAAGTACATTTCGGTGGAAACGTTCCCACACATGCGGATGGAGAAGGCACAAATCGCTCATGACATGATGGCAAGCACGTTGAAGGAATTAGGTTTACGGTGAAATAAACGTAGCCTGCAACATCGGCGCAGGGTGTTTTTGCTTGGGTGTTTCTGCGGATTTCTGCGGATTGCTTGGGTGTTTCTTCAGGTCTACGGGAAAGAACATGAAACTATCAACCCACCTGACCGGCCCGCAAGGTATAATTAAAAGTCCGATTCCAATGCCTTGATACCGGGCCAATCCCGCCACATATCCTCGTTTGGCGGTTCCTCTTGGGTATGTTCTAACTCCGTTTTCCGAAAGTCGTATAGAACTGCCTGTCGGATCTGCTGCGAGTAGTTATGTCCTGCAGCGTGACCGATCCGATGGTGCCAGAAGACGACATCCCCTGCGTTCCCGTAGCATTCAACACCGGGTTCTTTGCTGAGACGCTCGCGGTCGATTTCATATTGCGGTGTCGGTTCGTTCTTGTATTGGGAGTGGTAATCGTAATAGAAGATTTTATGGCTCCGTGGCCAGACCGTAAATCCACCACCCTCCGGCGGCACATCGTCAATATAACCGACAGCACCGAGATGAAATGGATGCGCGTCTACGTGACACCCGATCGATTTTTTCGGGACATCACCGTAAGGTAGAGTACAATAGATACCACGCACACGGTCGGGTTGCGTCAAATTTCCCTCACCCAAAAATTGTTCTGCCATCCGCCAAACGTTTGGATCGGTAGCGAGAAGCTGAACCATCCAATCTTCGCCACCGGGTTCACGGAAATTCCATCGGAATCCGCGTCGGTGATTATTTCCATCGGGGTTCTCTTCCTCTGGTGTGAACGGACCGACCCATGTTTCAGGATCCTCGCGTTTGCGTCCTTCAGGCGCACCATCCCAGAGTCTTGCCCGTGCCCGCTCCATCAGTTCCGGGTTTAGGACGTTCCGTTTCACCAAGTACCCTTCATTTCTGAAAAATTCAATGTCTTCTCGTGTAAGTTCAACCATTTTTTAATTCTTCCTTGCGGTTAAATGACGTGCGTTTGTGTTTTATAGTAAAATCCGAAAATAAATACACACTTTCAACCCCCGGTAGGTGCGGAATGTAATACAAGGAACGGATTTAGTCTCTCCCCAGACTAAATCCCCTAACCGCACCGATGCTGAGTGTATA
>JAAXHD010000189.1:45961-112950 GCA_012271015.1 Candidatus Poribacteria bacterium | reverse complement strand
ATAAGTAATTACAGAATCTACTATAACGTTCTTTGCTCGAATCCGTTCTCCATGCGCAAGCCGCGTGTGGGCTCGCGGGACAATACGAGTTACGCACTTTATACTATGAAGACTAAGCGTTGGACAACTTTAAGTGGACTTCGGATTTCACGTGCCTTTTATCAATTCGCTATACCGAAAAAGAAACAGGCACATTATTCTAACCACATTTCAAGGATTTTAAAGGAATTCAACGATTTTTTCAAGAAAAAGCAACAAATTGGTCGTCAGTCAGGCGTACAGCAAGCTTGGAGAGGCAAATTTGACAACGCGCTGGATTTTAACTATAATTAACGCATGTTAAAATTCGTAGTTGCCCTACTGTTATTCATTGCCTATCCACTCCTCCTTTTTGCGCACCCAGAAGGTCTGGGTGAACATGTCATTGAAGCTCACCGAATTGTAGACGAACCACCCCAAATTGACGGGATACTGGACGACGCTGTATGGCAGCACGCAGAACCGCGCAGCGGTTTTATTCAACTCGAACCGGCACGTGGTAGTCCCGCAACCGACGACACAGAATTCCGCATCGCTTACGATGTGCATAACCTCTACGTCGCATTCCGATGTTACGACGCTGAACCCAACAAGATTATCAATCGGATGACACGACGCGGCGACATCTATGCCTCAGATGTCATCTCTTTCTTCATTGACCCGCATCACGATCATCGGACAGGCTATAAATTTGCGACGAACCCAGCCGGTGTTCAGAGTGATAACTACCGGTATGAGGACACCCAACGCGACAGTAACTGGAAGGGGATTTGGTGGGTTGAGAGCAATATTGATGAATTGGGGTGGAGTGCCGAGTTCAAAATCCCATTCGCAAACTTCCGATTTACCGACTTCTCACATAAATCCGGACCGACGCAAATCTGGGGTTTTGACATCGAGCGAGTAAACCGCAGGAAAAGCGAAGTCACGGTATGGAAACAATTGACACAAGCCGGTGTTGTCACGCGAATGTCCGATTTGGGGCATATCGTAGGCATTCAAGGCATCGAGACCGGCAAAAATTTTGAAATCTCACCCTATCTTTTAGGTGGGGGTATGAGTGCGACTGATTCCGACTTAACACGCCAGTTCGGGACAGGTTTGGATGTACAATACAGCCTCACGAGTGCGCTAAAGGCGAACGTTACCGTTAATCCCGACTTCGCACAAGTTGAAGCAGATCAACTGGAAATTAATCTGACCCGATTCCCGACACGTTTTCCTGAAAAACGCCCGTTTTTTGTTGAAGGAAACAGTTTCTTTGAAACGCCTTATGACTTGATGTTCAGCCGTCGTATTGGGAGTCGCGGTAATATCCTCTGGGGCAGTAAACTTACCGGTAAAGTCGGCGATTACTCTATCGGGGTTTTGGGAAATCAGACGGGTGAATTCAGGTTTTCTGAGAGTACACCCTCCGAAAAGGAGGAAGCATGGTTCTCTGCAATCCGTGTTAAACGCGACATCCTCAAACGTTCAAACATTGGGGTTCTGTTTGTAAATAAGGAACAGCCCGGTAGTGAAAGATGGAGTCATAGCCGAGTGGGTGGCATTGATATGAACCTCGCTCTGGGCAGGACTTATCACCTCACGGGACAATACGCTGGGAGTTTCCATCCGGGCGAAGATAGTGATAACTTTGCGTACACGGTTGACTTCGCACAACGCAACTATCTCTGGAGCAGCGACATTGGTTTTGAACGGGTGGGTCCGAACTTTGAAATTAATCAGGCAGGGTTTCTACGAAAGGAACGAAACCGGGGCTGGCAACGTGTCTCTATGCGGAGTTCTTATTCTCCACACTGGGGAAAGCACCAATTTTCTTCTGGTATAATTGCTCGTCTCTCTCAAAGTCTTTACACACCATTGTATTTTACTGAATGGGGGTTGCGGAACCCAGAATTATCCCTTTCGCCCGAATTTGATGAAGATTTGCTCAGATGGAGTGTAGGTGCGGACGTTGGAATGGATTTCAGGGAAATCCTCTTAGATGACATTAATGTCTACTATACTCGAAGTCGGGAAGTTGAACTCACTGAGATATTTACCGCAGACAGCTATGGATTTGAGATTGACACGAACTCCACATACCCGATTGCTATGGGTATCGCTATAGATTTCGCAGACTATTTTAACTTTGGGCGACAACAAGCGGGCAAACAGCGGAGCCTCACGCTTGAATCTACCATTCGTCCACAGAGCAATTTATCCATAGAGTTAGACAGTGGCTACGCACAGAGTTTTGATTTGGAGGGTGCGATTGACGGTAGGTTTTTCGTTAGTTCACTGCGTACGACGTACTTGTTCACGCGAGAGTCGTTTCTCCGAATATTCGCACAAGCGAATAGGGAACGCCCATTTTCTATGGAAATCCATCAGACGTATCTGCTAAGTTTTCTATTTGGATGGGAATATAGCCCAAAGAGCCACCTTTTCGTTGCTTATAACGAGGCTTGGGGCGATGCTCCTGTTGGGGCAGCCTCCAGTCGCGAGTTACAACTGGAAAACCGTGTTGTTGTCATTAAAGTAACGTATCTCTATAACCTATAGCAATTAGCAGTCGGCAGTCAGTAGTCAGTAATCAGTTAAGAGGTGTGTTTTGCTTGGGTGTTCTATCGTTTAACAACACCGCTTGTAACCGACAACCGATAACTATTTCCTCTGAAATGCACCGCTTAAAAATTGAGAAAAAAATAGAGATGTGGTATAATAAAATCATGAAAGATTTTTTACTGCTATTCTTCAACGTTTTACTAACGGTAATAGGACAGATTTTGTTTAAACACGGCATGAATACAGTGGGTCGTATCAATAACCTACGAGATGCTATGGGCAAATTGGTACAGGCATTCCTGAACCCTTATATCCTCAGTGGAATTGCGATATACGGCTTTACAACGCTCGTCTGGTTGATTATCCTGTCGCGCGTTAAACTGAGTATTGCGTATCCGATGTTAAGTTCTGGATATGTATTGTCGATCCTGTTTTCTTGGATGTTGTTCAAGGAATCGATCCCTAAGATTCGTATCATAGGTGCTCTGATCATCTGTATCGGGGTCTACCTTGTAGCACAGGGGGAGTCTTAATTGATGGTAGCTCCTGCTGGGGGTCCAATGACCCCAGAAACTGAATCGTTAAAAAACCGTTCTTTCGTTGCGATGGTCCTGTCCGCAATTCTTCCAGGACTCGGTCAACTGTACTTAGGGAAATTTCCAAAAGCGATTATTCTTTTTGCGATTTTCGCTTCTGCCATTGGTATTTTCTACCTGAATTCGCTGCCGGTAACAGGATGGGACGATTTAATGCAGTTCAAACCTGCGGCGACAGATAGCACATCAACAGACGAGGCAGACGGCTCTGAGGCACAGGAGCCTTATTCAATTCACATCTGGACGTTCGACGATGGCGAAAAGTTGATGTATCGACCTTCTTGGAAACTGAAAATCAGTGCGTCCGTCCAAGGGATTTTATGTTGGCTCTACGCAGTTGGCGATGGCTGGAGAGGCAGGCGTAGAAACCGTTTTTAATTATACCTTGCGGGTAAGTAACGCAATTTGGAGTTTCACGGTTTTCGTGTTCGAGTCACCAGCGCCGTTGTTGCGGGTTTGGGTTTTGAGGCTATGCCAGACATATCCTTATTTCAGATGCCTATGGTTAAAAAAATAGTTCACTATGGTATACTTCTTGTTATCTTGGTGACCGGATGCCAGGATGATACGGCAGTTCTGAAAAAGAGTGAAGAACTTTTGAACGCTGGAACGCCACAAGCGGCGATGGAAGCACTGGAGACTTTTATCGAAACGGCACCTGAAGATCCGAAGGCACGGATGTTGTTGGGGAAAGCCTACAATGACTTGGGACGTTATACCGACGCAGTTCTGGAGCTGCAAAAGGCTTCACAACTGTATGCCGCACAACCGGAAGAACGGATTGCAGCACGGATTGAATTGGCACGTACCTATTTAAGGTTCGGTGATAGAAGTTCCGCCTTTCGTGTGCTCCGACTCGTTCAGCGGAGCACGCTGGATCCTGGGGTCCTGCGCCAGATCATCGAACTCGTAGGAGACAGTTATCATACAAAGCAGTTGACTCGTGGCGATTCAGATAATTATTCGCCCACTTTCTCACCGGACGGCACACAAATTGCCTTCGCATCATTTCGACTCGACAATGGCGAAATCTATTTAATGGACTTAAATGGGCGTATCCAACGACGTGTAACCTTCACGACAGATTTCAACGATAGTTCGCCAGCGTTCCTCAAGACCCCAAACTATCTGTTTTATAGCTCCGAACCGAAGTCATCTCGCGAAGTTAAGGTTGTCATCCAAAGTAGCGGTTCCACGCCGATTTACGCTGGATTCCATGTAACACATATTCATAGCAAAATAACGCGAACCGTTTTACCTGTGAGTTTCGGTGCCCGTGTGCCTCGTACATCGCCTGCTGGCGATCAGGTTGTTTATGAATCCAACGTAGATGGGAATCTGGAATTGTATCTCCTCAATTTGGCAGAACTTGATCTGGCACAACTCACACCAGAAGACGTAGAATCGAAACGTCTTACCTTTAACGAAACCGATGACGGAAGTCCGGCATTCTTTCCGGACGGAAAACGCATTGTATTTGTATCCTCTCGAAACGAGTTGAACCAGCTTTATACCATAGACATTGACGGAAAAAACGAAAAACATTTCAACCCAAATCGCTACGGGTGCTACAATCCCACAGTGTCGCCTGACGGAAAAACGATTGCGTATGTCTCCGCGCGGGAAGGCGACTGGGAGATTTATCTCATTGATGCGGATGGGAAAAATGAACGTCGGATCACCAGCGACATCGGCAGATCTATCCAACCTACTTTTTCACCTGATGGACGCTACCTCGCGTATGTTTCCGACAGGAGTGATACTTTTCACATCTATTTGATGTCTCTCAACAAACCGGTCACTCGTCAGGATTTAGCCAGACGTTTACAAGATTTTTAATTATTGGGTTTTCGCGCGGTGTTCCATGAGACCCAAGCGCGTAGTCCGTAACGAAGTGGTTCTCACTGCGAAGCAGGATCTACGGAAAGGGACTTTCAATCCTCAACCCACCTCAACGAACCGCAAGGAAAGTTAAAAAATGATTCGAGTAACCAAACCAGAAGGGTTCGGCAACATCCAATTAGAGGAAGTACCGATACCGGAAATCAATGCGCAACAGGTTCGTGTGCAGGCAGACACGACGTTAATCAGCCGAGGCTCCGAACTGTTTCGACGCTATATCCGAGAAGAGGCGGTTTCGCCCGCAATTATGGGATACTCCCTTACAGGCATTGTGGATGCAGTTGGGGCAGAGGTCGAAGATTATGAGATCGGTGAACGCGTCATGGTTGTAGCGCCACATACGGAATACGTTGTTGCTGAACCGGATGCAACTGATGGACGCATCGTACCGCTCCTTGACGATGTCGGTTTTGAAGAGGGAACGTTCCTCCCACTTGCGACCAGTGCTGTCGCTTGGTCAGACTCGTCTGGTGTTAAGGCTGGAGATACCATCGTTGTTCTGGGACAAGGCTTGGTCGGAAGCCTGATGATGCAGGTGCTGCAGGGTTACAATCCTGAACGGATTATAACCGTGGACGCGCTGCCGCTACGATGCGAATTGTCGACGAAACTCGGTGCTGATGCAGTCATCAATGCTGAGGAAGTGGATCCGGTGGAAGCAGTTTTGGGGCTCACAGATGGCAAAGGTGCGGATCTGGTGATAGATTGTGTCGGTGGATACGCTGGGGTTAAATCGTTTGAACAGGCACAAGATATGACACGTCGGTTCGGTATTATCCAACTCATTGCCCTCTACCAGCAGGCCCCCTTACCTTTACATTCCTCGAAGATGATGAGCAAACGTCTCGTGGCGGGTATCTTAACCGATGAACCCCGTTCTCAGATTGCGGCGCGGGCTTTGCAAAAAATACGGAACAACGAAATTCGAGCATCTGAAATGGTTACCCATCGCTTCCACTACACGGAGGCGAAAGATGCGTTTGACCTTCTCTGGAATACTCCTGGTGATGCGCTCGGAGTCCTAATAAAATGGCAGTAGATTCCCTTCCACGAGAAGTCAACTTCTGGACGGAATTGCGCGGCGCGTCCCTCACATTTTCGGCAACGTGGGGGCTTTTTTCGCCAA
The DNA here is from genome assembly GCA_012271015.1 of Candidatus Poribacteria bacterium. GTDB lineage: Bacteria > Poribacteria > WGA-4E > WGA-4E > WGA-3G > WGA-3G. The sequence goes on along the minus strand of JAAXHD010000189.1, from coordinate 106,737 downwards.
AAGCGATTGATGCAGGAACACACTTGTTGATTGAACATCTGAATATTCAAGACGGAGATGTCTGTCTTGACCTCGGATGTGGATATGGTGCCATCGGTATCACGCTCGCCAAATGCACACAAACGGCAACCGTCTATATGGTAGATAAGGATTTCGTAGCAGTTGACTACGCGTGTAAAAATGTAAAACAGAATCAGCTCCAGAATTGTCACGTCCTTCTGAGCAACGGTTTTAGTCATCTCCCTGATATTCAATTCGACCTAATTGCCTCTAACCTACCCGCCAATGTCGGTAAGGAACTCCTACAGATCTTTCTTGCTGATGCGAAGCAGTATCTCAAACCGAATGGGCGACTCTACGTTGTGACGATTTCTGGACTCCGAGCGTTTATCAAGCGTAATTTTCTGAACATATTTGGGAACTATCAGAAAGTCAAACAGCGGCACACTCACACGGTTGCTATGGCAACTCGCGTATGAGGTAACCGATTTGACATAGGGGCATCCATCAGGTATAATTAATATTACGAATAGGATTTTGTAGTTGTTGATTTCGCACGTAAAACGTGGATTCGTAGTATCAAAAACCAAGCCTGTGAGGAAATTAGGTTCTCCTTAAATGGCATAATTTGTCTTTGCTTTACATTTGAAAGGGTTTTTGCGCATCAACGCAGAATGCACGTGTGGTATTCTGCGGGGTGTTTCTTCAACTCTTGATCAAAAACTTTTTAGTAACATATCCCATCACTTACCCGCAAGGAATAATTAAAAATTTGAAGTCTTATCATTCTCGCCGGTTTGCGTTTGCATGCATGGCAGCGATATTCTTTAATATTGGCTTGCAAGTAGTTACACCAGCGGACACCGACGACGAAAAACAAGATACATTCCAGAACATGCTAAACCATCCGCAAGAGCATTGGTATAACCTTACCTTGATGAACACCAAGATCGGCTATATGCACACGTCTACTGAAAAATCTGAATATCAAGGGAAACAGGTGGCTCGGAACAAAACCGATATAGTGATGAACTTTAAGGCACTTGGGACTGACATAACAGTTGAGATTACTCGCGTTGAATACACAGGTCCCGACTTAATGCCGCTGCACTTCCTCTCGACCTCTAATGAATCTGGCTTAAAACAGATCGAAGGACGGATTGTAGATGGAATTGCCCACGTTAAAACAACGCTCAACGGTGAAATCACCGAGTCAGAAATCTCAGTGCCACCCGACACTGTTTCTGAGCATACAGGCGTAGCGTCACTCTTAACCCAGAAAGGACTTAAAACAGGCGATAAACGGACTTTTCACATGTTCGTCTTTGATCTTTTGAAACCTGTGAGGACGGAGATTGAGGTTTTAGGGGAGGAGATTTTAACCTATCAGTCGGAGAAAAAACAGGTCTATGTTCTGAAACAGACAATGGACATGATGAATGGCGTTACTGCAAAATTGTGGATTGACTCCGATGGCGTGAACTATCGAACAGAGGTGCCATTGATGGGGCTTTCAATGGTAACGACGAAAGCCGATAAGGAAACTGCCCTTGGGGGTATCGAAGAAGTTGATGTTGTCTTAAAGACCCGTATTCTTCCCTCCGGTAAACTCCCGATCCCAAAAGCGGAACACCTTGAAGCAGAAGTGAAACTCTTAACAGGGAATATTGCTGAAGTTGTTATATCCACTTGTCGACAGAAACTTGAGGCAAGCTATAATGGAATCGAGGAAACACCCAAGCAAAAACACCCTTCCTACAAACTTTCCATTCAGGTTCCGGTAATTGTTGCCGAAGACTGCCCGAATCTCCCTATTCAGAATGCAGAAGAGGAATTCCTGACTGCGAGTGCCTATATCCAAGCCAATCACCCTGACATTCGGGCGAAGGCTAAGGAGATCTTGGAGAACGAGGTTAATTCATGGCATGCGGCGGAAAAATTGTGTCGATGGGTTTATGCCTCCATTAAGGAGAAAAAAATGAGTGGGGGCTTTGCTTCGTCATTAACAGTGCTACAGTCGCTCTCTGGAGATTGCACGGAGCACACAGTGTTGTTTATCGCTCTGGCGCGTGCCGCTGGCATTCCAGCACGCATCTGCTCTGGTATCGTATTCGCAAAGGATGCTTTCTATTACCATTTCTGGCCCGAAGTCTACATCGGTAAATGGGTGCAAATGGACCCAACGTTGGACCAGGTTATTGCTGATGCGAACCACATTCAACTCGGTGGAAGCACCTTGGAGTCGGACAATCTTGTGGAGTACGCGGAAGATGTTTTCCATACTCTCAATCAACTTGAAATTACCATTTTCTAATTTACCATGCGGGTAAGTTTCGCCGTAAAAACTTTAAAAGTTCCCAATCTCGGGTCGCCTGCGCCGCTGTTGCAGGCTTGGGTTTCGATAGTGTCTAACTCAGGATTTAAGGCTTTTCGGACTGAGAGATCGTCAACAAAAGGAATGTCTCACAGATGCACGGATCAAAAATTGTGCAAATTCCCAGCTCCAGTCACGATTTAATCGGAAACCCGCAAGGACAACGGACGCAGCGGCCCAGGAGGCCATAATTAAAAATTGGCATTTCTCAACCCACTTTTTCTCTTTGGACTCCTCGCCACTGGCATCCCATTAGTCATTCATCTCTGGAACCGTCGTCGTGTCGTGACAATTGATTTTAGCAGTCTGATATTCATCACGGCGGCGCACCGCGAAAATGCACGTCGATTCCAACTCCGTCAACTTCTCATTTTGCTCCTACGTATGGCAATTATCGCGCTCATTGCACTCGCCTTGGCACGTCCCTTTTTGACGCTCGGATTGCCAGTAGCGTCCGTGCGCGCAAAGACAGATGTGGTTATCGTCTTGGACAACTCTTACAGTATGGCTTATCAGGACATTAATGGTGTCAGGCTCGATAAGGCGAAAACTCTGGCAGCCGACATCATTGATACCCTGCGACATGGCGATAGCGCAACCCTCATACTAATGTCAGATATCCCGAAGCCCGTCTTTCGACAACTCACCCCCGACATTGAGAGCGTTATCGCAGCGATTAAAGATACAGAAACTTCCTACCGTACCACAAATGTTCAACCCAGCCTCGAACTCGCCCACGAAATCCTTACTGAATCAGAGCAATTGAACAAAGAAATCTATTTAATTTCAGACTTCGCTCAAAACGGATGGGAGAACTGGAATAGGCTTCCAAATCGTTCTGGTGCTCGCATTTCTCTGATTCCGGTTGCAGAGGGTGAAGCCCATAACATAAGTATTAAAGAAATTCGTCCGTCTAATCAACTAATAGGCGTAGATTTACCGTTTCAATTGAATGTGACGACTGTGAATCATTCAGTAGCACCTTTGGATCAAAATATACTGACCCTGTTTATTGGAGGCGAGAAACAGAAAACTATGAGTTTTTCTGTAGCAGCGAACGAATCGCTGAACACCACTTTAACATACAACTTTTCTACACCGGGTACACATATCGGTTATCTCACACTGACAGATGATCGCCTTAATATTGACAATCGACGTTATTTTGCCTTGGATGCCCTCGGTGAAGTGCGTGTGCTTTGTGTGGGAGAACAAACAGAATATCTAACATTGGCGTTAAATCCACATACAAATAGCCGGTGGGGAAACGCCCAAGCAAAAACACCATCAGCCATCAGCCATCAGCAAAGAGATTTTCTGAGTACCCGCCGATCATCGACAGCCGACAACCGACCGCTGACAGCTGATACATTGTCCCGCGAGCCTATAGAGGCTCGCGCTATCCTACCAACGCAATGCACACCTGATGAATTTGTAACCTTTCCGTTGGAAGATTATGATGTTATTGTACTCGCGGACGTGCTGACGATGTCACGCCAGGTGAGTGCGCAACTCCAAGAATTCACCCGCCATGGCAAAAGTATCATTGTCTTCGTGAGCAACCGCAGTAACGCAGCAAGCTACAACGCATCTGGTAATGCGTGGTTGCCTGCCCGGCTTGGTAGTTCCCTGAAGTGGATGCCGCCACAGCGAGTGCAGGCGTATGAGGAAACACATCCTATCTTCGACATCTTTCCAAGTGAAGGGTTCTCTATACAATACGCTCCGCAGTTTTACAACGGTATCGCATTACAGCCTTCTTCGGGATCCAACGTGATCGCACACTTCGGGGACAATACGCCATTTCTCGTTGAACGAAGTCAGGGTGCCAGTACCGTGCTGCTTTATAACTGTGGTCTGCTCACACAACAGACGACGGCGTCTAATGTAGATACAACATCCGTTCGCGCGGCGGCTTATACAAACGATTTGCTCGTTAATCCCTATTTCCTTCCGATGCTCCAACAAAGCGTGCTTTACACGACAATAGCCAGCAATCATCTTTTAACATGGGGCGGACATATCGGGGACACCTATACCGCGCATTATCCTCGGAGTGCGGGTGGAAAAGCGTCTATTCGTTTAATGGCGGTCAGCGGTCAGCGGTCAGCGGTCAGCGGTCAGCAAGAGGGGATAAGTTTGCCAGAAACCTCTTTATTGAGGGAAGCTGATAACCGACAGCCGATAGCCATTCTTCCGATTGCCGAAGATGGGACCTTGCGATTTCAGGGTACAGAACGTCCCGGTATCTATCAGGTCGAGGTGCGGACACAAGGCAGAATCCGACGAGACTTTTTTGCGGTTAATGTTGATACGACTGAAGCTGACTTAACGGAGATTCCACTGGCACAGGCGGCGGCACGGATTGGAGCGCAAGCAACAGCAGATCCGGAAATCAACGAAACAACGGTAGTAGCTGATGCCTACAACGTTAAACGACACGGTAGGGAAATTTGGGGTGAACTGCTCATTTTAGTTGTTTGTCTTATGATTCTTGAAAGTTTTCTCTCAAACCGCCTTTCTAACCATAATTAGTTTTCGCTCATTCTGTAGGGGCGTCTTAAGATCGGAGCCGAAGCCTGCAACAACGGCGCAGACGACTTTAGAGAAAGATATGTCGAATTTGGAATCCTCGTTATTCATCCGCAAGGTAAAATTAAAAATGTGCTTAATCGTTTTGCTGAGTATCGGCGAGATAGTTTCCGTCGGTGGTCAGTCGTCAGCTGTCAGTAAGACGGTTTCGTTAGACGAAAGCCTCTTAACCGAAAGTTCCCGGGAGCCGGAGGTTTCCGAAAACCATTCTTCAGAAACGGTAAGCGTTACGGAGCATGAAAAAGCACCGTTGGAAGGTGAAGTGAGCGTTGTACGTAGCCTCGTAATCGATCGGAACGAATCGTTCTCTGAACAGCAAATCCGCGCGCTGATGCGGACAGATGTATGGGGTGTTTATAATGAGACCGTTCTGAAATCCGATCTTGAAGCGATTACGCGCTTTTATCGGGAAAACGGATACCGTTTCGCGCGTGTAGATGAAGAGCAACTCTCTGTGAAAAAATTCGTAGATGGTGTTTATCTTGGCATTGAGGTTGACGAAGGTCGGGTCGGCAACATCATCGTAACTGGCAATATACAGACGAAAGAAGACGTTATTCGCCGAGAACTCCTGTTTATGGAAGGTGATACCTATACAGAAGCAGATAGAGAGGAAAGCGAACAAATTCTCCGGCGCAAAACTTATATTGGTGCCGCAAAGGTTGACGCACAGTGGGACGAGCGGTCGAAATCAGTTACGATTCACGTGACTATTCGAGAACTCCTATCCTTTCCACTTGGCGGAGATCTGAACCTAAACAACCAGAAGAGGTATTGGTTGCTACAATTTCGAGATCCGAACCTGTTCGGATCGGGTCAAAGCACCCTGTGGCGCTACGAAAGGATTAGCGAAGTAGGTGAAAAGACGCGGAGCCTTGTGAGAGGACGGTATAATAATCCACGACTCTTCAATTCGCACTGGAACTTTGATGGTGAATATATCCAGAAGCGCGATGGTGATTCCTTGGTTGTGCTATTAGAACGGCCCCAATATACGCTGAAAAGTCGATGGAGTGCAAATGTGCGTTTTTCTGAATCGGTTAATCCGATATATTGGTATGAAAACGCGAAGAAAACCGATACGTTTGAACAAAATCTACAGGGAACCTTTGCAAACGTCCGACGATATTTCGGGGACAGGCAACAACAAAATTATATAGGGTTATGGGCGGCATCGCGGCGCTCAAAATACGTGATACTTGAAAAATCAAGTGCATCCGATGCCATGTTAGAGAACCGAGACATAAAGCGGATCGGCTTCACCGTAGGGAGGCAACGCATTGCATATCACAAAGCCCGGTTCCTCCGACGGATGGGGCAAGAGGAAAATTTCCTCGCCGGTTCTCAATACGCACTCTCTCTTGGATACGCTTCACCTTTATACGCCTCGGACCGTTCAGAATCTTACGCCGAATTGGCTCTCGGATCGGGATGGATGAACGGAGATAGGCTCTTCAACCTCACAACGTTCGCATTTAGCACGAACTTCACGACTCGGGTTGAACGCTCCCTCCTCCAAGCGCAAACTGCTTGGTTTTATACCGATGTATTCAACACGGGTAATATTTATACACTTGAAACCGGTTTTAGAGAGAACGGCCTCTTTGATTTTCATCAGACATTTGTCGCGCAGTTTAAAACAGAGATGCAGTTTGGATGGAGTGGACACAGTCAGGTTCTCTTGGGATCGTTCGACGGGTTACGTGGCTATGCCTATAGGCAGTTTAGTGGTGAAAAGATGATGTTGCTGAGTCTTGAAAGTCGAACCATATTCGGTGGAACGGTTTTTCGTAAAATAGACGAAGCACTTGCGGCAGTCGCGACGGCTGTGGCTCGTCCGTTTAGCGACAGGCGGGTTCATCTCGGAGTCATGTTGAGTGGCATCGTGTTTGCTGATATTGGGTACATTTGGAACGGCAACCACACCTTCAATTTAACGAGACCCAAGCGGAGTGTTGGATTTGGGTTGCGTGGGAGCCTCTCGCAGTTTAGTGGTACAGGTATTCTGCGGGTAGAATTCGCCTTTCCGCTTGATCCACCCTTTTCACCTTCGTTTAAACCGCGGATTTTCTACGGTCAAGAGCGAGCGTTTTAATAGTTGTCAGTTGTCAGGGCGGGTGAATCAACGGTATGAGGTTTCCCTTATGGGCTTCCCTGTCTATGAAAACCCTTTCAGTCATCAGTTAAAAGGCAATTGTTTAATGAGGGAAATCCGCAGAAACGCCCAAGCAAAACACCTTCTTGTAACTGAGAACTGATAACCAATTCAGAAAGAAAATTAGCATGGACACCCCTTTGCGGACACCAACTGAGAGTATCACCTGGCGAGCCATCCTGTTAGGATTATTATCGCTTCCACTTAATATCTATCTCGTTGTTCAAACGGAAACGGTGTGGACAACACAATATCCCACGACGATGGCGATTTTCTTCAACGCCGTCTTTACCCTCTTCCTCGTTGCAATATTCAACCTNNTTTTTAACACGCCATCTCCCGAAATGGCAGCTCACACAAGCGGAAATGCTGACGGTGTATCTCATGGTAACGCTTGCATGCGTCGTCTGTGGACATGACCTTTTGCAGGCGACAATGTGTGTTTTAGGGCACGCGGCGTGGTTCGCTACGCCAGAAAATGAATGGCAAACGCTCTTCTTCCGCTACATCCCAGATTGGATTGCTGTCATGAATCGGCGTGCCTTAACCGGCTACTATGAAGGCACTTCAAATCTATTCGAGATAGAGCATATTCAGGCATGGCTCACACCGGTATTAGCGTGGCTTGTGTTCTTCTCTGCGCTGGCATTCTCTATGATGATGCTCAGTGTCATCCTCCGTAAACAGTGGATTGAACACGAAAAACTGAGTTACCCGATCATCCTACTCCCTTATGAAATGACGAAAGATGCGGGTTTCTACCGAAACCGACTCCTCTGGATAGGTTTTGCTATCGGATGCGGGATCGATTTGCTCAATGGAATTAGTTTTCTTTATCCTTACGTGCCGAGCATCCCCATCCGCCACGATATTGGGATCTTGTTCACAGAAAAACCGCTGAATGCTATCGGTTCAACGCCTATTCATCTAAATCCCTATGCCATCGGGATTGGTTTCTTAATGCCTCTGGATTTGTCGCTCTCTTGCTGGCTGTTCTACCTTTTCTGGAAGGTACAACTCGTCTTTGGCGCAATGACAGGGATGAACCAGACACCGGGTTATCCGCACATTGATATGCAGTCGACGGGTGCGTATTTTGGTCTCTGTTTCTTTGCCCTTTGGATAACACACAAGCACCTCTGGCAGGTTACACGCAATATCTTAGGTTTGAAAACGAACCTTGATACAACAAACGAACCGATGGGATACCGCAGTGCGTTTGTTGGGTTCCTGATTGGTATCGCAGTTGTGTTTGGATTTTGCCTGAAGGCAGGGATGTCTTGGTGGGGTGTACTTGGGTTTTTCAGCATACAATTTATACTTGTTTTAGCGTTCACCCGGATGCGTGCCGAACTCGGAACACCGACGATGGATTTCTATCGTGCCGGTCCTGGACTTTTTCTCACCTCACTCTTTGGGTCCAGAAAGATTGGTGCCCCGACGCTAACGGGGTTCGCTTTCCTCTATGGATTTACCCGTAATTACCGTTCGCAACCGATGCCGAATCAATTGGAAGGATTTAAACTCGCTGACAGAGGTGGAATCAACGTTCGTCAGATTCTTTGGGTGATGTGGGGTGCGACGGTTATTGGCCTGATTATTGGGTTCGTTGCGTTCCTTCATGCGGGCTACCTACACGGTAATCTCGGAACATGGCGTGGACAAGAGGCTTTCAGTGATCTACAACGCTGGCTAACGCTCCCGAACGACACAGACTGGGGACGCATGGGATTTTTTGGCTTCGGTATTACCCTAACGCTTACGACGCTCTTTATGCGACTGCGATTTATTTGGTGGCAGCTGCATCCGCTTGCCTATCCGCTTGCGGGCAATTGGAACTTCGGTCGGCTTTGGTTTCCTGTATTCTTGGCGTGGGTGCTAAAATCTATACTGATTCGCCACGGTGGGATCGGCGCGTATCGCCGAACACTGCCACTGTTTTTAGGGACAATGCTCGGCGAATTCGTGATGGGAAGTCTATGGGCAATTTTAGGTCTGTTTCTTGGACAACGGATGTACTCGTTTAAGCACTGGTAGGTGCTATCTGCCGATCCCGAAACGCGCTTAATCTGCCGCCTTCTGCAAGCGAATGCTACCACCAGAGGTGCGTAATTTTAGCAGGGGTCCGCCGCCATTTATGCTACCTTTCAATCTATTTCTGGGAACCTTCCCCTGGATGGCCGATTCGACTGCGAAATCCGTCGAAACGCGCCCACCGCTGGTCTCTGCTTCTACGTCAACGGCGATATCTGGAATAAGCGTGAGAGTTATTCCGCCTCCCGATGTGCGCAAATTACACTCATCCTGCGGTTGTGTTGTCATAGTGGCACGGATGATACCTCCTGAGGTTTTCGCGTTTACATTCCCGCCAATGCTCTCCAGTCTAATACTACCGCCCGAGCTCTGAACATCCGCACCTCCACTACAACTCGCAATCTTGATGCTCCCACCTGAAGTTTTGCCCCAAATAGAACCCTGAATTGCACCAAAGCGGAGACTGCCTCCAGAAGTTTGTGCTTGAACATCCCCGGCCACGTCAACGACTTCAATACTACCGCCAGACGTTTTCAGATCGACTGGACTGCCACACGATGTAAGTTTGATGCTGCCACCGGATGTCCGTCCCCACACCGTGCCTGTAATGTTCCCGAAACGTAAACTTCCTCCCGAAGTGTGGGCGCGAACCGTACCATCAAGATCGCCGACTTTGATGCTACCGCCTTGGGTACTCAAATCAACGTTATAGTTTTTGGGAACCGTTACGTGAAAACGAATTTCCAAGCGATTGAGTATTTTCCGCCAGCGTTCTCTCCCATGTTTGAACTTCCCTTGAATATAAACATCGGCATCCTCGGGCACAACTGACAAATAATCAGGAGTATCATCCTCCTGTCCAAATGTAGGGGCTCCGATATTTTCGGGCGAGAATGCTACCTCAAAATCAGCAAGTGCTTCTTTCGCCGATCGCTTCAAGGACTTTGCTGCTTTTGTGACCACAATCTCAACCTTATCCTGTTCGGTGGTTTGAATTTCAATTGCCCCGAACTCTGACACAATTGTTAAACTTCCACCAGCCTTGACGTTATATGTTTTTTCAATCTTTTCCAAGATAGATTCCTCTGCTGCCAGTGATGTGAATTGGCAACCAGCACTGCAGAATAGAAACAGCACCGAAAAAAAAGGGTCAACACGATAAGTAGTTTCATCAAATTGACTATCAGCCATCGACGATAGACTTTCAGGCAAGCGGTTTTTTGGTGAACTCTCACTGTGAGGTAACTCTTTTGCTGATCGCTGATGGCTGTCTCCTATTCTAAAGTTCTTTGCTCTGTTCGACCTGTTGTGTCCGAATCTCTTGGAGTATCTCGACAACGGTCTCCATTTGCCCTTCAAGCTTGGCGATACGCTGTTCGACAGACGTCACGTCCTCATCCTCGTCTGAGACCACCTCAACGGTTTCAGGGGCTCCAGCGTTATCTTCTTGCGTTTGGCTGCCCCAAATATCTTTGAGAAAGGAAGGCATTGATTGCCGCACAACTTCACTGACATCCTTCAACTCATTACCAATTGTTTGCTTGACTTGTGCGAAGTCAACAAAATCATCGGCGCAACTTTCTTTAACGTAAGCGGCGACTTGGTGACAGGCAAAGCAGGTATCGCCAAGAGATGCCTCATCGGACTCCAGAGGTTCAAAAAGACCCTCGGGTACTGCACCAAGATCGGTTAGGAGTTCAAGTGCGTTGTTAAATTGCCGAGCGCACCGCTCTTCACCACCTGAAAATTGGTCTGTAATCGCTGAAGTTTCTATGATGCGTGCAGTCATTTCTAATAGCCTCAGAATCTGACGGATTTCTTTCTGGGCTTCACGTTCGTTAGACATGATTTTCTCCTATTGTCCCGCAAGCCTCTATAGGCTCGCACTTATGGATTTATCTGTATAGAGTCCCTTAAGACTGAAAAGGATAGTAAATTTTTTAACTATTAAGTTTCTGATCATCGTTCCACTTCGTTTCACGATGGTTCTCGGTTAATTTTAAGCTGGTTTTGGAGGATGTGCAGTCATCAGTAAGACAGGTCTTGTACCTATCCCGCTGTAACTGATTGCTGACCGTTGATAGATTTAATAGTTAAAAAATCGGGTTGTCTATATAGAGACATCGCAGACCAAAAGGATAGCAGAATAATTTTCAGTTAAAAGAGGGTTTTGATAGTCCTTGGGGAAATATGAAGAAATGAAGAAAACGTCCAAGCCAAACGCGCCTCTTATAGCGTTCACTGCGATGCAAACTGACGACTATCCCGCTACGAGGTTTCCGACTTTAGCTCAGCGACGTTCCTGCGAATTTTAATCGCAGCCTTAACAATGTCCTCTATATCCTCTTCACTTGCCATCAACACATTTTGACTTAGGGAGAGACCTGTTTGACATATCTTTTCAGTTTCAGGGCAGTGTGTATCATCGTAATTGAGATCCTGACCGAAAAGATTAGAGGCGAGAAAGGATGCCCGATACATAGGGGTGGTATACCAATATCCCATCGGTATCCCTTCGGCGCGCATTGCACGGAGAAACGTCTCACGTGATATGCCTTCAAACTCCTCGGAGTCAAAGATCGCCTTATAGCCGTGGCATCCACCACGCGTGGCGCGCGGGTCGAGTGGTGTGACGATAATACCCGGAATCTCGCCAAGCCAACCATCTAACCATCGCATGTTCTTATGTCGGTAGTTGGTTTCGGCTTCAAGTCGGGTCAAGCGGGACAGGAGTAATCCAGCTTGCCATTCCGTCATTCGGAAGTTTCCTCCAAAGGGCTCTGCCTCTCCAAACTCAGCATCTGGTAGCGTGCGACCACAGTTATGAAGTGCGTAAGCACGTTCGTAGAGTTCTCGGTCATTCATGAGGACAATGCCACCTTCACCTGCACAAAGATTTTTTGACGACTGGAAACTGAAGCATCCGAAATGTCCCCAACTGCCGACCCCGCGTCCCCGCCATTCCGCGCCGTGTGCCTGTGCACAATCTTCGACAATCTTCAGGTTATGTCGATTCGCGATGTCAACAAGCGCGTCCATATCCGCTGGATACCCGGCGATATGAACCGGTAAAATCACCTTCGTTTTTTCCGTTATCGCGGCTTCGACTTTCGAGGCATCCAACAGAAAACTGTCCGGTGCGGTATCCACGAAAACCGGCACAGCGTGCGTCATCAAAATGGCGACGACCGTCGCTTGGAAGGTATAGGATGTGGTAATGACCTCATCGCCGGGGCAAACACCCGCCGCCTTTAGAGCGATATAGAGGGCCGAGGTGCCGCTGTTGACGCAAACGCCATAGTTCGCACCTTGAAATTCAGCGAACTGCTGTGCGAATTCTGGAACCTTCGGTCCACCAACACCCCATTGTCCACTTTTGTAGATAGTTTCAAATGCTTCGATATCAGCAGGATCCTGCGTGGGCCATGCCGGATAAGAATTAGTGCGAACAGGTTCACCGCCGTTTATTGCCAATGTCGCCATCTCTTCATCCCCCGTTAATGTGTTCTACACAGTCCGGAAAATCTGTAAGTTTTGCTCTATTCATTACTTCTTGTAAGCGATACTCCAAATGCCCGGATGCAACCTCAGCGATTAATGACTTCAGGACACTCCGAGTCTCTGTTTCCAATTCAGTGTTAATTATGCCTTCTTGAACCGCATCTTCAAGCTCATCTTCATCCTGAATCTCGTAGGTGCCATCTGGATTTATCCAAAGATCCAAGAATAGATCCGTTATTTCAAAGCAATTAAGCTTTCCTGTTACATCTACATCGCGCTTGACCGGTTTCATAATGTCGCAGTAATAACCGGTCCACTGGTTATTCAGATTATACACTTTAGCGACACCATACCATAGATCTGTAAATACAAACCAGATGACAGTGAAGTTATCCCCTAAAACTATCGCACCTTTTTGAACTATAGGCGAGGATGGTTTAATCCGTTGAAATGTAACAATGACATTCTCATCCACGTAAAGCAATTGTTGTTGGGAGCGATGTACCCGGTCGGGAGGCCATTTATAAATGAGTGTTATCGTTTCCACTGTAATCTCTTTATCTTCGTTTGCTGCCTAAGGTAACGTTTTTATGTAATCCTGCAAATTTGGGAACCCCGCTCTACTGATTACCGTCTGCAAGCGACGTTCCACGTGTCCAGACTCAGTTTCAATAATTAATGCCTTTAGGACCTCCAGTGCTTTTCTTTCCAGTTCAGCGTCAATTGCTCCATTCTGAACCGCATCTTCAAGCTCATCTTCATCCTGAATCTCGTAGGTGCCATCTGGATTTATCCAAAGATCCAGGAATAAGTCCGTTATTTCAAAACGATTCAGTTTCCCGTTTACATCCAGGCTCCGGCTAACCGGTTTCAGGACATCGCAGTAGTAACCGGTCCATTCGTTATTCAGATTATAGACCTTTCCGACATCATACCATAAACCTGTAAACACAAACCAGACCGCGGCGAAGTTGTCCGCTAAAACCGTCTCGCCGTTCTGAACTATAGGTGAGGACGGCTTAACCCGTTGAGACGTAACAATGACCTCGTCATCGAGGTAGAGTAGTTCTTGTTGAAAGTGGTTGACTCGATTCGGCAGTCTTTTATAGGTAAGTGTTACAGTTTCCATTTTTTTAATTTTCCTTGCGGTTCGCTCAGGTGGGTGTTTTTGCTTGGGTGTTTCCCCAGGGCTCCTGAAAGTTCCTCTCCATCTACCCGTTTTCCATTTCATTCCAAGCTACGCGCTCTTTAATTTTTTTCCAGACATTGTTCTACTTCTTCCAACAATTACGCTTCTGTTGAACGATACGACGCGATTGCTTCGCGGAAGGCTTTGATATGTGCTGGCGTTGTTCCACAACAGCCGCCTATTAAGTAAGCCCCCGCCTCAAGGAGTGTGGGAACATAGCCTGCCATTTCTGTTGGGGTCTGCGTATAGACAGTTTGATGGTTTTCATCAAGCTTCGGCATGCCAGCGTTGGGATATGCCATCATCTGTTTACCATCAATGCCTACTTCGGTGAGTGCTGTGTGCAACTGCTGGGTTCCAGCAATCGCATAAGGCATCCCAGTATGTTCATCACGTCTGGATTCAGCACCGCAGTTCACGCCGAGGATACTCACGGATTCCAACAGCGAATCTCCATCCGAAAGTTCGTTGTTCATGAGAATATCGAGCAGATCCGTTGGTGAATTTCCCCAGTCTGTTCGGTAGATAACCTTGCCGGTGCGCCGTTCCTTTGTCCATTTGTAAGTCATGTTCACAGCAATAGGGATTCCTGTCTCGCGGGCAACGTCTACAGCCATCGCGGCTTCTTTCGCAGAGAACATCGTTTCGAGGCAGAGGAAATCCACGCCTTCTTCTGCGAGGGTGTGGATAACCAATTTATGCGCCTCTTTCGCATCTTCATTTGGAATGCCGAAAGTGGTATCGCCGCTATCGGCTTCAATCGCGCCGGGAGAGGGTCCCACAGAGCCAGCAATGTAGACATCTTGTCCACTCTGGGCAACGGCTGTTTTTGCGTGTTGGACAGCGAGTCGTATGAGTCGTTTGGCATCGGATAGGTCTTGACCTGCCATCTCCAAGTGAAGCGGAGATGCCACAAACGTGTTTGTCCCGATCGCCTCAGCACCTGCGTTGATATAATCCGAATGAATGTCAATGACAGCAGTGGGATGTAGAGCGTTGGCGAGGGCACTATTGGCGAGCTCTATATCCCGTGCGAATAACTGCGAACCGAATCCGCCGTCGTATAAAATCGGTTCCTCGGACCTCAAACGTTCTCGAAATATTTTAATTTTACCTTGCGGTTCGGTGAGGTGTACTGATGGTTTCACGTTCCTCTCCGTATGTCCGCCCTCCAAATGTAAAGCAAAGACAAATTATGCCATTTAAGGCATAATTTCATTACGGGCTATGTGCTTAGGATTATCCTGGAAACCTATAATCCTGTAAAGATCGAAGAAATATTTTAATTTTACCTTGCGGTAAGGAAACCTAATTTCATTACGGGCTATGGGTTTTGAGGCTATCTCAAGAAGATCCCTTTATTGTGAGCCGAAAGTCTCTTAACCGAGAACTGACAACCGACTGCCAATTACAAGGTTGCTGGCATTGGCTTGAATTGACAACCTTCCACGAATACCTCAAAGAAATCGGGGGTTGTCTCCAACTCAATATGCTCAATATTGTTGACAAACGCTTCAATATCTGCGCGTTTTTTCTCAGAAAGCAGGACAGCTGTCGCACCTGCGACCGCGGCATTACCAATCTTGACGACATTTGCTTCTGGAACCGGTGCGAGAAATCCGATTTCAATAGCGTCTTGTAGATTAACATAATTGGCAAAACCACCTGCCAGAAAGAGTTTCGTAATGTCTTTTGGAACGCAGCCGAAGTGCCGCAGAACGATATATTGTCCACAGTAATTTGCCGCCTTTGCTTGTGCCAAGTTACTTGCATCATCACGTGAGAAGGTGATACCGTGTTCCGGCAAGAGAGACATAACGCGTTGTTTTCTGTCCTCAAAAACGCCCTTTGGACTCATCTGATTATTCCGACGTAGCTCAGCGAGAAGCGAAATCAACCCAGAACCGCATAACCCCTCTGGTGTCTCACCACTAATCGTCTCATAATCGAATTGACTGTCGTTCCACTTCACAGACTCAATAGCACCCGGGTAAGCAGGCATTCCGTATTCAATGCCGCCCCCTTCAAAAGCAGGACCAGCCGGACATGATGCCGCGACCATCCGTTTCGCGTTTCCGACGACCACTTCTGTGTTTGTCCCGACATCAACCAACATAATGATCTCATCTTGTGCGGGGATGTCGATAGAGACTAAATCCGCGGCAACATCTGCCCCAACATGACTAGCGATCAACGGCAGGCTATAGACCATCGCCTTCGGATTCGCACGGAGACCTAAACGACGCACTTTTTCAGTGAGCGAAGTGGTTGAGCGGGTCCCTTCCCGATACTCATGTTCAATCAGTGATTTATACGGCTTCTGTCCAATACTCTGAACGTCATGTTTGAAGAAGATATCGCGCATTGTTGTGTTCCCAGCAACGACGATTTCATAAATCTCTTGGCGGACGAAGTTGTGGCGTTCACACATCTCCATGATTTCGCTGTTGAGTGCGGCAATCAACGAGCGACGCAGTTCGCCTTTGAATTCACCGTCGTAGCTGATGCGATTCATAATATCGCTACCGCCAAAACGTTGTGGGTTTTCAAAGGAACTGACAGAAACCGTTTTTCCGCTCTCTAAATCCACCAGATTTGCCACCACTGTCGTTGTTCCGATATCCAAAGCGAGTCCATAAAGATGCCCGCGGTAACGGTCAATAGACTCATTGTTGTAGTAGACAACGCCATCGCGATGCGTAACGCGTGGATCCAATCCGGGCCCACTACTGTCCGTCGTGGTAGCGTGTGTCAGGATCCTTGGTGAGCGTCGCAGTGGTGTGAACTCGATGTCTTTGTCAATATCAAGAACAATTGCTTGGCAGGCGAGACGGTAGTTGTCTCGAAGGAAGGCTTCTGCTTCATTTGGGCGGCGAAGACTGTCCATACCACGCTTAATCTCAACGATACATTCGTGGCACTGTCCAGTTCGGAAACAGGAGGTGGGTACTTGGACGGTTAAGTCGTCTGCGTAGTCAAAAATAGTTTTCCCAGGGGTGAGTTGGTAAGCTTTTCCGTCACACGTAATTGTGCCGGTGCTGTGTGTTTCTGATGTCGGGTCAGGCGCGTCAGTCTCCCACGCGCTGCGATAATCTAACTTGTCGTCTCCGACACACAAAAGCCCTGTCCCTTCATCAATCTTTCGCTGGTTTCGGCAACCGAACTTCGCTGTGCAGTGGTCAAAGCGATTTTTGTAGGGACACCGGTAAGTGGCTTGTTCATCGGCGTGAACAACCAAATCTTCAAAAATTTGTGTGATTTTATTGAGTCGTTTCTCGTATTCGGCTTTGTCTATTTTCTTCATATTTTTATTTTTGAGCCATCGGCTATCGGCTATTGGAAGTCAGTAAAAAGGGCTTTGGTTAACTCAAACGCTTTATGCTGACGACTAATAGGGTTGCGTTAGCAACCCGCCCTGACAACTGATAGTCATTTCCTACCACTCTTCCTCCGGTTCCTCAAGAAATTGCTTGGCGAGTGCGACACATGCCAGGGCATCTTTGCCATACCCGTCAGCACCCATATCATCGGCGAATGTTTGTGTAACTGGAGCACCCCCTACCATAATCTTGACTTCTTCCCGCAAGTCTTCATCAATAAAGGCATCGATCGTTTTCCCCATGTTCGGCATTGTCGTCGTTAGGAGTGCCGACATCCCGAGGATCGGTGCCTCATGTTCCTCAACGGCATCAATGAACTCATCTTCAGAGGTATCCACCCCTAAATCGTGGACCACAAAACCCGCGCCACGCAACATCATGATGCACAAATTCTTGCCAATATCGTGTAGATCACCCTTGACGGTTCCCATAATCACTGTCCCGATAGGATCAATACCTGACTCCGAAAGAATCGGTTCGATATATGCCATCCCTGCCTTCATTGCCCGGGCACACGCCAAAACTTCTGGCACAAAGATGAAGTTTTCTCGGAACTTGATGCCAACGATTCCCATCCCAGCAATGAGTCCATCATCCATAATCTCCAATGCCTCTATGCCTTCTTCCAGGGCTGCTTCTGTCAATTCATCGACAGTGTGATGGTCGCCGTCAATGAGGGCAGCAGAGATGGTTTGCATAGCAGGAGTCGCTTGCGCAAAAATATCAATGGTGCGTGCTATCTCGTCGGGTTCTTCCAAGAATTCTTCGATCTCTTCCCGGATGAATTCATTTGCGATGTCATTAATAGATGCCACGAGTCTTGATGCCTCCTCAAGGATATAATAATACCACACACGGTGAAAAATCGCAAATGAATTTCAGAGCATAGTAGGGCTATTCGGTGTTTGTTTTTTATCAGTTTTTATAGATAACATATGTTAATTTATTTATAACTTAATTTCTAAAAAGTTACCATTTGGTAACTTTTCTCGTATTTTGGGTAACTTTCCAAAATTGCCTGAGAAGTCAATGTATGTGTGGGTTTAGACCTGTTTTTCTCCGATTTTTTTTGTATAAAAAAATTGTGGACGGTGTAACATTTTCGACTCCGAATCCGTACTTGATTGAGTGCCGGATTTTGCAACCACAAAGGGAATGTCAAGGAACAATTCCAGTAGTCTCGCAACAAGTTCTTCAAAAGGTTCGCCTTTTTTGCGTCCTTTGTGTTGTTCGTCCAATGACTGAATGAGTTCTTTTAGTTTTCGCCAACCTTGTTCTGCCGGAAGCGGGTTGTCCTGATCAACTGTCTCACTCTCGTCTGGTGGTAGATCCTGACGTGATTTGAGATTAACCTGAAATTCTACCTCATGGGTTTCGTCCCAATAGTCAGCAAGGCTATGTGTATCCCAAAATTCGCCTATTTCCTCTGGTGTTGCATCGGGAGGAGGCATTGGATCTCGTTTTTTATCTTTGTCTGCCATAATTTCTTCGCTTCGTTTGGGTCATATCTCTTGCACTGATAATCAACGCCCGACGATTTGATTTGTGGATGAAAAAACGATGAGATAACGTCCCGCGTCCGTCTGTCTCATAGCTGAGTAAACATCTTCACCAGACCGATTGCCTTTAGAAACGAAACGAAAACGAGGACGATTGGTTAAGACTTCTTCAACTTCCGTTTTTTCTACACTATGCTTTGTCGCTAATTTCTCAACAAATTGTTGCTGCCATATAATCTCATCAATCAGCAAATTTCCGCTCCGGTCCTGTGTTGGCGTTCTGGCGACTAGCTTGGTGCTTGTACGGATAATTTTGAAATTAAAGTGCAGAACCAGGTGAGTACCATACACCTGCCTGTTCCTTTTGCTGGCAATATTGTATCACATCGTTTAGCGTTTTTGCAACATTCTATTGATGTCATTTGGCTACAAATATGCCGCCCCTACGGGGCTAAAGAAATAGGGTTATCTTTGATGCTACAGATATTTCGCCCTTATAGGGCTGAAGGAAAGCGAAAATCTTGGAAAGAAGAGGAATCTTAATTTGAAAAATTATGCAATAAAGTCACGGCACACAGTATATGTTTACTACAATGCAGGCAATTTGTTGACAGTATCTACTGTCTCTAAACTGATGGTGATCACCTGACCGATGAGACGGAGGATATACTCTGGATCTTCCCCACGATTTGGATCGTTCTTAATGCCACTTCGTTTGTCTACCTTTACACGATACTGATCCACGACCCATTCCAACGCTGAACGATTCCCTAGCCGGTAATCAAACGCCTCCAGAGGAATGTCCTCTAACGTGAGGTAATCGTTGTATTTCAGACACGTCTTGTCTTTGGAGAATTTCATCCGCTCCACGGACAAATCTACTTGCATTCCCGGGGTTTCTATTGGATTGAGTTTATCGTATTCGGGTTGTAATTCGTAGTTGACGTGAAGGTCTGCCAACCGGGCACCAGCGTTGGCAAATCCCCAGAAGTCTTCGGCAAAAGGAATATGTGGTAAATCACGCTTGAGGTTTTCCTGATACCGCTCGCGATAATCGGGATGATGTAGGAGCCCGTAGGTATAGTGGAAGATATCCCACTTAGTGATGGTGTCATCTCGGTAACGCGTGCGGAATTGTGCCAATGCCCAGTCGGTAACATTTTCACGGCGATTTGTGCCATCTTCATTGTAGGTATAGAAAGGAAAACATTGAGAACCGCCTTGCGGTAGGGCTTCAGGAATTTTATCTACCATCAGCGCGAACATTGGCCACTCTTGTCCAACCTTGATCCATATCGCGCGATTATCCAATTCGGTATCAGGTGTTGGAAAGATGGATGGAAACAGGTAAGTCCGCTGGTTCATCAATTTATCAAAGTAGAGGTTGGACTTTGTAAATGGACGATAAAGAGAATTCCTTATTCGTTCCGACGCAAAGGTGATTAATCTGCCCTTTGTTAGTTCCACCTTCAGTCGATCTGTCCATTTTATTTTCGTGCTATCGGTTGAAACAAATGCATCAACGTTATGTGTTCGTTCAACACGCCGTTCCCACCTGGATGCTTCTAAGTTGTAGAACTCCATCATCGCTTGCATATTTTTCGTGAGTGCATCTGGGTTGAAGTTGTAAGTCCATGCATCGCGGGCTGTTAGCACACCAACGCTATAGGTTTTAAAAAGTGTTCCGTCTGCAGCACCCTGGGTTGCCTTGGCGGATTTGCTTCCCATTGGAATAAAAGAGTCAAAATCACCGTGGAGTCCGCCAGTGAGCCACGTAGACCGTTTATCTGGTCTCAACTCTTGCCACTCCAGGTTCCCAACGTACTGGTTCTCGTCCAGAAACGCAAAGGTCCGTGTCTTATTCAAATCCGCAGCCTCGTCGTTATAGCAGATTCGCGCAGGAAAACTCCCACCCTCCTGTTTTGATTTCACAAGGATGTTGATGCTCACACCGACCTGAATGCCGAACACGTTAGCCTCTCCTGATTGTCCCTTTCGTACATTCCCTCCCAAGTCCAGAATATAGAGTGTGTCAAACTCTTTGGAAAGGTGTTTCCGCATGCCATCAAATGCTTGTCCGTCAATAAAACTGTTGTTCGTTACGAATGCGGTGATTCCCACATCACCGAGTTTATCTATTGCCCATCGAAAGGCTTTGACATACGGATCATAAAGCGAATTTTTCAGTTGTGCCTTGGAGTCAGCAGCAAAAGTATCTCGTACCCGCGCATCAATGCCCACATGCGGCCGATTTTTGTTATTATCGTTCTCATTCTTCTGCCCCGCATTGTAGGGTGGATTCCCGATAACAACGAACATCGGAATCTCTCGCTGCTCTTCAACCCGCAAGGTGTTATCCGGCGTAAAATAGGTGAACTCTCCAGTTTGGTGGGGTGCGTCCATCAGACCGAACGTATCAAACGTATCCACGAAGCAGATATGTGGAAAAGGTTCATAATTGCCGGTCCTCTCATAATAGGCGTGTTCAATGTTCAGACTGGCGATGTAGTAAGG
Source organism: Candidatus Poribacteria bacterium (assembly GCA_012271015.1). Lineage (GTDB taxonomy): Bacteria > Poribacteria > WGA-4E > WGA-4E > WGA-3G > WGA-3G. Next base: position 85,499 of record JAAXHD010000189.1, on the reverse strand, counting down.
CAGAAGCATTACTTCGTTGCAGTGGAGCTCCTCACGGTATTTCTGCGGCAATCGCCGCCCCCGAATCTCCTGCATGAGTCGGACAATGAAGTTACCAGTGCCAACAAATGGATCGATAATGTGAACACCCATATTTGACAGTGAGCGTCCGAATTCGGTCTCAAGCACATGTTCCACGCTTTTCACCATGAAATCCACGATCGGCTGTGGTGTATAGACGATACCGTGTGTATCGGCAATATAGACAGAGAAACCTTGAAAGAACTGCTCGTAGACGGTATTTAGGAAAGCCTGTTTCTGTGAGAAATCAGTGATGGTGGCGGCGGTTTTCTCAATCGCAACGTAGAACGGATCCAGAGGACGGAGGAACTCGGAACGGCTCGGAGAACGACGGGTGAGGATCTGAATCACCTTCTCAATTTCTTGGGCGATGATGTTTCTATTGGTAAAATCGGGATTGTCAAAGACTGTGCGGAAAATTCGCTCGGTGAGAAGGTGTTGGATGAGCATCTCTTCGACCTGTGCCTCGGTGAGGTTCGGATCAATAGAGGCTCGGCATTGCCGATGGAAGTTCTCGAAGGCTTGTCGGAACTGGGATTATCCTGCCTTTCGGTCTCAATGCGCTTTGCCACACCCCGCCCTAACACCGGAACCTTTTCTTTGAATTCTTCAACGGCGGCATACCAATCGAGGATATTTTCTTCCCGGTACGCAAAGAAGGTATTCAACAGATTGATAAGGTTGCTCGGATCTGTGAGGTCTATATCAAGTCGGAGGTGTCCGTTTTGATAGAGGAGTGCCCGGGTTGGCGACTGAACGATGATATTTTTAAACGGGTAACCCGCCTCCAATTTCTTCCGCGCTTCTGTCGGAAGGTCATCGTGTGTATCTTTTGCTTCCCAGTGTCCATGTGGCAAGTCAAACGCATCAACGACTTCGCCATCTATCCGGATCCGCCTTTTCTGTGGCGTGTGGTGTGTCTTTTCACAGACGAGGATGAGATCTGCTTGTCGGCAGTAATGTTGGAGTAGATTTTGGAATGCCGTTCGGACTGCGCCTTCGTGTTCTGCACCGACTTTCGCGTATTCCGCAAGTTCGGTATAGTAGTTTTTGATGGGTTTATGTATCGGTTTGATGTTGAGGGTTGGCACGAGTTTTCTCCGCGTATTTTCGTCAATTGGATTGAGGATAATGCCAATTATACACGGATGTGAAGGACAATTACAAGGGGAATTGCCAAGGTTTAGCAAAATAGGACTTACATAAATTTAATAGGCGCGCTTTGGAAGCACGCCTATCAACGGAAGGTTATTGACGGATTGCGTCAGTGTCACTTAATTTTTCTCTCGGTACGCTTGCAAAAGGGCATTAATCTTGTCAAGAAACTTTTGCGAGTATATCTCACCGACGAGGGCTTTGTGGGTTTCCATAGCGATGGCATCCCACGCTTCCCGAGAGTCATCCTCGAATTCAACCACTTCAATGCCTGCCTTTTTTTGCAGTGCCTCAAGCGCCCTTTCATTATCCTTGCGGATATTCTGAATTAAATCGCCCTGATATGCGTCCACGGTTTCACGCACAACCTTCTGCAGCTCCGGAGAAAGTTCATCGAACTTTTCCTTTGTTATGACCGTCGCGCCAACACCAACATTAACAGGAAGGTTCGTCATGTACTTGAATTTATCGTGCCATTGCAGAGCGACCGTGACATATGGTGATGCAGCCAAGGTGTTGAGGTGCCCTGAGTAGAGGGAAGACAGTACCTGTGTAACCTCTCTCGGCACAGTTGCAATCTCGGCGTTTTTGTAAAACTCAAGCGCAATTTTGTCGCCCGGACGAGCCCACATCTTGACGTTTGTGGATTGAAGGTCGGCAATATTGCGGATAGGTTGGTTACTGAATATATAATAAAAGCCGATGTCTCCCATACCGAGTAGGACATACCCCGCATCCATAAAGGCTTCGTCGAGATCTGCGCGGAGGTAGTCTCGGACATAATCAAGTTCTTCGTAGGTTCTGAACATTCGAGGCAGTTGAAAAATCAGGACCTCTTCCTGTATCTCACCGAGACCTGTAGCGGTCATAGCACCTGCGTGGATCAATCCTGCGCGCATCTTGCGGATAACATCAAGTTCATCTCCCTGGACCCCATTCGGATAGATACGGAGTCGGAGATCACCGTCTGTTTTGGCGCGAATTTCTTTCCCCATCGCTTCAAAATTGTTCATCCATGTGGAACCCTTTGGCGCGAGTGTTGCGAACTTAATCGAATCGGCATCAAGATGTGCTAAGGGTAGACAGAACATTCCGAAAATCAGTAGAAACACGCCCCCTAATTTAAAAAGGGAATCGGGGTGTTTTTGCTTGGGTGTTTCCCCAAAAACCCCTCCTACACGGTCTGTTTTTTCGTTCTTCATTCTTCAGTGTCTCCTTCCTCCATTTCTGGATCAAAAAGGTCATCAACCTGGTCGAGCAAGCGTTTCGCGCGCGATTTCGCCAACGAAGTCGCGGCTTCCTCTCCAGGATAAATATCCGATGGTGCGTCCAGGACTTCTTGTAACGACTGTTTGAAAAGTGTCACATCCTGTTTCGGATAAGCATAGTAACGTGCAAGATAGAATTTGCTCATCAAAAATTTGCTGTCATTGATTCTATCTACATGTGCAATATGTTCTTTTGCCTTCTCTGGATCTCCGCCGATTGATATCGCTCGATCGCCGTAATAAACAGCATAAAATAGATGCGCGCTGCCGAAGTAGAAGGTTTCATCCAATTCAAGCACGCGCCCCATCATCAGTTCCACCCGAGCCAAGTCAATCACTTGCATCGGATCGTCTTTCTGGAGGCTAATGCCGCGTGCTATCGAATAAGCCGTCCAAAACAGGGGTTCAACCTCCTTCTTTTTTAACTTCTGAAGTGCTTTTTCAAGCGCAGTAAGGTCAACAGTTCTTACCTCACTGAAGGTTTTATCGGATTTCGCTAAAGCCTTGAGCGCGTATCCCTCAGAACGGATATAGAGGTCAATTGCACGGGCGCGCATGTCCTTCGCAGTCTCGTAGTCGCCTGCGATTTCAGCCTCTTCCATCTTATCCTCAATAAAGCCGGCGTAAGATGAATACGCGCGAGCCGTCGTAATGATAAGATTCTTACTCCCAATTTTGGAGATACGTTCAAGCGTGCCGATGTTCCCCTCAAGGGTGGCTTCCACTACAGCAAGGTCGCCTTCCCCTTGAATTCTCGCTAACTTGGCAAGACCACACCCACCTAAGAGTATCGGGAGGAACAGTAGAAGAGAGATGGAAAAATAAAATTTGCTGTATGCCATCGGTTTAAATTTACCTCCTAATATGGTTGTCGGTTATATTGGTTATCAGTTATCGGTTATCAATTAAAAAGGAGTTCTTTGACCTTCACGCAATACGCAACCGCCACACGTCTTAACTGACGACTGATGAATATCCTTCATAGGCTTTGTAACAATAATGTGACCTGCATATAGCTAACATTTTCTTTCCTGATTGCTGACTGCTAATTGCTATTAAGAAAAGGCAAAAGCACGACTGTCCCATCAACGGCTCCTTCTGATGTTTCAATGCGGACACGACTACCTGCTGCCGTAACTTGCATCCGAACGTAACCGAGAGCAATCGACTTTTCGAGAGTCGGGGCAAAGGTAGCACTCGTAATCCAACCGACTTCTTTGTCTTCTTTGAAAATTCGCGCGCCCAGAAGATGCCTATGGCAGTCTTGTGATGTTAAGTTTGCATCAATTTCAATGCCGCGTAAGAGGCGATTCGGGTGCCCTCGATACTTCATACGGGCTACAATTTCTTGTCCGATATAACACCCCTTTTCAAAGTCGATAGCGTGTTCTAATTCAGCCTCAAGCGGGATAACAGAATCTGTCAATTCTGCGCTATATCTCGGTACGCCTGCTTCAATACGGAGCGACTCAAGGGCATTCCAACCGATCGGTTGAACTTTAAAGCGTGCTCCCTCAGTCATTAATGTCTCCCAAAGCAAGACTAATTCCTCGGCAGCGGTATAAAGCGTCCACCCCATCTCCCCAGTGCCATCTGTTCGTACACAGACAATTGTGTGCTTAAAAAGCGAATCTGCTTCACGACAGCAATTATACCGTTCTGGCAACGCAGCGAGTTCATTTATACTGAGCACAGATTGAACAAGATCTGTTGACTTTGGACCGTGGACAGCAATCGCACCGGTTTCAAGGGTTACATCAGAAAATTCAACATCGTCAGCAATGATGTACTTGTCCAATTCGTTGAAAAGGCTTTCTGTCGTCTCAGGCGCGGTGTCGATACTGATGGCATCTTCGAGAACAGAGATATTCATATCGGCTATAATTTTGCCACGATGCGTTAAAATCGTCGCGTAAGTGCCCTGTCCGGTTGAGAGACTTTCAACATCGTTGGAGATGATACGGTGTAGAAATTTCGCTCGGTCTTCACCCGTTAATCGATGCCTACCTCGATAGGAAACGTCAGCAATACCGACGTTGTTTCTGACAGCATGGTGCTCGGAGACAGCATCGGTGAATTCGGTAGCAATATTCCAATCCAAATGCTGTTTCTGGAGGGTTGCACCGAGTTGTTCATGGATGGGATAAAGTGGTGTTGTCTTCATTTTTTCAACTATTGGTTTCTGATTAGCGTCTCCTGTGTAAGCCGATAGACGCTCGCGGGACGATGTTTCACGATAGTTTTTTGACTAATTCCAGCGAAAATGCCTACTGGCTATTGGTTCTCGACTTTCAGTTAAAAGGTTATCTTTTAAGAGAAGCCTCTTGTTACTGACCGCTGATTACTGATTGCCGATAGCCGTTAAAACATACGTTCTAAGCGCAAAATGATGATCGGATCTCGTAAGGAAAAAGATGAACTGAGCGGTTCTGCCACTTCAACTGCGAGGCTCCACGGTCCTCGGTTGCCGAACGGGTCCCAAAAAACGGAGCCACCAATGCCCACAGATGTTTTGAGTCGCGTCGCGAAATCTTCAAAATCGGAAAAGGGAGCATCATCATACCACCACACACTCCCTGTATCTAAGAAACAGCTGAGGGTCCACCCGACTACTCCTTCTTGTCCGCTGCGAATCGCTTCTTTGATGAGTCGATACTCAAGGTTAAGGAGGAGCCGATTATCTCCAGCGAACACGTTAAAATTATAGCCACGCAGGGTTGTAGCGCCACCGAGATGAAGGAGACGCTGACTTGGCAAGGGGGCATCGGAAAAATCGCCTGCGATCCGAACGTTTAGGTGATGTGAACCCGATAAAGGCGTGTAACGTGCTAACTCAAACCGATAAAAATTAAAAGCGTGGTCCCCCCCAAAACCCGATTTCCCTGCTATTTCGACTGCGAAGTGACCACGCCATCCGCGACGGGTCCGCTCATTTGCATAAGGTAGTGTATGAAAATGCCGTGTGATCGTGGCTCTGTGGTCCCGTGTGTCAAACGCATAAACGAGGGACAGACTCCTCAATTGTCCACGATTGATCCGCGGGTTACCCCGCTTGCGTTTATTCCGGTACAAATAACTCCAATCCGTGGATTTAGAAAGATTATCGTGCGTTTCCGCTGTGAACTCGAGTTTGAGATACGTCCATTCTGATGGCGCGTAAGTTATCCACCCTTGCGCGCCCTGACGTTGGTAATAATCTTGAAGGGCGAAACCGTAGCCGGCGGCACTGAGACTAATCTCAGCAGGACGTAGATGTATATTAGAACTAATATCGGTGACCTTATAAAAACTCCCTCCCAATTTGAGGAGCTGCCGTTTAAAGAGCCCTTTTTCGCCCCCTGCGTGATAGTTCCATATTTTGCTCGAAAATCCACGACTGATTGAACCGAAAACCTGTTCTTCACCCGTGAGACGCGTCGAGAGCATTCCACGGGCGCCAAGCATCAACCCGTGAACCCGATTGAATTGAAGGATTGGAGAAGCACCGGGTTTCGCGAAGGGTTGCTCTTCAATATCGACAATCATGACATTTTTTCCGCCCTCGCGTTGGACACGCCAATCCCGCACCGATTTGAAATGCTCACTGTTCTCGCTGAGTGCTTTACGCATGCGGTTTATCTGCGACTGACCAAGGGAATGATGGTAAATATCTGAAACTTGTGAACTTCGTTCTCCATCACTGCCCTGAGTCTTTAGATCAAGGGCTGATAACAGTTCCACCCGCGAGATTCGACTGTTTCCAGTGAAACGAATTTCGTGCAGTGTCCCCTCATCAATGCTAAATTCGAGCACATCATTGACGGATTGATAGGCAACCGTGGCGAATTCATATCCACGATTTAAATAAAAATCAGCAATTAATTGTTGCTTCAGTCTAACAGCCGCGACAGCGAGGTAGCCAGATTCTAACTGAAACCACTCCTTGATGAATCGTGAGGGGAAACTTCTGTTCCCTTCGATTTTAATTTGCTGAGCAAAAAGCACTGGGACTTCCGTAACACGGATATGCAAACTGATACTTGGAATGGCTATCGGTTTTCGGTTTTCGGTTTTCGATAAAGCAGGGTCTGGTGAAACAAGACCTTCTGGTTTCTGACTGCCGACTGATTCTTCACTACCACTGTCCATCTGCTTCGTTTCCAAACGCACGTCTTGAAACCACCCGTGTTCTCCCAACTCTGTGATTAACCAAGAAAGTTGTGGACTTGTGATAATATCTTCAGGCTGAATGGGAAGGGACTGTTGAACGACCTCTGTTGGAATTTTGGTATTCCCTTTAATTTCAATAGTTGCAACCCGCACTTTCGTTTCAGATGCGAAGTCTTCAGAAGCGGATGGTGTCGTAACGAATTCCAAAACCCCCATCGCCGGACCATAACGTCCCGAAAGTACTCCTACGTACTCATGCGGTGAGTGGGGCCACCATGGGTACTCGTTATCATAAGTCGGCTGCCAATAACTATATTCCCTGGACTTAGCAGGAATAAGACTCTTCATATTGCTGCTATACAACTTACGATGGACGTTAAAAAGCCACCTACTTTCAACAGAAGATGTCGACTGCGAATCCACCTCAGAAGAAGGCTCCAACGTTTTACGCGGGAGAGCGACTTCAAGACTCCAAAAGGTCGTGTTAATTTGACTGGCAACTTTCGCTTCTGAGTTCCATGTGCTATCTGCATCGAACGCTGTTTGCATCGATTGTCGATTCAAAGTAGCTTGAATATCACGAGGGGCAAGCTGGAAACTGGGTTCTCCCGGTGTATTAACACGCTGATCAAAGTATGCACTAATTGGGTTGATAACAAGGTGATAATAGATATCGGTTTTCGGGTCAGGATCAATCAGAATTTCAATGCACTCGTCCTCCCAAATTGGTGAATCCTGCTGGGTCTGTGAAACGTAGGGAAGAAACGAATCAGACACATACGCCTTTATACCGACATAGAAATTCTCGGCATCCCACATTAAAAAAGTTTCAGTTGGATTGCTTGGAACATCGGTGCCATCTGAATTTTGGAACGGAGAGAGCAGCGCAGCGGCTTGCCATCCGATTTCGGATAAATTGCCATCAATAACGGGTGCTTTTACGATTTGGGGAACAGGTTGAGCAGCATCCACGAATGAATTCGTTCCAGCATCTGTGGGTGCTTTTTCGCCGCTCGGTGAACTGGGTAGCAGTGAAATTGTGTTTGTGGCTTTCAACCGAAACAACGGTCCACCGTCGTTAATAATGGTGAATCCTGTTTCCTCATCAAATTGTGCGGGCAGATTGACAACAATTTGCTGTTTTTGACTCTCAAACTCGACATCGGCACCATAATTTTCAGGGAGTTGTAAACGGATGCTACCGCCTTGCGCGGTTATGTCCATCGGTGCCGCAACAGGGTCAAGTACCACCAATCCAATTGAGCCATTTTGGGTTTCTAACTTGTTTTGTCCTTGGGTTAGCAAAATTTGTCCGTCAATGTTTCCCTTGGTCACACTGATGTTATAATTGCCTGAAGTTTCACCTAAATGGACGTTCCCATTCTCTGTCGAGGCTTCTATCTTTCCACGGATATGTTGAACGGATATATCTCCGGTTTTGGTATGGAGTTTAACAGAGACATCCGCGGGGGTTTTAATTGTACATTTCAGTTGGAGTCCATCATAGTGCCCAACTTGTAAATTTTCCGGGTTAGGTGGCGGACCCAACTGTGCTTCAGGAGAATTACCCGGTAGTCGTATCCTCAACTGGAGAGTATCATCGCTTTGTGTTCCTGTGAGGGTGATGTTATCAAGATAGTCGCGGGTCAGATCGTTCTGTTTTGTGTTTGTGGTTTCCCGTGCTTGTTTCTCGAGCCTAACGGTGATGACATTGCCTTCTGTGGCGATCAGTTCGATATTACCGGGTATATTTAGGCTGAATTCTATATGATACACATCTGTAAAACTGAAGGTTTCTGTTGATGTTGTCCCTAATATCAGTGTCTGCGCTTTGTTAATGGACCCGTTGACAGTTGGAGGTGGTGTGCTTCCTTCGCCTTCATGATCCGCTGCATCTATATGCTGGACAGGTAGATTCAGCGTGAGCATGAAGAAGCAAAATAGATATGAATAAGAGAAAATCGCTCGAGATATGGGCAACATTCCGGGAAGGTTCCTTTCTTATCCAGCATGTCTGATTCGCAATATCGGTTTACAAGTGCTAACTACACGGTGGTAAAGTTTTTGGCATTAGACCTCCGCCTCCTCTTGTGGGCGGTGTTTCTAATCCCGATTTTGACCTATTCCTCTTCAACCCCCGGGGAATGCCACACGCGCATTCATACCGTTAATTCAGGGGTGACATCTCTGTAGAACGTTGATAGACCCTAACAGCGAACCCCGTACGGGTGACATCTACAAGCTTTGAAAAATATTTACACACCCTAACTACAAAATTGCTTGACACATTTTAAATAATACTGTATACTGATTAGAAAAGTCAAGCAGTTTTTTCGTATCCTTATCGCTAACGTAACGTTTCCAAAACAAAGCGATTAAGGCAATTTTTGTAACGAAATGGAAGATTAAACGTTGCGTACAGGAGAAGATGATGCGCGAACCCGCTAAAGGAACAACAGAATATTGTTTCTCTTTCGGACCGTGGAATATACACGAAGGAACAGACCCTTTTGGACCCCCTGTTCGGGAGACGTTCAGTTTCGATGAAAAGGTTGGATTTTATCGCGATCTCGGTTTTGTTGGAATTCAGTTTCACGACGATGACATTGTGCCGGATATTGACGAGAAAACACATGCGCAACTGATAGCGCAGACAAAATCTGTCAAAAAACAACTCGACGACCACGGGTTGACAGCAGAGGTCGTGGCACCTCGGTTGTGGGAATCTCCACAGACGATTGATGGAGCTTACACTTCTAATTCCCCAAAAGAAAGGCACTATGCCCTGGAACGTTCAAAACGGTGTGTGGATATCGCGAACGAGATTGGGTGCCAAAATCTCGTGTTGTGGCTTGCACGTGAAGGGACCTATATCCGAGAAACGAAAGATTCAGCAGGGGCGGTTGGGCAAATTTTGGACGCAATGAACGCCTTGCTTGAATACGATCCAGAAGTCCGAATCCTTATAGAACCCAAACCGAACGAACCGATGGACATCGCTTACATTCCTACCATCGGACACGCTATCGGTTTAGCCTATGCCAGTGACGCACCGGAGCGCGTTGGCGGGTTAATCGAAAGTGCGCATGCTATTCTCGCAGGTTTAGAACCATCGGACGAGATGGGATATGCTCTCTATCATAAGAAACTTTGGAGCGTCCATCTCAACGACCAAAACGGGTTAAAATTCGACCAAGATAAGGCGTTCGGTTCAGTCAATTTACGGCGTGCGTTTAATCAGGTACGGGTCCTGGAAGAAAACGGATACGGTAGAAACGGCGAATTTATCGGATTAGATGTGAAAGTCATGCGAACCCAACCCCGTGACATCTCAACAAAACACCTATTGAGTAGTCGTAGAATCTTCCTTAACCTACTTGAGAAGGTCCGAACGTTTGACAAAAAGGTCGAACAGGAATTTATCACGGATAGAGATTATGAAGGTTTGGACTTCTATATTCTTGAACACCTTCTTGGAGCGTAAGATTTATTATAGACAGGCATGTGAATCGCGCTAACTCAACGACGAGAAATAAAGGCGGCAGAGGACAAAAACAGACATGACAATGGATATAAGCCCTCTACACGAGGCGGATGGACTGTGTTATCAAGCAGTGATGCTTGTGGGTCCCCCTGGTGTTGGCAAGGGAACACAAGGGAAAATGCTATCACAAATCCCTGGCATTTTCCATGTCTCCAGCGGAGATATGTTCCGCGAACTTGATGTCAATTCCAAATGCGGACAGATTTTCCAAGAATACGCAGGAATCGGTAAATTAGTCCCAGATCACATCACAATCAGAATCTGGCAAGACTACATGGCGGCTAAGGTCCGTGAGCAGATTTACTCGCCGGAAACCGATCTGCTTATCCTTGATGGGATCCCACGGAACATTATACAAGCAGGTTTGATAGCACCCCATATAAAACTCTTTAAGGTGATCTACATGGTCTGTGAAGACCGCGAGGTTATGTTTAAACGGATCCGTGGGCGGGCACTTAAAGAGAATCGAATCGATGATGCTGAAGAAATGGTGGTTCGCTATCGGTGGGACGTTTACAAACGGGAAACCGAACCTTTGATTGATCACTATCCCCAAGACATGGTTCGAATCATTGATGCCGACGCGATTGCATCGGATGTGCTTTATCAAATCCTATCAACGATTGTCCCTATTCAAAAGGGTCATTTCAAGAACCCCCTGATGTGAACGACCACGCGAGATCCTAAGTCTTTACACTTCACCGCACCATTCAGTTGACATACCGATAGATGCGGAGTTCTGGATGTGCAAGTGCTCGCATCGGAAACGGGGCACCACTATCGGATATTATTTCGAGACCGAAGAACTTCGGCGCGCACCGGAAGGTCTTGTGCAATTCATATCGACTTCCTTCCCCTAAGACTCGCTCGTAAAACGCAAGCGTTTCCTCGAATCCAATTTCACTGAGAGGGTACCAATCCTCAGCTTGATAGCGTTGAGGTGTCTCTTGGTATTTTCGGAACACTTCAAGATCTGGCACGAGGATAAGAACCCATTTCACCTTTTCATCTGTTACGACGAAATCTAACTCAGGAAGAAGCCAGTCGAATAAGGTCTCTGGCGCAATAGCAATGGAGTCCTCTTGAGGAATGTGTGTGGCTATCCAGTCGGATGCTGCAATTTTAGTGGGTTGCGAGAATTGGATAGAGGCGAAGGAAAGGGTATAAATTAACGAGTAAAGCACGACAACACCCCCCAAAACGATGCCAAACCATTTCCCAAATGTATTGAATCTTTCAGTGGAATGCGGGGAATTCAGAGTCTCGCGTGGATGGACCAGCTGAAATAGGGTTTTTACAATGTTCGGAAAACGGACGAATGCGGCAGCGGCGAGCACAGTGAGCGTCGGATAGAGTATGAGTAGATGACGTGCGAACTTAACTTTATGTATCCCGATAAAGAGTAGATAGGGAATGACGAAAGTTAGTAAGAGCACTTCTGCTGTAGCAAACTTACCAACCGCCTTCTCTTTTTGTAGAAGCGAGTGTTTTTGCTTGGGTGTTTTCCCATGCTCGCGATTTCTTTTTATCTCCACCATCGCACACACGACTCCCAAACTCGCGAGGAGTGCAAGTGGCAGCCCCATGCCCCATTTCAGGAGCGTCCACAGATAGATAAACCGATGTAGTAAGCCAGATTCCGCTGCAGCGATGAGACCGAAGTGCCCGCGATGGTAATGGGTAGCTTCGTACCAGAAATCCTCAAAGAAGAAATTCCACTCTGGCGAAACCAGATCAATGAGCCAATAGGGGCAGAGGAGCGTAAAGGTTAGTGCGGAAACGCCGATGATTGTTGCTAATTTTTTAGGAGTTACGGAGCTCCCTGGTAGATGTGGTTTCAAACTGCCCCTACCGCGTGGAGGAAAGTCTTCACTTAGAGTGAAAACCAGCAGAGAGAAACTGGCGAAAACAGTTGTAAATTTGACTGCGAAACCAACTCCTGCGATAACGCCGAGCCATACCGCTGTTTGAAATGTGAGCGCGTCTGAGGAAGACCGCTCACGCGTCACAAGATAGAGAAACAACGTTACACAGAAAGTCGCGGGGATGTCAACAAGTGCAAAACGCGATTCATTCGTGGCATGTAACATCGCCACAGTGAGTAATCCGGTCGCAATCTGACCTATACGTTTGCTGAAACAGTGAACGCCGATGCGGTAGGTGAACCAAAGTGTTGCTGTAGACAACAGAACGTTGATACCGCGTGCCAATAAGATTACGCGGGCTTCTGTTAATTGCCAACCCGTAAGCGACAGCAATTTACCTACCACCGCAATGATGTAAAACCATGCCGTTCCGGGCCAGTTGTAGATTTGAGGAGGGGCTGTGAAGTGGATTAGATTCAGAACATCTCGTGCGATTAGCACTTCACGGGGGTCGGGAGAATCAGGCAAGCCGATGTTTATGCCGATGAGTCGGAAACTGAAGCCACTGATGAGGATCGCGGGTATAACAAAGCTATTCGATAAACGAAAACAGTTTCTCACCGCGAGAAGTACTCTCATTTTTGGAAAAGGTCCAGCTTTTCAAAGATACTCCGCCAACGTAGCAGGTGGTTTTCACCCGCATAAACAGGAACGAACCCTAAGTTGAGATAATTTTTGATTGCGGGGAGTCGAAAATCGTCTGTGTCTAACATTACGGATGCCACACGTCGCTCTTTAAAATAGTGCAAGAGAAACACTGTTAACCATTTTCCGAGTCTATGCCCTGTGTGCTCCGGCAGCACAGCAAGCATGTCAATGTAGCCAATCGGTTTGCCACGAAGAGATTCCTGCCAAGCACACGCTGTACCGATAGGCATATCTTTGTGAATAACGAAACAAAAGCCATCTGGATCGAAATTGGGTTGGTTAATAACGTTAGTGTAGGTATCTTGGGTGGTTCTGCCTTGGTCTACGAAGGCGATGTCCATGATTCGCGCCCAATGTGTTTCGTCTCCTTGTCGGTAGGTGCGGATATGATACCCTTCAGGACACTGGAGCGTCGGCAGATTTTCTAAACTGTGACGAGCCATTTTGAGTTGATCTTCCATGCTACTTCTAACGCGATACTTTCACCCACAGATCCTCAGGAAGTGTTTCTCTGACGTTCTCGATTTGCGAGGACATAGAGGGCAGTCCCAATTTCTCAAAAATGTCTCGCCACCGTTTGGGTTGTCCGTCTTCAACGTAAACGGGGATGAATCCTAAATTCAGATAAGTCTTGACAGCAGGCACACGGAAATCGTCGGTATCCAGCATTGAGCATTTGAATCCGTTGTCGCGGAAATAGATCAGAACGGCGAGTGAGACCCATTTTCCGAGTTTATGTCCGGTGTGTTCAGCGACAACGCCTACCATGTGCACATAGCCGACATCCTTCTCATCTACAGATTCCCGCCATGCACAAGCAGTTCCAACGGGAATATCCTGATGTGTTGCAAAATAGAGTCCATTAGGAATGAATACGTCTCTACCGGTAATCTCGTTCCTCGTATCTTGAGCAGTGCGTTTTCTTCCGCCAAACGAGTCACTAATGATATGTGCCCAATGCACCTCATCTCCCTGACGATAGGTTCGTATGCCGTAGCCTGGCGGGAGTTCGAGTTCGGATAAATTTTCTAAATTGGGACGTACCATTCTGAGCTGTCGTGCCATCTTTTAATTATACCTTGCGGTTCGGTGAGGTGGGTTTGGATAACTAACGTTCCTCTCCGTATATTCGCCCTCCGCTACGCTTACGGGCTGCGCACTTCGGTTTAACAAAACCTCTTAACTGAAAACTGAAAACCAACAACTAATTATACCATACCTCAAAAATTGGTGCAAAACCTTTGCAATATTTTTTGAAGGTGGTATAATGGTTACCAGGTATCGGTTGTCAGTTGCACATGTCGGCAGAACGCAGAGAAAACTATGCACACACCGTAGGTTGGGTTGAACGAGTGCCTCCGAAAGATTGGACAAAGACAATCGACTTCAAAGTCCAGGGGGTCCTTGAACATCCAAAGCCTGAGTGAAACCCAACGATGTTTTTCTGAAAATGGTGAATTTGTTGGGTTTCGCTGGATCTGTTTACAAGCATCGAGTCTTGGCTGCAGTTTCGTAAGCAACGAGAGAAGATTGAGTTTTTATCGCTCAACCCAACCTACGGTACCACTGTTACCAATGACCTCTTTAACTGGCGACTGATAACGAATAACTTTAACCGTCAACTCGACTCGGTTATAAATGTTAAAGCACGAGTTGATGGTTAAAACTATTAAAAGGTAGAAATCAGGTGCAACGCCCCGTCAAAAAACGCCCCAATATTGTGCTTGTCGGTTTTATGGGCACCGGAAAAACTTCTATCGGAAGACGGATTTCTTCACAACTGCGGATGCGCTACGTAGATACAGACGAGATTGTTGAACGAAACAGTCGGCGACGTATCAGCGACATCTTCGCGGAGGACGGGGAACCTGCTTTTCGGGAGCTTGAGAGTGAAGCCGTTCGTCAGGTGTCGAAACTGCAAAACCATGTTATTTCCACCGGTGGTGGTGTCGTCCTGAGAGAAGCGAATATGACAGAACTGAAGCGAAATGGCGTTGTCTTCTGCCTTACAGCAACGCCGGAGGAAATCTATAAGCGTGTTGGACACCAAGCACACCGACCTCTACTCCAAACTCCTGACCCACTCGCGAAAATCCAGTCGATGTTGGCAGAACGACATCCCTACTATGCAGAGGTTTCCGATCACATGATAAGCACAACGGGACGCTCATTTGGTGAAATTATTATGCACATCAAACGGATGTTTCGGAAAAGCACCAGGAATCCAAAATGACGAAAACCTTACATGTGGAACTTGGAGATAACAGTTATCCACTTGTTGTTGGGACAGAACTCCTCAACGGCGTTGGAGAATTGCTTACACCCCATACAAAATCAAATAAGGTGCTCATCGTTTCGGACGCGTTTGTCAAAACGCGCTATATGCCTGTTGTGCTGAAGAGCCTCAAAGATGTCGGGCTTGATGTCTGCACGATTGAAGTGCTCGGTGGCGAAGAGAGCAAATCGTTGGCGCAGTTCTCCCGGATACAGGACAGTTTGGTGGAACACCAACTCGATCGGGGTTCAATAATCATTGCTCTCGGTGGTGGGGTCATCGGTGATTTGGCTGGGTTCGCCGCCGCTGTATACATGCGGGGTATTCCTTACGTTCAGATTCCTACGACGTTACAAGCGCAGGTTGACGCGAGCGTCGGCGGCAAGACTGCGATTAATCATCCAAAAGGCAAAAACCTCATCGGTGCGTTTCATCAACCGAAGTTGGTCGTCATTGATGTAGGAACGCTCAAGACCTTGCCACAACGCGATATTCGCGCAGGACTTATCGAAGTTATCAAAATGGGTGTTATCCGTGATGAACCGCTGTTTGAAAGGGTTGAAGAAAATCTGGAGGCTATCCTAAACTTAGACGACACGACACTTATTGAAATTATCTCACAGGCGTGCGTCAACAAGGCAGAGATCGTCGCTAAAGATGAAAAGGAAAGCCGACTGCGGATGGTGCTGAATTATGGACACACCTTTGGACACGCGCTGGAAGCACTAACACACTACAACAGGTATCGACACGGCGAAGCGGTTTCTATCGGTATGAATTGTGCGGCGCAGTTGGCTGTCAATTTAGGGATGTTCTCTGAAACCGATTTTCAACGGCAACGCGCCCTCTTAAAGCGGGCGAAATTGCCCATCACTCTCCCTTCTGACCTTACTCCTGAAGCCTTATGTGACGCAATGTATTTAGATAAAAAGACGTTAGGTGGTAAACTCCGCCTCATCCTGCCGACACGTATCGGAGAAGTCGTTATCCGCGACGATGTAGAGGATCGGCATGTTCTACAAGCGATAGCGCAATGTTTTTGAATAATTATTGGTACGGGTTGCTACGCAACCCTTTCGGTCGTCAGTTCTCGGTTAAAGCGGTTTCTGTGACAATCTACCCGAACTTGGAATATTCCAAGACGCGGTTAATTGTTACTGAAAAACCTCTTAACTGAAGACCGATAACCGACAACCAACAACCATTCTTCCGATAACCGACAACTATTGAGGAACTATAATATTCATGAAAAAAATAATTAAATGCTTAATGGTCTACTTGGTTTTATGCATGAGTATTAGCATTGCATTCAGCCAAGGGCTTTCGCCACCGTCAAATGTCACGGCAGTGGATACACCCAACGACGACGGCAGGAGCGTCACGATTCAGTGGGATGCCGCCCCGGAGGATAGCGGTATCAGCGGGTATCAAATCCTACGCCGGATTGCAGGCGGGGGTCTCGAAGAAATTGGCGAAATGTTACCTGCTGGAACAACATCCTACGTTGATGCCACTATCGAAAAAGGGAACGCTTACGCCTACATCGTGCGAGCGGTTAGCGACACGGGAGCAACGGTGGATTCTGAGGAAACGGCACCCGTTAAAGGAACGGGTGAATGGTTTCATACCGGCAAAATTCCGCTGTTTGTCGCCATGCTTCTTTTCTCTGCCGCGATTCTTTGGAATATCTATGATGCGAGAAGCGGTAAAGAGGTATTTGTCCGTCGTATTCCGGGGCTTGAAGCCGTGGATGAAGCCATCGGTAGAGCCACAGAAATGGGGCGCTCCATTCTCTATGTACTCGGATTAGGGGGTGTAGATAATGTCGCTACCATTGCCAGTATGACAATCTTAGGGCAAATCGCACGGCGGACAGCCGACTACGAAACACCCCTGCGGGTGCCTTGTAACGACCCTATCGTGCTGAACGTGATACGTGAGATGGTGAGAACGTCTTACCTCGACGAAGGGCGTCCGGATGCTTACAACGAAGAAAATATTTTCTTTCTTACCGATAGTCAGTTTGCTTATGCCGCTGGTGTAGATGGTATGATGGTTCGCGAGAAACCAGCAGCAGTTTTTTTGCAAGGTCAGTTTTATGCTGAATCGCTCCTCATGGCTGAAACTGGTAATTCTATCGGCGCAATACAGATTGCAGGGACAGATTCTGAACATCAGCTCCCGTTCTTTATTGCAGCGTGTGATTATACCTTAATTGGTGAAGAACTCTACGCTGCGACGGCTTATCTATCCAAAGATCCTATGTTCTTAGGGAGTCTCAGAGGGCAAGATTGGGGTAAGGTCGTCATCTTTGCAGCAATTGTGCTTGGTGTGATATTGGAATTATCCGGTGTCGGTTGGATTACATCGTTCTTACAGAGAGTACGTTAGGAGGCTTTATGAAACGACAAGGACCCTTAGCCCTCTGTTTTCTTTTTGGTATAGCACTAATCTTCACGCAGTTTAGTCCACATTCAGTCTCTCAAAAACTTTATGAAGAGGTTATCGACTGGGGACTCATAATAACGCCCTTCGCATTGGTTTTGGCAGTGGTGACACTCATCGAAACCCATATAACACGGGTTCGTCGCCGCACGGAGCATTGGCAATACAGCCTTGTTGTTTTTGTGGGCATGGCAGTTATGGTTTTAATAGGTATTCCCTTTGGACCGCAAAACTCTATAGTCGAGTGGTTATACAACA
The DNA here is from genome assembly GCA_012271015.1 of Candidatus Poribacteria bacterium. Taxonomy (GTDB): domain Bacteria; phylum Poribacteria; class WGA-4E; order WGA-4E; family WGA-3G; genus WGA-3G. The sequence goes on along the minus strand of JAAXHD010000189.1, from coordinate 67,772 downwards.
ACGTGCAAGTTCCAATGGACGCAACGATGTTTTCGTTGCTTGCCTTCTTTATTGCTTCGGCAGCTTACCGTGCCTTCCGCGCCCGAACGTTTGAGGCAACTTTGCTCCTCGTTACTGCCATGATTGTAATGATAGGAAATGTCCCCGTAGGGGATCTCGCCTGGAACACCGTCCTGTCGTGGATTCCTTTGGAAGATGGTGCTTCAAAAGCACGTCAATGGATTTTAGACATCCCCAACCTCGCCTCACGGCGCGGTATTATCCTTGGGGTAAGCCTGGGCGTTATCTCACAATCCATTCGGATTATCTTGGGAATTGAACGCTCTTATTTAGGCGGAGGAGATTAGCCAATGCTTGAAAAACTAATGAATATGGACCGGCGACTAATTTTTATATTAGTTGCCGTAGTCGTTATCATCCCAACCCTTATCCCGATCAGGCTACCGACGAGAGTGTCCGAACCAGCGCAGAAACTTTATGACTATATTGAGGAACTTCCTCCAGGGGAGACTATTATGCTCGCTTTCGATTACGGACCTTCTTCTTTAGCTGAACCAGAACCCATGGCAAAAGCGGTCCTGCGGCACTGCTTTAATAAAGGCGTAAACGTCATTGGAGTGACCCTTTATGCTAATATGCCCACCTTGGCTCACGGACTCATGCAAAAGATTGCTGCGGAAAACGATGCGATTTACGGGGAAGATTACATTTTTTTGGGTTACCGCCCTGGAGCTTTGCAGGTCATCCTTGGGATGGGGAATAATATCGCCAGCGTTTTTGAAACCGATTACAGTGGAACGGCAATCCATGAAATTCCGATGATGAAGAATATTAAGAACTACGACCAGATCGCCTTGCTACTTGATCTTGCTGCTGGAAGTTCAACAGAAGCTTGGATCGTTTATGCAAACACAAGATACGGTTTGAAGATTGCTGCAGGCGTTACGGGAGTCATTATCGCACAGATGTATCCCTTCCTGCAAACCGGACAATTGGTCGGTTTGATGCCTGGTTATTTGGGAGCCACTGAGTACGAGAAACTGTTAAACGCTCCCGGGGATGGAACTGTAGGCTTAAATACAGCGTCCTTCGTGCATGTTTTACTTATTGGGTTGGTCCTTCTGGGCAATATTGCTTTTTTCATTCATAGACGGCGGGAGGAGTAGATTAATGGAAATTTTTGGTATCTGGATTGCATCACTATTGACACTTTGTATCTACAGCTTCCTTTACCGAGATAACCCGTTCTATCGGTTTGCAGAACATCTCTTTGTGGGGATATCAGTCGGGTATAGCATTGTCATTACTATTCATCAAGGATTCATACCCTTAGCTTGGAATCCCTTATCTGAGGCAATGGTCGCACTTGGGACTCAAATAAGAGGTGAAGCTACACCAGAAACAAGCGAAGCCCTCAGTGGTTTATTCAAAATATTTCCGATTGGAATTGGTTTACTCTTTTTTGCTAGGTTGTCCCCCCGGCAGGCATGGCTAATTCGGTACCCTATTGCTATCCTCATCGGTTTTAACTCTGGAATTGCCATTCCGAATGTGCTGCGGGCAGCTATTTTCGAGCAGACACACGGCACACTTACGCCCTTTGCGCAAATGCATGCCGGTTCGATGTCCCTTGATGATATTATCGGAGCGGTCTTTATAGGCATAGGTCTGATTTGTACGCTCATCTATTTCTTTTTCTCTGTGGAGCATCAGGGACCTGTTGGATGGCTGTCAAAAATTGGGATTGCCTTTCTTATGGTAGGATTTGGTGCAGCGTTCGGGAACACAGTCATGGGGCGTGTCGCCCTCTTGATTCACCGCACCGGTTTTCTAATAAACGATTGGCTCGGCACAATTTTTTGACGTTTTTTAACTATACTAAGCTTTGGACAATTTTTAGAGGGATCCACATTTTGAAGAAACACCCAAGCAAAAACCCCCGCTGGGGCTTAGACCTTGCAGGATAGGGCGGTTCTACACACATTTCGCCCCGGAACCAACGGTATGAATGCCTTATGGCATTCCCCGGGGGCTGCGTTTTTGGACACCTGCCTGTCTTTTTTTTACTGTGAGGTGCCTGTCGCAACCTCCCAGAAAAACTGGGCCATCCTTGAGAACTCACCTCACACGCAACTCGAATCGTCCAAACTTTAGTAACTATAAGGAAACATTAAAAAATGAAACTCGGATATAGTACATGGGGGATGCCCACCGTCCCCATAGACACTGCTCTCTCCCATCTCGCCAGCCTCGGATATGATGGCGTTGAACTCACCATCATCCCGCGCTTTACGACTGAACTCAGCACGCTTGATGCCGCAGAACGGAAACGGATTGCCTCCCTGTTTCAACAGCATAACTTGGCACTACCAGCCATCGCGGCGCATTCCAGTCTACTAGAGATAGATCCAGAAGCCCATGAAAAAAGCATGTGGCGGTTGAAAGGCGGGGTTGATTTGGCTGTTGAACTCGCACAAGGGGACGAACCGCCTGCTGTCAATACGACCCCAGGCGGAAAACCGGAGGAATGGGAGATAAAAAAAGATTTCCTCGCAGAACGGGTCGGAGAACTTGTTGATTACGGGGCATCGCGCGGTGTCACCATTGCGATGGAACCCCATGTTGGTGCGATCATTGATACACCCGTGAAGGTGCTGGAACTTCTTGAAATCGTTAATTCGCCATACCTTAAAGTTAACTTCGACATCAGTCATTTTGATATTGTCGGTATGACAACCGAAGAGACAGTATCAGCGTTAGCACCCGTATCGGCACATACACACGTCAAAGACCAGCGCGGCACCGCACCCGACCACGAATTCCTCATCCCCGGTGAAGGTCCTTTCGATTACGTTGACTATCTCAAGCGGATGCAAGCACACGGCTATGATGGGTTCATTACTGCTGAGGTGAGTTTCATGGTGCAAGCACGGGAAGACTACGATCCACTCGCTGCCGCGACGCTCTCTTATGAAACACTGGCGAACGCTTTTAAAGAAGCCGGAATTGAACGAGGATAACGATGGCAACCACCCCGAATATCCTTCTCCTTATGACAGACCAACAGCGTTGGGACGCGATGGGTTGCAGTGGCGATTGGGTCCAGACCCCAAATTTGGATCGGATTGCCGGTGAAGGTATCCGATTCACAAACTGCGTCACTACATCGCCGGTCTGTATCCCGACGCGACTCAGCTTGGCGACCGGGTTGTATCCCCATAACACCCACGTCTGGAACAACATGAATCACCAAATGCCTGCCGAAACGCCGACATGGATGCAAGCCGTGCGTGATGCTGGATATCGGACGAGTCTTTTCGGGAAAACGCATCTCCATCCGCACAGTGGTGATCTGCGCGAACGCGAAGGGTTAATGAACGCTTATGGATTGGACGATGTGAACGAGATCGGTGGACCGAGGGCAAGCGCGAATGTCCTATCCCACATGACTGCTATGTGGGAGGAAAAAGGCTTATGGGATGCTTACCGCGCCGATTATCGCGAGCGGTTCGGCACGAAACCGTATCTCGTCCGTCCTTCGACGTTGGGACTCGAAGATTACGCCGATGTCTACGTCGGACAACAGGCGAAGCGATACCTCCAGAACTATAAGCGGGCTGAACCTTGGTGCTGCTGGGTGAGTTTCGGAGGACCCCATGAGCCGTGGGATACACCGGAACCTTATGCCAGCATGTACGATCCAAAGGACATGCTGCCAGCGATCCCGCGTCCATTTATGGAAAGGCGTCCCACAGGACATTTGGACAGGCTCATGGAGCGTGTGAACCCGACGTTTGAACCCGGCGAAATCGGAAGACTCCGGGCGAATTACGCAGGTAGCGTGACACTTATCGATGATCAGATCGGCGAGATTCTTGACGCAATTGAGGCGCGCGGTGAACTCGGAAATACAATCATTGTCCATACCTCCGACCATGGTGAAATGAATGGGGATTATGGACTCATCTATAAAAGCAATTTTCTGAACGGGGCAGTTCGGATTCCGCTCCTCGTGCGAACCCCTAAGGAATCGAGGGAACACCCAAGCAAAAACACCCCTCCCACCGGAACAATTTGTGAAAGTCCAGTGGAATGGATCGACATCGGTCCGACGCTTGTTGAGATGGCGGGTGGCGAGTTAGAGCATCGCCAATTCGGAAAATCGTTGTGTCCCGTGTTGACGCAACCTGAAGCGACACACCGAGACTTTGCAATTTCCGAGATAGAAGGCGAGATTATGCTTTTAAATCGGGAATGGAAGATAGCACTCAATGCAAACGGTGAGGTTTATCTTTTATTTAATGTGCAAAACGATCCAAATGAGATACAGAACCTCGCCGGTAGATCTGAAGTTGCGGATATTGAAACGGGGTTGCGCCTGCAAGTTTTGGAGCGGCTTGTGCAGACGCAACTGGATGCACCGTTTCGTCAGTGATTCGTTGTCAGTTGTCAAGGTAATGCCTGATCCTTGAGCTGTCTGGCATTACGCGCGAGTGCTAATAACTCTTTGCCTCGCGTTTCGGCTTATTCTATTCCTTTTGCGACAACCTCTGGATGCTAAGGTAGATTTTACGTCATGCTTAGCGATATTCGCTTGGATTTTTTAGAAATTTCAATCACTCTCACTTTGATTTTATTGCCCTTATTGACGATGTTTGCAGGTGACGCATCCATAGGATCCGCTGACATTTTTGAAATATGGATGAGTCCGACGATTCCTTCTTCAATTTGAGCAAACGCTCCGTAACTCATAACATTGACGATGACTGCACTCACTATATAACGTGAGTTTGAAAATAAAATATTGAAGTATAACGTCCGTTGGGTGGAGCGGTAAAAGACGAAAAGTCCTATCCTTTCTAACCAGAACCCCGATCTTTAAGCAGCCCTTTCTCGAAAGACCGAGAGTGAAACCCAACACACCAAGGCTCTACGGGTGAGAATGCGTTGGGTTTCATTCAGGATTTAGGATTTTCAGGTTTTGAGTTATCCGTTGGGGGGCTCTGTTTTGTAGGGTTTTGGGCAAGGCCGCGTTCAACGCAACCTACAAGAGGCCTGCTCTTTTATCAAACTCACGCTAAAAAACAGAATTCCTTAGATTTATGAAGTAAAAAGGAGTCGGAGCTATGCAGATCATCTCCGTAGATGCAACTCACCGAACGTTAACAGCAGGGGATTTCACTGCGACACGGAAGATGCTGATTCTGAAATAATTTTTCTTTTTTTCTACTCGTAGTAGAAAACTACTGATGTCTTGACCTGTCTACAGACTTCCCTGTTCAAAGACAGCATCCGTTCCTACTTCAATTCTCACGGGTACTAAATACGGGTGAATCGCGTCCGTATCTACACGGACACCGAGTCCAGGTAATTCCTTTACCCGAACCATTCCATCGGATTCAACATGGAATGGGTCTGCTACTAACTGCTGTGACAATGCCGATCCCGCCGCCGGGTATTCTAATAGATTGAAATCAGGGTTTGTTGCAAAGACGTGAAGTGCTGCCGCAAGACTCAAATGGCTCTTAAACGTGTGGTTGACGTACTGGATACCGTGCTGTTCCGCGAGTTGACGTACCTGAAAAGAAGGCATAATCCCACCGATACGTCCCGCGTCAATCTGCACGAATTGAACCCCGCCGTGTACAATAATATCTTCTGCCATCCGGTAGGTATTGGATCCCTCACCTGCTGCGATGCGAACGGACGGATTCCTACGGGTGAGTGCACCGTAGGCATCGATCGCATCAGGAGTGAGCGGTTCCTCCAACCATGTCGGAGAAAATTGCGAGAATGCCTCAGCACGCTGGTAAGCCGTTTCGTGATCACTGCCCCAGACGACACCGGCATCAATCATAATTTGTGCTTCTATTCCCATGCCTTCACGCGCCGCACGCACGAGCGCGATGTCGTTTTCCTCGCCGAATTTTCCCATCGGTCCCCAACCGAATTTCGCCGCACGGTATCCCTGTTCGCGGAGTCTTGTTGCAATGCGATAGGTCGCCTCGGGGGTATCGCCGAAAAGGACAGATGCATACGGCAATTTAGGATGTGCTGTGCTGGACGTTCCTGACATCTCAGCGAGGAGACGGTAGACAGGCTTATTCAACTTCTGCCCAATAACGTCCCACAGCGCGATTTCGGCACCGCTATAAGCGTGTTGTATTTGTTGAATATCCAGTCCGTTCCGGAGTGCCTTTTCGCTCAGTCGGAGTACATCCTGGGGACCCTCAATTGTTGCACCAACGAGTGAAGTGCGAATGTTGATGATATTGCCGTGTGACATCGGACAGCAATAAACGGCGAGACTGACTAACGGCGAGGCATCACATTCACCCCATCCTTCAAGTCCTGTATCCGTTTGAATGCGTACCAAAAGAGTGTCTTGTGTGCCGTCTGCCGCGGTTGTGATGTCTGGCATCCGCAAATAAAAGGGATCGACAGCGATAATTTTCATTTTACTTCTTAATCATCTTCGGTAGTAGCAGTCGGAGGAATAGCCGCAGAATCGTCTTGTTCTGTTCGTGGCGTAGGTAGAGACCGCATCGCTGAAATCAGAACCCAGCCGAGTAATCCGATGCCTGCGCCAATACAGATCGCAATGCTTGCACCTTTTGGTGTGGCGATCTGGTCCATCGTCTCTCGGTCAAATTTGCATGAGAGGTTCTTAATATTTCTGACGGTGATTGTCCGTTTCTCGCCCTCTTGTGCATACTCAATCGTCGGTGCTGTGTTGCCGTCTATTGTAATATCCGTGCTTCCTGCGGGGGTGTTAATCTCGATAACACTCTCCCCTGGGTCGCCTACCCAACGAGCTTTCATACCCTTGAGTCCGTCTGCATCACGAATCCCTTCAACACGCGTCCGATACAGCAGACTCCCTAAGAGAGTGATAGCGATATCTTTAGATTTTGCTAAAGCATTTCCTAACTTTTCTGAATTCACGACTTTCTCCAATCATTTTGATATCCGTTGCCTACGCACGGCATGCACAACAAACATCTATTTGAATTAAATTCGCTAATTTATCACTGAAACGATGATAAGATTGCTTAGGGCATTATAGCCGAAAATCTCCTAAATGTCAAGACCTTTCGGTAAGTGCAGGGCATTTTGCTCTTCCATAGGAGGGTGGAAACACCCCAGCAAAAACACTCCAATTCCCGATTTCTCTCGTTCATTGCCTATTGATAATTGGGGAATCTACTATAGATGTTCCTATGCTGTGTAAAAAACTGTTGACGAATCAAGAATTTTGTGCAAAAATATAAGAAACGATGTGCCTGAAGACAAATGTTTATTTCATAGGCTCTAAAGAAGGGTTGGTTCTTTGCAGGCTACCTTTACAATGTTCTACTACAATGTTCTACGGCACCGAAAGTAAAATCCATCTTGTACATTGAACATCGTGCAAAGAGGAGTATTCACATGCGGAGTGCCCCGGTCTCATCAAAAAGTCAAACGCCTTATGAACGACAAATTCCGCTTTTTCCGTTACAGACAGTCTTGTTCCCCGGCGGTTTTTTACCGCTACACATCTTTGAACCACGTTACCGAACGATGATTAAATTCTGCTTGGAACATCAGTCTGAGTTTGGAGTTGTGCTTATCAAAGAAGGAAAAGAGGTGGGAGACGCTGCTACACCCTATGAAATTGGCACAGCCGCCCGTATCCTTCAAGTCGAAAATTTAGACGACGGCCGCATGAATATTATCACAGCGGGTGAGTACCGCTTTCAAATTCTGGAGGTTCAGGAGCATCTCTCTTATCTTACAGGTCGCGTTCGGATGTTAGATGACTTGGATACAGAAATTGAATCGGTATCCGAATTGCTCATGACACAAGCCGAAGAATTGTATAAAGCGTACGAGAAATTATCCAGTCGATTAATTTTCGCTTGGAGTTCCCCTGAAGAACAGCCGAATGATCCGAGGGAACTTGCTTACCAAGTCGGCATCAGGTTGCGGATTTCACTTGAAGAAAAACAAACTTTATTGGAGACAATTCCCTTAGAGCAACTCCTCACACGCGAAATCGAGATTCTAACCGACCAGAATCGACGGATAGCTTTTCAATTGGCGGCGCAAAACAATTGAGAAGATCCCAATCGTGCTGGACGAAATTGGTATGCTTTCCGTATTGAGACGTTTGCTCCTACACACAAGATCTTATCTGTAATAAATAACATAATGGCACTAAAGGCTCCCATCCATCAATTTACCGAAACCCGGTCGATCCAAATTACACGCCGGGATTTCTTCTATGTCAGCAATATATTATCGATTTTCCGACTCCTCACGGTCCCTTTTATCTTTTACTTCATTTACCGTGCCCAGTGGATCGTCGCAATCGCTTGTGGTACAGTCGCCGTTATCACGGACCTGTTAGATGGGTTCTTTGCTCGACGTTTGAAGCAACATACTGAACTCGGTTATATATTAGACCCAGTCGCGGATAAGCTCGCACTTTCTGCTGGCATCTTTGCTCTCGCTATATTCCACTCCAGGTTCCCAATGTGGGCATTTCTGGTGATTGTTATCCGTGATACCTTGATTGTGCTTGGCAATGCTGTCTTGGCATATAAGGCGAAGATGATCACCCGTTCTAACTTATGGGGAAAATGTACCAGTTTCTTTTTGTCAATTGTTATACTGCTTTATCTGCTCCGTCCGATAATGTCTCGCTTACCGAGGAATATTGAATTTTACGGTCTTTGTCTTGCGCTGGTATTTGTATTTATCTCAACCGTGAGTTATGCACGCCACATGTTCCGCGTGTTGGAAACACAGAACCGTTAATCAATCCCGACCGAGACTGGAAAACTTAACACTGCAGTCCGAAGGTTATGGAAGGCAGTTTCAGACGCATGCTAAAAGGAATACTCTGATGGCTTACAAAAAACTCGCAACGAGGAAACCTTTTATTGTTAATAAAAATTTGGGCAGTGCTGTTGAAGTCGAGCCTGAAGATCTCACAAAAACCAACGCTGACGGTACTCCCGTCACTGTTCCAACCCAGAAACAAAAATACGATTTTGACCGGAATGGCTGGCTCCTGATTCCAAGTGTTTTATCGGACACTGACATCACAGAGATGCGCGAATTCTGCCAGCGTCTGAACGAGGCACCGGAACATGTCTCGGCACCGGAACGTTGCGCACTCGGCGGTCCACTTCAAAAACTCGCTGATCATCCCGTCATTGTTGGATTCTTGAATGAATTTTTGGCGTATCCACCCGCGGCAAGTGAGGATTGCTATGGATTTCGACTCGAAGAGACAGCCGCGTTCTTCGGTAATGCCTCAAGACATACTGAAGCCCAGTCGGTCCTTCACAAGGGAAATGGGTTGTTTCGCTTACCGGGAGATTCTCATCTCTATCGGTGCGTCCCCGGACGTGGTTGGAGCGGGCTGACGCGTGCCGTATGGGAGCTAACTGAGGTTACTGCTGGAACAAATAACATTCGGTTTATTACAGGGAGCCATAAAGCCGCGTACCCGATACCAGAAGCCTCGCAGAATCCGGACTCGCCATTGTGGGAGACGTATGAATGTCCACCGGGTTCTCTCTTTCTTCTGACAGAGTCTATGACACAGACGCAGGTTCAAGTCGATACGGCCGACCGGGTCTCCATCTCGAATTTGTACAATACCGTCGCAAGTCGATGGTCAAATTGGCTCCCTCATCCGCAGCTCCTCGAAGCAATGCCGCCTAAACGGCAAACGCTTTTTCGGGAGGCTTACGCAGGCGGGAACGTCGTGAATGGAGATTTTAACCAGCGGACATCCGCCTATCCCGCCGAAGTTTAAATGCCTAAAGCCGTGAGACTTTTAATGTATGTGCTTCTGGTCCTTTCAGTGAAGTATCAAACATTAAACCAAAATTATAGCCCGTAAGCGTAGCGGAGGGCGGATATACGGAAAGGCACTTTATTATCGCAACCGACCTGACCGAACCGCAAGGAAAAATTAAAAAGCCGCGAGGAAAAATTAAAAAATGGAAAAACAGACGGACAAAAATCAGCAACCATGGCTTGGAGCATTGTTGCCACCGGATACATGCGAATTCCCGACCCAAAACGCCGACGGTTTAGCTATCCCCGAATTAACACCCGAGCAGCGCTATGAGTTCGATACGCATGGTTGGTTTCTGGTCCCCGAGGTATTTACCGGATCAGAACTCAAAGAGATGCGCGATTTCGGCTACCGCCTGCACGATGACCCAGAATCTATTCCAGAGCATGAACGCAGTCCCGTCGGAGGTCCACTGCAGAAACTCATCGATCATCCCCTTGTTGTTTCACTCCTCAACGAATTTACGGCGCATCCAGCCGTAACGAGTCCAGAGTGCTACGGTTTTGCCGTTGAAAGTGCAAGTCTCTTTTACCGTGCTCCCGGTATGGGACGGTTTGGACCGCACAACGGCAACGGTTTACTCCGTTTTCCCGGTGATGTTCACTACTACAACGCTTTCCCCGGCAAAGGCTATAGTCCACACACCCGCATCGTATGGGAATTGAACGAGGTGAAGAAAGGACAGGGCGGGACCCTTTTAGTAACCGGTAGCCACAAATCGGTTTACACAGCACCGCCTGATATCCAAAATCCTGATTCTGATATTTGGTCGACTTACGGCTGTCCAGGGGGTTCGCTACTCTTCTTCACGGAAGCACTCACCCATAGTGCCACGGAATGGACGAATACTGAAAATGATAGGATTGCCGTTTTTAACCTGTATAGCCCTGTTGATAGCGGTTTCGCCAAGGTGTACCAACCGCCCCCGAAGCTCCTCGCTGAAATGCCGCCGCTCCGGCGAACGCTCTTCCGTAATCGTTATGTGGTGGACAATGTCAACGGAACGGAGTAGTTACTTGTAGCATAAACTGTTAGTTTGTGCAGACCTAACGAAACCTAAGCCTGCAAAAACGGCGCAGGGTGTTTTTGCTTGGGTATTTCCTCAATTTCCCCTTGCTGGGGTGTTTCTTCAACTCGAAAGCGAAGAACGCCAAGATACAAGCAACTGATACTTATCCGCAAGGAATAATTAAAATATGCCCACAACACAACCGAATGTCCTCTGGATTTACGGTGAAGATCTCTCACCTGATCTCGGCTGTTACGGCACACCTGCCGTTGCGACACCAAATATTGATCGGCTCGCGTCTGAAGGTGTTCGTTATACCAATACTTTCGTCACATGCCCGGTCTGCTCACCGAGTCGCTCCGCACTGATCACTGGTACCTATCAGACGCACTTTGATGCGCACAACCATCGCAGCAACCGTGATAAGCCGTTACGGACGGATATGAAACTCATCACCGATTGCTTCCGGGAAGCAGGCTATTTTACTTGCAACAGTCCAGGACCACCCTATGATCGCCCCGGAAAAACCGATTTCAACTTTCAGCGGGAACACCCTTTTGATGGCATCGACTGGAGCGAACGCCCCGAAGGGCAACCTTTTTACGCGCAGATTAACATCCCTGATACACACCGCGTCTTCAAACCCGATCCAGAACGTCCTATTTCCCCTGAGGATGTCGAATTGCCACCTTACTATCCCGATCATCCACTCGTCCGAAAGGATTGGGCACTCTACCTCGAAAGCATTCAAATCTTGGATAGGAAGGTCGGACAGATTCTTAAGCGACTCGATGATGAAGGACTCTCAGACAATACCATCATCTTCTTCATGAGCGATCACGGACGGGCGCATATCCGTTGCAAGCAGTTCCTCTATGACGGGGGCATCCATATTCCACTCATCGTCCGATGGCACGGACATGTTGAGCCTAACACCCTCGATGATAAACTCATCAGCGGCGTTGATTTCGCACCAACAACGTTATCCCTTGCTGGTGTTGATATTCCTGGGTATATGCAAGGGCAAGTTTTCCTCGGAACAGACGCTACATCACGCGACGCTATCTTCGCGGCGAGAGATCGGTGTGACGGAACGGATGACAGAATCCGATGCATACGGACACACCGCTATAAATTCATTCGCAATTATCACCCTGAGCGTCCCTATAGGCAATTCAACGGCTATAAGAAACTGCAGTATCCACTCTGGACCTTGATGCCACTGTTAGACGCGAAGGGTAAGTTATCCGCCGCGCAACAGCATTTCATGAAACAGACACGTCCAGCTGAAGAGTTGTATGATCTGGAAACAGATCCCTATGAAATTAATAACCTCGCCGCTGATCCAGGCTATGACACCGTGCAAAGCGAACTCGCCGCGCAACTCGATTCGTGGATAGCGAAAACAGGGGACATGGGAGACATACCTGAATCCTCAGAGGTCACCACGTATTGGGACGAAAATATGGCGGAAAGATTCTGGCAGGACATGGAAAAGCGAGGACTCTCACACGATATAAGCGATGCCGATTACGTCGCATGGTGGGAAAATCACCTATTGGCGTAAGGATATATGAGATGGAGGCTCCTAATGAACGATATGCTCTATGGATACGGCGATGGGTTTCTCACGCAGGATGGACGCCGACGCTTCCCGATCGGGTTTTATGAACACCCCGCTGACGATGACGCACTCAAAGATATGGCAGAAGCAGGGGTCAATCTCATTCGATGTGGGAACACGGATTCACTGGATCGCGCACATGCCCACGGGATGATGGGGTGGGTACCGTTGGCACTTCGATCCGGTGCGACATCAGAGTTTCAGGAGCATGTCCGTACGCTGGCAGAGCATCCTGCTCTTGCTGTGTGGGAAGGTCCAGATGAGGTGGTGTGGAGTTTCACCGCATATAGTGGACTCTGGAAACAGGATCAATTGGCGGTGTTCCCGAATAAGGGCGAGTGGTGGATGCAGACCCCGCTCGCTATCCAATATTCTGAGGAACAGGCAGCAGAGATTATGCCGAATATGCGCGAGGCTATTGCATTCATCCGCAGTATTGATCCACAGAATCGACAGATTTGGATAAATGAAGCGCGCGACAGCGATCTGAAATTTGTCCGACAGTACATTGACTCCGTAGACATCACCGGTTGCGATGATTATCCCATTCGGGCGGAGGGTCGTCCCGCTATCCGGCTTGCCGATTCAACAGACCGTTGGAGACAGGTCGGCAAAGGCAGACCTGTATGGATGGTGCTTCAGGGATTTTCATGGAACGATTTGGACGACGGAGACACCGACATTATCGCCTTTCCCACCTTTGCTGAGTCGCGCCTGATGGCGTATGCTTGCATCACGCACGGCGCGAGAGGCATACTGTATTGGGGTTCCAGTTATCTCAAATCCGACGGAAAAGAGGCATTTCGGAAGTCGCTTTACGCCTTGACGAGTGAACTCGCCGCGCTCCAACCTTTTCTCACAGCACCCGTTGAGCAGTATGTTACAGTCCAAGCGATTGATGATGGACGCACCGATATATCCATCCCTGCCTCGCTGCGCGGCGTGAGCATCACGGCTCGGAGAACCGGACGGGACTGGCTCATTGTCCTCGTTAACGAAGATGAACATGCCCACATGGGCGTGGAAGTCAGCGGATTGGATGCCCTCAACAGCACCAAGTTTGTGGAACTCTACGGAGACGAGAAAACCGCTGTGTCTGATGGGTCGTTCGTGACACGAATGCGTCCCTTTGAAGTCAAACTTTTTGCAACGCATCGGAAATGGGAAGCTACACAACGGGAGGGCAGAGACTTTGCAGAATAATACAAAAGATCGCTTCGGTTTTGATGCACCCAAAAATAGACCGCTTGAAGAATCGATCCAATGGGCAGCAGAAAATGGATTTGGATATATCGACTTCCAAGCCGATGTTCCGCCAAATGACGTAGCCTCATTTGACTCGGCGCGCGTTCGCACAGTCCGAGACCTCTGTGAAACACACGAAGTCGCCATGGGTATTCACCCTTCGTCGGCAATCAACAACGCTGAATACACGCCTATTATGTCTGAAGCCGTTGACGACTATCTCTTTGCTAATTTAGAACTCGCAAAACGGCTTGGGTGCGGGTGGCTCATTGGGCATGGCGGTTATCATTTTGGGGATGTCGCACAACGTCGGGACGCGGCGATTGAACGGATCCAGCGACTGGTCGATCGGGCAGAACAGGCAGAGATCGTCATCTTCTTTGAGAACCACAACCGGGAACCTGAACACGCTGAAATCCATTATATCCCTCATAATGTTGAAGAGACGCATTGGTTTTTTGATGCGCTTCGCTCTCCGTATCTCAAGTGGGCGTTTAATGTCGCGCATGGGCATCTCGTTCCTGAGGGATGGCAAGGATTTTTGGATGCATTCGGCGTAGAGAACATCGGTCAGGTCCGTCTCAACGACAATACCGGTGAGTATGAAATCCATCTCATTCCCGGCGAAGGGACGATCGATTTTGCGGATCTATTTGCACAGTTGAATGGACGCGGCTATGACGGATGGTTTAGTCTCGGTTTTGGGGACGACGCGGATAAAGTGCGCGTCCGAGATCAATTTGCTGGGTACTTGTAAGAGCAATGTCCCTATCCTGCCGATGCCTTAGGGATTACCCCGCAAAGGTTCCAGTTCGGCGCGCAGGCGTGCAACTTCCGCCTCCGCTGTCTCTGCGCGTGCCGACGCTTGCTGGCGTGCCAGAGTTTCCTGCTCTGTGCGAGCTTCTGCTGCTTCCTCCGGGGTCTGAAGCCACTGCTCTGTAGCAGGATCATAAAACTGTAAAACGTCGGGCTGCAGGTGCAACGTTAAACCGATTACTGCGGAATGAACACCCCCGTCTGTCGCTTGCGGAACCGGTTGATATTTGCCATCTACTAATGTAAACCCCATCAGCGGAGCGGGTAAATATAAATCCTCTATATCACACAAGAAATAATCGGTAATCCCTAAACCCGCGTAAATCTGCATCTTTTCCCCCAAGTCCTTTTGGTAGGTACTTTCGCTCGCCAACTCCATCACGAAATCAGGCGGCTTTTCCTCCTGCCAGACGAGATACGTCCGACGCGCCTTCTGACCTATCCCGAAAGAGACAAGCACATCCGGAGCCACGACTTTCCGGGGATCCCCCTCCACATAGTACATCAGCAGATCTCCAGAGACATACACCTCTGGGTTATCTTTAAAAAACGATTCAAGCACCCGAAGGATCCGCATCAGAACGCGTCTATGATCATCACTCGCTGCCATAGGTTGACCATCCGTGTCTGGATAAAGACTTCTTTCTTCGGGCAGGGCATAACCGAGGTGCCCACCCTTTTCGGACATCGCCATGCCTGTTCTCCTTGTTGAATACCTTGTTGGGGATAAGTGTTCTGCTCTTTTATTTTCTTATTTATATTATACCCGAGTTTTGCAAAAACTATCAAGCCTTTTTCAGTATAAGCACGGGCCTTCAGTTCAATAATTCTCTTACCCCGGGAATCCTTGAAGATCGAAAAAACCTGATTCAGACAATTTACCGATAGAACGAATACACAGACACACCCCAGATCAGTCGGATTAGCACCCACGTGCCACCTACAATAAATTGACCGAGAATGAGTCCCAAGAAGAGCGGTAACACGCGGTGATAAAGCCGAATACCGCCGAACCGCAAAATGAGGTTTTTGATCCCCCAACTAATTAACACAGAGAACCAAAGCCACCCGAAGGTCCACATGCTACTCGCCACGGCGTAACCAGTAGGGTGAAACGGGAACATCGGAAAACGGGTTCGCATCCACCACAGTAATCCCGTGAACAGGAATCCGACCCCCATAAACCCCACTGCGGGGATGTTTGTTTCTGTCGGATAGTAGAGCCACGAGCGGAGCATATTGTAACCACCAGTCCCTAACCCAGGATTCGCGCCTATCTTGTAAGAAACCACCAGATACGCCCAGAATGAGGCGAGGATGCCGAAAAAAACGCCGCACATCAGTGCTACTACCATCCGGCCTGCACGCATATTTGCCACTTCCACGAGTTTAAAACCTTCCAATGTGTGGGGCATTGGATGGGCACGGTACCCGCGATTGAAAGCAAAATAGAGCGACATCATCGTGAGGCTCGGTGGCGGGATCATACGCGAGCCGAGCGAATCTATGATAAATTGTCGGGGGTTTGCTACGAACATCTCATGGGTCGGTGGACCCACTTCAGCACGAACGCGTGTAATTCCCAGCGCAAGAAGATAATAGATGGCGAAATACAACGTTATCATCCAGAGCGCCATCCCTCCTCGATTTGAGAAGATGAAGAGAAAGAGAACGCCTCCGATTAATCCTGCTACGGGCCACCGATAATCCGTTGTGTCTCGCATTTCAGGTGGAAGGTTTGTATCTGCTTTTCGGATCAGATTTCTGAATATCGCATAAAAATGCTTGCGTCCACCGTAGAGCGCAAAGCAGGCGATAGCCAGATACGCGCCTACACCTTGCGGTCCGTCATAGGGGAACCCGGGCAAAACTTGAAGTCCCATCGCTCGTCCCAAAACACGTTCCCCTTTCCAAAATAGGTAGAAAAACCAGAGCGAAAACGACATCTCCAACGGCATTAAAAAAGCAAGTCCTACACCGAATGAGAGAATATAAACGGGAGTCCAGCCGATTGCATCCCACGGCTTTTCGGTGAAATAGATGCCGAGGTTTGCCTGACGAACCGGTATCTCAGGAAATGCCGGAAAGAACGCATGGATACCGTTAATTAGATCGATACCTCCCGCAATCGCGAATCCTGCCCAGAACATTCCGTTTTTGAAGAGGCGTCCATCTGAGTAGGTCATTTCTATCGGCAGACGGACGATCGGGTAGCTGAGCCGCTCTCGTTCAATCCACTGCTTCCGAAGAAGCAGGTCGATACAAATCATCACCCAAATCAGGACAGATAAAAAAATAGTCCACCATAAAATCGGTTCCCACCACGCTGCCAGATACCTTTGTGTATAAAAGGTTGTATCGCCGTCGTAGAAGTCTTGCAAGACGGATAACTCACTGAGGGTCATCCAATTCGGTAGATGCCGCCAGAAAAGTTGTTGCCATTCATTTTCGGGTGTCGCAAACCAAAAACCGTTCGGAATAACGGGCACAACTGTCTGCATCATATCATGCCCCGCGATTGCTGATGAGATAGAAAGGATAACGTAGATAGTGAGCAGTTCTCCCTGTCGGAGCGCAAAACGGGGTAGCAACAATTTGAGCAAAAAATTGAGACCCGTCAACACCACCAATGTTACCACGACGTTGTAAATCAGCGACATCGTTGTCGGGAGGGTACTCCAGTAACGGAGATGGTTCGCCATGATAAAATAGGTGTTTGGTGGTATGAGGACGATGCCGATCAGAATCGCGCGGAAGGTTACACCCGGATGCCCAGACCGCGATGTTTCTTGAATATTGGATGAATAATTTGCTGTAGGTGCCATAAGAATATTTATAGGATTAAAATAACATTGAAAAGAAGGGAGGAACTACCAGAGGATTTACGGTGGTACATGCCTGCCAGAACCGATTACATATTACCACGTTTCCAGGTAAAAATCAACCTTTCTGTCGGTAATGTTAGGGTATTCAGTTCTCTTGTAGGAGGGAACTCCGATTCCCGACTCTTATTCCTCAGCTTAAAAACGCATCCATCTAAGCAGAATAAGAAAAAGCAACACGGATAACACACAAAACAATCCGATATTCCACATCCACAAGTGCATGGTATCCGCGTTAAGAATTGATAAAATGGAACACAGTGGACTTGTTACCGCGAACAACGGAATTGCCTTAAATGGCGAAACTGGAACCAGTGGGAGAAAAGTAGTAAGCAGAATAAGCCCATAACTGATACTCTTTGCCCGAATCGGGGAATACCATAACGCGAAACTGACACCGATAAATGCATAAAAGATACAACTGACCAATAAAACTGCCACGCACCTCACCAATTGCGTCCCTGTCAAACCACCTATATAATTTGAGAGTGCCAATAGTGGAATTATTAACCAAATACTCCACAGAGCCCACACCACAATTGCGCTAAGTTTACCTACCAAGATTTTCCAATTTGTCAATGGCGTTAACGCCAGAAGTGCTCCATTCTGTCCATATCCTTGTGGATGTGCTTGATAAAACCTTTGAATCCCTTCCATGTGCCACGCTTCAACTGCATGCCTTGGCACCCAAAATTGCACAATGAAAAGGGCGATGATAAAAAACGTATACGTCTGTTTCCCGACATCAATCGGTTTTCCCGTTCGACTGTCGGCGTAGAATTCAACTGTTGCTGCGAACAACAGCAATGTGAGCGCACATATAATCAGGAACTGGATACGTCGATATTTGGTAGAATTACAGTAGCAATGGAGTTCTTTGAGGATGATGGCTAACATAATTTTTTACCGACTACCGTAAATCTCTCTGTTTTGTCAGACAATGTAGGGGCAGGTCTTGTGCCTGCCCATATTTCGGTGACCAATGTTTTCCGTTGACACATTTCTACATAACTGTTATCTTCATTACAAACGAAATACCGATAGCCGATGACTGATAGCCAATAGAAGGAGACTGCCATGTCCAAACTCAATATCGCTTTAATTGGTGCAGGAAGGCGAGGCGGAGGTGCGCATCTGCCTGTTATTCCGAAACTCAAAGATATTTACAATCTCGTCGCAATTTGCGATATAGATGAGGAAGTAGCAACGAATTACGCGAAGCAATATGGCGCGACCCCGTACACCAATGTCCGGGATCTCGTTGCACATGAACAACTCGATGTCGTTGATATTACGGTTCCGGCTCTCGCACATCACGCGATTGCATGTTTTATGGCAGATGCCGGCGTTCATATCCTTTGTGAAACGCCTATTACTGTTACACTCCCCACAGCAGATCTGATGATTGAACGAGCCAAAGCCAATAACGTCAAACTTGAGATCGCTGAAAACTATTACCGTGTGCCACGTGAGCGGTTTTTGTCAAAAGTTATTGAAGCAGACGTTATCGGCGAAGTCGCTCGAATCTACCGAATTTTCCACGAAGGGGGTCATCATGGGATGAGCATGCTCCGTCTCCGTGCGGGTGGTGAACCGAAGTCTATGCTCGGTATCACGCAAACAAGTCCTGTAATTCCGATTATCGACCGGATGAAGCGGCATCATACAAGCGACAACTGGAGCCTTGCCTTCATTGAATTCGACAACAACGCGACCGCCCTCATGGTGTATTCCAACGTGATTCACGCCCGATCCTTGGGACGAGGACAAACCGGCATTTCGCAGATTGATGGTAGCAAAGGCACCATTGTCGGTGAGGATATCTACGTAACACCCGCAGACGATCTACAATCTGGCGCGCTGGGGATCGCTTACCGCCCCAAGCAAACCACAATTGACGTGGATGGTGTCGAAGTTATTGAGAAAATCGAATTGCAATTACCTGAACAGACCGTGACATGGGAAAATCCACTCAAGAACTATGCCATTTCCGAGAGACAAATGGCAGTCGCAGATGAACTGCTCAGCATCGCCACGGCTGTGCTTAACGATACCGAACCTGAATACGGTGCCGCACTCGCCAGGCAAGATCAAGAGATGAACATCGCCATGAACGAATCCGGGAATCGTAGCAAAGAAGCCATTACCTTCCCTCTGACCGACCTGACAGCAACAGAACGCGGCACCCACGAAAGTTATCAGCAGCAACACGGACATCCAATTGAGGACATTGAAGCAGGGATTGATACCTTCTTCCCACGCCGCTAACATCATAGCATATTGCGCGAGTGAATTCAAACGTTTTCGCTGAGGCATTCAGTCCTTTTGTAGGAGGGCGGAAATTGAGGAAACACCCCAGCAATACGCAGAAATACCCCAGCAAAAACACCCCCAGCAAAAACACTCCGATTCCCGACTCGTACGAACCGTTCTCCGCTGGCGAGGTTTCCGAACCTCGCCTTTTCTTCTCTCATCTCTTGCCGTTCCTGTCCGTTTTCTTCATATTTAAACTTGAAACCTTCCTAACTTAGTGCTATACTTGTTTTAAAATCTCAACGGAGAAAAACAATGTTAAAATCCTATACTGCACTTATCCGGCAAAGCGAGGGGTGGTGGATCGGGTGGATATTGAAAGTCCGGGGGTTATCTGTCAAGAACGAACGAAAAGTGAATTGTTAGATACGCTGCAAATCACGCTTCGTGAAATTTTAGAATATGAAGGACCTGAAATGTCTCTCCGGACTGAGAGTGAGGTTGAGGGGGTAAAAGTTTCGGACATATTAGAGTTCGGTATGCAGGGAGCATCGCATCAAATTGAAAGCGGGTTTGAGGAAGTCAGCATAGCGATATGAAACGTAGGCAGTTGATTAAACATCTTAGAGACCACAGATGCGAACTTCTTAGAGAAGGTAGTAGACACCCACGATGGTGGAATTCGGAACGGGGCACCCGCACCTCAGGACCAAGACACACCGAGATCAATAATATTACCGCCAATAAAATCTGCAAGGAATTAGAAATCACTCGTCTGTAAGTCGAGGAAGGGAAAATATCTATAATAGGACTTACGCATTCCCTCTTAAAGTCCCCTGATAAGGGGGATTTAGGGGGTTTAAAGGACGAAATTACGGTTTTTTGCGTCTGACTGTCCGATATTTGCTCAATTTACGTAAGTCCTGTATAAACCGAAAGGATCCGCCCATGCCCACGCTCGAATTCAAAGGAAAACAACACATCTACGCACACCATCTCACCGTTCCCTACCGACCCCTCGAACCCGACGAAACCCGCTCCTGCAACCCGACCGGCATAGACGACAACCTCATCATTCACGGCGACAACCTGCATGCCCTCAAGGCGTTACTGCCACGCTATGCAAACCGCATCAAATGCATCTATATCGACCCGCCTTATAACACCGGCAACGAAGGCTGGGTCTACAACGACAACGTAAACAGTCCCCTGATGCAGCAATGGCTCACCGAGAGCGCACCCGTTGATAACGAAGACTTGGAACGACACGACAAATGGCTCTGCATGATGTGGCCGAGATTGCACCTGCTTAAAGAATTGCTTGCTGACGATGGTGTAATCTTTATCTCTATTGATGATAATGAAGTACACCATCTAAGGATGCTAATGGAGGAGGTTTTTAAGGAGGGAAATTTTAGAAATGTAGTCAGTATCCGCCGCGGTATCAAAAATATTCAAGCCCAGTTTGAGTACGTAGATCGCCTGAATATGGGCTCAGAATATATGCTTTTCTTCAGTAAATCCGCTGATATGAGGTTTCCCCATTTGACCGTTGATATTGATGAAGATAAAACTGGAAGTTGGAATAATCATTGGCGCGGCACCGATAGACCGACAATGAGATATAAGTTAATGGGAATAACTCCGGAAACAGGTCAGTGGAGATGGGAGAGACAAAGAAGCCTGAATGCTATAGAAAATTATGAACATCTGCTTGATGAATGTGGACCCTATCCAAGTCAAACCGAAATTGATGAGTGGTGGTTTGCGCAATCACCTCAGAAACCTGATTTATTGCGAATGTCAACGACAAATCGACCTGAACATTATGTTCCTCCATCAGATAGACGGATATTGAGTTCACTCTGGACAGATCTGGTTGTTAATGAATCCTCCTCTTTAATGAACGCCTTAGGGATTGACTTTCCAAATCCAAAACGTAGGGATTTAATAAAACGTATTGTCAATTACGCAACCATGGGCGATGAAAACGCCGTCGTTCTTGACTCCTTCGCTGGTAGCGGCACTACCGCCCATGCCGTTCTGTCCCTTAACAGAGAAGATGATGGGAATCGGAAGTTTATCTTAGTAGAATGCGAAGACTATGCCGACACCATCACCGCCGAGCG